>JAAYBL010000170.1 GCA_012718945.1 Bacteroidales bacterium
TGGCAGACTCATCAATTCTATTACAAACGCCGAGACAACGCTTAGGTTTTCAATGGCGGGCCGCACTTCGAAAGAATCGCATCAGGCGCAGCGGATTACAAAGAGAACCGGCACTCAAATCCTGTCATACGGAGTTTCACACATCACATTGATGCAGCTTCTTCCCGTAAACCATTGGGGCCCTCCGAAACGCGGAGGGCCTTCAATGTTTTTGGGGCATTACAAAACGCGCAGAGCCTTCAATGTTTTTGGGGGTTTTCAAAAAGATTGTACCTTTGGACGTCTCACAGCAACCTAAGCGAAACAGCATGACACGTCGAATCACCGCAGCCCTGGTTCAGGAAAACTGGGCCGGCACCCCTCAAACCCAACACGACAAACTGGCCAGCCGTATCCGTGAAGCCGCCCAAGCCGGCGCCAACCTGGTCATCTTGCAGGAACTCCACGACGGCCCCTATTTCTGTCAAACCGAAGACGTGGCGCTGTTCAATCTGGCTGTCCGTCTTCCTGGCCCCGCTTCCGACCATTATGCTAGCCTGGCCAGGGAAAACAACGTCGTCCTGGTCACCTCCCTGTTTGAACGCAGAGCAGCCGGGCTATACCACAACACTGCCCTGGTCTTCGACACCGACGGCAGCCTGGCCGGTCGCTACCGTAAAATGCACATACCCGACGACCCCGCCTACTACGAAAAATTCTATTTCACGCCTGGCGACCTGGGATTTGAACCCATTCAAACGAGCCTGGGCAAACTGGGCGTGTTGGTCTGCTGGGACCAATGGTATCCGGAAGCCGCCCGCATGATGGCACTCAAAGGAGCCGAGCTGCTGATTTACCCCACAGCCATCGGTTGGGACGCCAACGACACACCCGAAGAAAAACAACGCCAACAAGACGCCTGGATGACCGTACAACGTGGTCATGCAGTGGCCAATGGCTTACCTGTCCTGGCAGTCAACCGCGTGGGACACGAGCCCGACCCTTCAGGGCAAACCAAAGGCATCCAGTTCTGGGGGCATAGTTTTGCCGCCGGCCCCCAAGGAGAAATGCTGGCCCTGGCCTCCGACGAAGCCCCTGCCCTGCTTATAGTTGACATCGATTTGAGCCGTTCGGAAAACGTTCGCCGCTGGTGGCCCTTTCTCCGTGACAGACGCATCGATGCCTACGATTTATCCAAACGATTTCTGGACGAATAACATCCGGACTATCGTGACGGTTCGATGATTCATGAATCAAGCGCCACGCTGCACAACGATGGCCATCGGGAAAATGAAGCGTTTCATCGGGTTTTTAGACCCTGTTCATCGATGAGGGCTTGTCCCAGGATATCCAGCCACCTACTTTTGCGGTGTCATTCGTAGTGTCTAACTTTTAAACTCACATCCTATGCGTCACCCTCGAAACAACGACAATTGTCCCACCTGCAAACCTCATCGCTCAGGCCTGGCCTTAGCATTGACCCTGGTTTTGGTCGGTTTGGTATTTCTGCTGGTCAACACCGGCGCCATCCCCACCGATTATAAAAGCGTCCTGACAGCCAAGCCTATCTGGTTGCTGATAGTCGGTCTCTTCTTATTGTTCAACCGTCAATGGGGCGTCTCCACCATTCTCCTGTCACTCGGTATCTTTTTTATGATACCCTACCTGGGCGAAGTCAACCCCCAATGGGGCATCCCTGAAAACTTCACCAGCATCTGGTGGCCAGTGCTCCTGATCATAGGCGGTGTACTTATCTTCACCTGCAAGTACTGGTTCAAAAACTGCATCATCGGAATTGGCAAGGCTGATTTTACGTCTTCCTCAAAATGGGAAAACGAAGATGGCTACCTGACTCTCAACACCTCCTTTGACAGCCAAAAGAACATTGTGATCGATCCTATATTTAAGGGTGGTCACGTTAAATGCTCCTTTGGCGAGGTGATACTTGACCTGCGCAAAACCGAACTACCCGAAGGCAACAGCAAGCTCATCGTTGATGTTTCGTTCGGTTCGGTGTCCGTCATCGTTCCCAGCACCTGGAATATTCAGATCAAGGGCAACTCCATGTTCGGCACATTCAGCGACGAACGATTGAACAAAACCTATTACCCCGAAGAAACCAGGCACCTCACCATTGAGGGCAAAGTGGCCTTCGGCGAATGTGAACTGCGCGATTAAGGCATCATGAGGCATCCGGCATTCACCAGTTGGTCCCGAACCCTTTTATACTTGGGCTGTTTCCTGTTGTCAGGGAGTGTGTTCGCACTCTCCCTGACCGGGATGAGCTCCCTGCCTTTCGGCACCCTCTTGCTGGAAGGAGCGTTTTCAGGGCTGGTGTTATCGGGATTGACCGTCATGCTGTGGTTTGTGCTGCGCTTCACACGCCTGAGCGGCAATAACCCTTTGCAAGGCTTTTTCAACCACCTGGCCTTACTGGCACTGCTGCTGGTGGTATGGTTAGGCACTGAGCACCTGATAATATTCTTAATCGTCAACCGTGAGACATTCACCCTGCTGGTGGAAATGATGCCCATCAAAGTCATCATTGGCACCCTGTTTCTATTGTTGATGGTACAACACTATGGTCGAACCTCCAGTGATACCGACCAGGTTGAACAAGAAGCCGACACCTGTGATGAAGAACCACTCACCGAAAAAAAGACGGTCGCCCTGCAACCAATAGATACCATCACGGTGAAATCGGGTGCCAACATCCATCTGATTCCCGTCACCGAGCTCCTTTATCTGCAAGCTGAAGGCGATTATGTCCTACTGTATACAGCCCAGACCAGGTACATCAAGGAAGAAACCATGAAGCACCTGGAAAGCCAGTTGCCCGGCCATTTTGTACGGATTCATCGCTCCTACATCGTCAATACTAACGCCATTTCCAGGCTCGAACTCTACGAAAAGCAACACTACCTGGTCACCCTTAAAACAGGCCACCAGGTTAGAGCGAGCACGAACGGGTATAAGGTGCTGAAAGAGAAGTTGCAGCTATAGAACAGCTTCGATGTCCTTCATGCGGCCATAAAGCACCATCACAGTCCCCTCTTCGAGCACTGTCGTAGCCGAGGCCATCTCCTTGACCTGCTTGGTTTTCCTGGTCACACCAATGGCGTTGGACTCTTCAATCAGTTTGACGGTTGCCAACACCAGCACGTTGTGATTATTTCGCAGGCTTAATTCGGCCAATGTTTTCCCCACATACCGCTTTGGGACCAACACTTCAACGATGGAGAATTCATTGGTGATTTCATAGGAGTCCAGCAAACCCTTGACATTCAACTTCCTGGCCCACCGATGAGCGGTTTCTTCCTCCAGGTAAACGATATCATCCACATGCATGGCTTCTAAAATTGTTCTATGCAGAGGTGATATAGCCCTACATATCAGATGCTTGGCCTTCATCTGTTTCATTACGGCCGTTGCCAGAATATTGGCACCCTCATTCATACCGATGCAAACAACGACGGCATCGGCCGAAGGTACCGGCAAACTGGCCACCGATTCGGGTTCGGATGGATTCATACACACCGTATGCGTCATGTATGTCTTGCAGGCTTCCACCTTACCCATGTCAGGATCCACTCCTATGACTTCATGACCCATGGTGGTCAGTTTTTGACCCAAGGATGACCCAAAATGTCCCAGGCCGATGATGATGTACTTCATATTGAACGTTGATTGAATGTTGATGATAATGCAAGCACCATCAGTTGATGGTGATGTCCTCACTTGGGTATCTGTATTGTTTGAAGGTAACCTGTCTGACCACTGCAGCCATCAACGTAAGCAGGCTGATACGTCCCACAAACATGGTCGCAATGATGACCAGCTTACCACCCATACTCAGTTGAGCCGTAATGCCCATGCTCAACCCGACCGTACTGAAAGCTGATACGCATTCAAAGATGACCGTCCTCAGCGTCAACGCCGGATTAAACCAGGAGACCAACAAGACCGACAAGCCGATGGCCAACACCGATAGAAAGACCTGTGAATAGGCCCGTTTTACCGTCATGTCGGATATCTCACGCCCAAAAGCCTCCAGTCTCCCCCTGCCTTTAGCTATACTAATCGAATTAAGCAAGCTGACAGCAAACGTACTGGTCTTGATACCCCCGCCCGTAGACATGGGCGATGCACCAATCCACATCAAAAAATAGGTCAGAACAATGGCCGAGAAGGTCAACTGACCGTAGTCGATGGTATTGAAACCTGCCGTTCTGGCGGTTACCGAGGCAAAAAACGCAGCGACCCATCGGCCAAAGCCTTCATGCTCAGCAAAAGCCTGTTCGCGTTCCAGCAAAAAGTAGCCCACCGTACCCAAAACCACCAATATCAAGGTGGTCATACCGACAATACGCGTATTAAGGTTGATGATCCAAGCCACATGCCTGTGTTGCTTCTTGAACAACAGGTCGTTCAATAAATGCTTGAGGTACAACCAAAGATTATACAAGATGGGGAATCCTATCCCTCCGAAAAGAATCAATGAACCGATCGTAACCTGAACATCATATTCCAACCTGAATCCCTCAGCAAAAAAACCGTTGGGAACCGTAGAGAAACCCGCGTTACAAAAAGCCGAAATGCTGTGAAAGGCCGCAAACCAGACCCGTCCCCAGCTGTTGTCCAATGGCCCACCCGAAAGACTGACGTAGAGCAACAACGCTCCTATTGCTTCAATTTAGAACGTAATAACCAACACATGCTTCAACGTACGAAACACCTCGGCAATTTTATCTGCGCCCGTCATTTCCTGAATGATGAGTTGATTCCGGTATGAAGAATCCCCTTTAAAAAAATAGGAAAAGTAACTCGTAAAGGTCATGATGCCCAATCCGCCTACCTGAATGAGAAACAGCAGGATTCCTTGTCCGAAGAGCGTAAAATAGGTACCCGTGTCCACCAAGGTAAGCCCGGTGACACAAACGGCGCTCGTTGAAGTGAACAACGCATCCACAAACGACAGCCCGCCTTTGGTGGCGTTGGGAAAGGTCAAGAAAGCCGCACCCAACAGGATTATGCTCAAAAAGCTAAATACGAAGAGCTGAGCCGGATTGAACGTTGTCTGTTTGAATTCCAGGTTCAAAGCCGACAACTCACGTAAAAAATTCACGGTAAACAACAGCAGCAGCCACTCATGTGAACGAAACAAGACAACGGGCAAACCAGCAGCCATGGCCAGCAACGACAAGAAAGCAGCCAGCACCAACAAACCGTCAAACAACCAGACCCAAACCTTACGTGCCCGATAAAAATGAGATGCCTCAGTGGGATGAACAGGACTATAGCCAGGGCAAACCAGGCCAAGGCCTTATGCCAACCGATGTACGCCGGTTTTTCCACATCGAATCCAAGCACATACAATAAACCGGCAAGGGCCAGCAAACTCACCACAAAAGGCACTCCTGTCACAAAACGCAAGGGGCTTTTCCTTAGCGTCCTGCGGCGTTCAGTAGACCAATCAAACCGCAAACGATGAAACAACGACATAGTCAACCGATGTTAACGCACCACCACTTTTTCACCCGCTATCAAATAAACGCCAGGCCTTACATTCAGGCTATGCACTTCCCCGGCAGCCAGGTGGAGCATCCTGACCAGCCTACCGGCGACATCAAACACAGGCACGTCTGCTCCTCGCTCCGACACCACCTGCAATCGCCCACCATCCAAAGCGTTCACATGGATGTCCCCAACCCGCGGTTTAAGGGCCGTCATACCCGTGATACCCAGCGTTGCCGCCACTTCAGGGTAAATGGCCGCAGCATCTTCCGCACTGTAGAAGTTGATGTCCTCGATGGTCGATTTGTAATCAGCCGCTGATGAGGTCAACCCAATGGCGTTGATAAACGAGGTACCGTTGTTGGTCACTTTGATGAAAGGTTGCGTATAATCCATGTTGGTGGCCAGGTTGGCCGTCCCCGGCACTTGCCAGAGGAGGTAATTGGAAGCTGTCCCAGTGACAGTGTAGGTCGGAGCCGTGCTCCCTCCGTTGTTGAAGCCGTTGAACCACCAGATGTAACTACTCCCAGCCGTTGTCCGTAGATTTTTCCCTTTGATGAGAAAGAAGGTCTTGTCACTGCTCACACTGTACGCATTATTCCTGGCTGCATTCATCATGAAGCAGATGTTGTTGGTACCCGAACGGGTTATGGTAAACGTGTTGTTCACATTATCGTAGCTGAACGACGAAGCCGGGGCCCTGCCCGCATCACAGACGCCCCAATCGGCGGCCGTGAAACGATAAGTCACCAGCGGCTCCACCCGACGACCGTTCAACAGCCGCAGACCGAACACGCCACCAGCTACATGACCGGGCAACGCATCAAACACCACGCTGATGGTATCTTTCCCGGCCAACCACGCGGCAGGCAACGGATATTCCACACTGATAATACCCTCTGTTTTCCATTTATTGGTTAAGTTGACCCTGGTAAGTGTATCGCCGTCGATCAGGATTTGAAAGGTTCTGAGGCCCGTTTCCTTTCCATAGTAACGCACCATCAGTGATACTGAATCCGTAAAACCTTTTGTCAGCATGCGGTAGCCAAACCAGCCCCCATCGGTTGCATCCCGGTAAAACGAGCCACTGAACACCCCGTTATTGGTCGACTCACCCTGCATGAAATGATCCGATTCAGATTGTTGCTCACCTGGTTTAACCTGATCGATCGTGCGGTTATCCAATTCCAGCAGCAACGCTTCCTCCTTTTCCACTGTTGCGCGCACCGATTCGTACTGCGCTTTGGTCAACTGCCACCAATACATCATGTAGCGGCTGTCGTGAATGGTTGCAAAAGGCTGTAGACGCAGGTCGTTATAACGGGGACTGTTGAAATACCCCTTGATGCGGAAATGCAAGGAATCGGCGTCAACCAACTCCACCGAATCCGGCAAACTAGCTCTGTCACCAATCAAGATCGGCGCCGAGGTCAAGGTTTTATAAGGACCGGTAGCCACATGCTCCATCCGCCCCTCGCCAGCCAACAGCCCAACCAGGTTGTCAGTACCCGTTTTGGCACCCAACAAGACCGGCCCATAGGTTAGCGCCACATACGTAGTGTAGTTGGGCATGGCTTCACAAGCCACCCGCATGGGCAATTCCACTTGAATCACATCGCCGCTGGCCCAAGGCCTGCGCAACGCCACATACGACCCAGGGGTAGACGCGCTTTCTACTGGCGTACCATTCACACGAATCACAAAGCCAGACGCAGCCACCCACTTGGGGTGCCTTAGCAGTAGCGTGAAACTATCGGTGACAGTGATCGGCCTGGTCAATGTAAGCGTGGTACCCTGTTCATAGGGGAAACGCGTCTCCTGCCTCACAACCACTTGTTGTTCAGTCCAATTCAGTTCACTGGCCACAAACAGATTGACAAAGAGGGAATCGTTCTCATGGCGACTGTAGATGAATTGTCCGTACTTGCCATGATTCTCCATGCCCGAACCCACACAGCACCACATCGCCTGGTTAACCTGGGAATAAACCCGGTAATGTTGAGGTCTGGCCGATGTGAAATAGACATACCCCCCGTGTTCGGGATGTTGGGTGGAAAGGATGTGGTTGAACAACGCCCTTTCGTAATAGTCGGCGTACATGGCATCCTGATTGACGGCAAAGAGGTTTTCCGTCAGTTTGAGCATGTTGTACGTATTGCAGGATTCAGGACCTTCCCGTTCGGTGGTGTATTTCACACAGTTGGCGGCCGACAGGAAATGCTCGCTGACACTGTTGCCTCCCAACGCCAACGTCCGTTTGTCCACCACGTTCTTCCAGAAATTGAGCGAAGCCGTATGGTAGGTCGTGGCCGAGGGATCGAGTTGAGCCACTCGTTCAAACCCAATCACCTTGGGAATCTGCGTGTTGGCATGTTTACCATCCAGATAAACGGAGGAATTCAGCCGCATGTTGTCGTACAACACCTTATGCGAAAAACGCTTGGCGGCCGTCAGATACGTGGGATTGCCCGTCATCTGATACGCATCGGCGTATACCTCATTCATACCCCCGTATTCTTTATCCAACATGAGTTGCATTTGGGCATCCGACAACGGTGAAGTGATGCGGACACCCCAGTCGCAGAGCTTGAGGAACATCGTTTTGGCCGTTTCATCACCGGCATACAGCCAGGCATCCCTCAAACCAGCGTAGGTTTTATGCAGGTTGTACCAGGGCACCCAGGAGTTGTTGTAGTAGGTCATGTTCTTGGCGTAAAGTGCCGTCCACACCTGTGTGCTGCTGGGCACTCCCCCCACATAACCATACATCAGGTTATTGGTATCCTTCACGGCATCCTGACACAGCTTCAATTCGGCCAGCATGTAGTCCAACCTTGCCTTCAGACTGGCTTTGAGGGCCTGATCCCTGGAAGCTGCATACGCCATGCTCAGCGCCGTCAGGTAGTGACCACCTACATGGCCATCCAATCCATTACCTATCTCACCCGACCAGTTGACAAAGGGTTTGCCCGTTTGTCGAATGCCAGCTTGTTTTTGATAAGGCTGCAACAGCCTGTCCACGTCATAAGCCAGCAGAACGGAATCGTTCAACAACATGGCCTTTTTGAAGGGACCATCCAATAAGGTCACCGCATCCAGGTCGAACTCGTGGGGATAAAGCCGACTCTGGGCCGAGAGGGGTTGCAAAACAGACAAGTATACGCATGCCAGGAGTATACTTCTTAGTGTGACCATAGAATGCAACGGGTTGTTAAAGCAGTGCGTCATAGCCATACCATCGGACGGTTAAATAATGGATTCATTGACTCTTTACAAAATCGATTCAGGCGGCTAATGTACGATGACTCGAAAAACTGTGCAATGAATTGTCCAAAATCTTCCATATTATAAATTACGTTAAAAACCCGCATTTATATCGCGCGCGATAAATATTTAGCCTATATTTGTGTCGCGAACGACATAATTAACCAAACAGACCCATGAATCGTTACTAATCAATCTATAAAAACCCAACACAATGAAAACCCTACACGATTTTTCCGCCATCACCCTGCAAGGGAAATCAGTCGATCTGTCTACGTACAAAGGTAAAACCCTCCTGGTGGTCAACACCGCCAGTAAATGTGGCCTTACCCCTCAATACGAAGGCCTGGAAGCCCTTTATCAAAAATACAAAGACAAAGGACTGGTAATCATCGGTTTTCCCTGCAACCAGTTTGCCAACCAGGAACCAGGCGATGAAAAAAGCATTTCCGAAAACTGCCTGATCAACTACGGCGTCACCTTTCCCATGTTTGCCAAAGTCGATGTCAACGGGCCCAATGCCCATCCCCTCTTCGTTTTCCTGAAAGACAGCCTGCCTGGTTTCCCCGGCAAATCAGTGAAATGGAACTTCACCAAGTTCCTGGTCGATGCCGACGGCAAGCCCCTGAAACGTTTCTCCCCCTTTACCAAACCCGCAGCCATCGACACCTACCTGGCCGGCAAGCTCAAATAAGGCGCTCATGAAAACCCTCGATCCGGCCAATTACGACCACCTTAAACTGGAAAACCAACTCTGTTTCCCGGTCTACGCAGCCTCCAGGCTCATTATCAGGGCCTATCAACCTCACCTAGACGCCCTGGGCATCACATATCCCCAGTACCTGACCTTGATGGTGTTGTGGGAAGAAGAAACGATGACGGTCAATGAGATTGCGCACAAGCTGTTGCTCAACACCAACACCATCACCCCCTTGCTCAAACGTCTGGAAGTGATGAAGCTGGTTTCCCGCAGCCGAGGTATCGACGATGAACGCAAGGTGATGATATCCCTCACCGACAAAGGCCGCGCCATGCGGGAAGACGCCTCAGCCATTCCCTTCAAACTCGTGGCCGGCCTCGAAGACAAAGGGCTAACCCCCTCCATGCTCCTCAACCTCAAACAACAACTCCACCAATTGATCGAAGGGATGGCATCCTTTTGAAAAGGATGCCATCCTTTTTGATGGGATGCCATCCTTTTTGATGGGATGCCATCCTTTGCAAAGGGATGGCATCCTTTTTTAATGTTAGAAGAGAAAAAGCGCTGCTTTATGAACATTTGTTCATTATTATGCGTATATTTGTCTCATCATTCAATTAAAACGTACAACAATGGCAAGAGGAGACAAAACAGGCCCGATGGGACAAGGTCCCATGACAGGCCGAGGGTTGGGTTATTGCGCAGGTTATGACCAACCCGGCTTTACAAACAACGATGAGAACCGTCAAGGACAAGGTCGAGGTCTACGAAGAGGCGGTGGTTATGGTCCAGGCTTTGGGCGTCGATTTGGTGGCGGCAAAGGCAAAACCTTTTCTCATTAACGTTTCTAGTTATCTATACTGAGTGACGTTCAACTGGCACTGCTCCACCAACTCCTGAAAAGCCTCACGAATCACGTGAGCAGAAGGCGATGCCGGAGCCCACTCAATCAAACTCTGACAATGAATCATGGCCGTGACAAACGTCGGATCAAAGGGAATCCTACCGATGACGGGCACATTTGAATGCTCACAAAAAGTATCCATCTCCTGACAGACAGCTTGATTAAGGTCATATTTGTTGATGACGACAAACGTGCGAAGCTTGTAAATAGCCACCAAACTCAAGATACGCTTGAGATCATGCAAACCCGACTTTGACGCTTCAGTCACCACCAGCGCAATGTTGGCACCGGTAATGGATGAAATAACAGGGCAACCTGTACCCGGAGGACCATCAAGCAAGAGTATACCTATCTGTTGATCTATCGCCGACGATGTCGCAGCCTCCCTGATTACCCGTACCAGACGCCCGGAGTTCTCTTCACCAGGCTGCAGGCGGGCATGGATGAAATGACCATACCTAAACGTACTCTTGTACCAGCGACTTTTATCAGCAGGAATCAACGAGATGGCACCTTCCGGACAAACCCTGGCACACAACTGACAGCCGTCACACGATGTTTCTTTAATTACTGGCTGACCATCAACCAGATGGATGGCATCAAAGCGGCAATGCGCCAAACAGCGACCACACTGATTACACACAGCAGAATCAATGACGGCCTTATGACCGGAAACAAACACATTCGTTTCCTGCACTTCGGGTGAAAAGAGCAGGTGTAGGTTGGCCGCATCCACATCACAATCCACCACGACACTATTTCCCAACAAAGTAGCCAAAGCAGCCGTGATACTGGTTTTCCCCGTACCCCCTTTTCCACTCAAGACAACGATTTCTTTCAAAGGACCACGATCTTTCATGCGATAGTAGAAGGATGAGCCTGTGCACGAATGCGATCAAGCAGGGTTTGAAACACCGGCTTATACGCCGGAAGCACCTTGACAACTAATTTGCCTTCAGCATACACCGAAGCAATTGCCCTATCAAAAGGAATGTCAGCCAACTGAAGAACGCCCTTGTCGACCAACCAACGATACAACGCTTCATCACCGAGCCCAGCCCTGTTCACGACCACACCATGCGGTTTGCCCATTTGTTCCAAGGTTTCAATGGAAAGTGCCAGGTCATTCAAACCAAAGGGTGTCGGTTCGGTCACCAAAACAACATAATCCGCCGGTTCCACAGTGGCAATAAACGGGCAGGAAATGCCAGGAGGGGCGTCCAAAATAACCAGGTCGTGCTTGCCAGCTTCGCTGATGGCCTGTTTGATGATCTTGACCGGCGACGCCGTGCCAACCAATGTACGTCCTTCAATCAAAGCAGGGCGTTTGTTGATGTAGCGCATGCTCAACGTGCCAATGGGGACCGTTTTTTCCGTGATGGCGCCAACTTTGCAAGCAGCCAAACAGGCTCCACAATCATGACACAAATCTTCCAGGACGTCAATACGGCGCGGCTCCCTTAGAAAGAAGATCGCGTTATAGGAGCACCAATCATGACAACGACCACAATACGTACAAACCGCCTTGTCTATGACAGGCATTTGTTGAGTAACCGTTTGCATGCCTTTGGGCTCACCTGGCAAGAAAACCGCATCATTGGGCTCTTCAGCATCACAATCCACCAGTACCACATCCACACGATCATCCAGGGAAACCTGAAACAAGTTAGTGGAGACCAAGGTCTTACCCGTCCCTCCTTTCCCACTGGCTATGGCTATGATCATCGCACTTAGAATAAGCCAATGACACGATCGATCGTCAAGTCCGCCTCGTTCAACTCGATAAAACGAACAGATAAACTTTGAAGCAAGGAAGTCACCTTGGGACCGAGTTGGCGAGCTGCAACCGCCTCCGCACCCTGGGAAACGACAAATTGAGCAGCAGCCGGTCCCGCTCCTTCGTTGCTTTGAGCAGCGGGATTCTCAACAAACGTTGTTTGTTGGGTTTCTTCATCATAAAAGGCGAAATACGCACACCGACCGAAACGATCATCCACCAAGGCAGACGCAGAGGGTTGCACACAAGGAATGGCTATTTTCATTTTTCTACCGTTTTTTGTCAATACTGACACAAAGATAATGAACATTTGTTCATATCCGTCAATAAATAGAAAAAATCGCCCATTTCAGGTAATAAAAATCCGAAGTCTATCTAGCGATTTCGTTTCACCACAAAACTACCCCGTTTGACGCCCAGTTCCTGAGCAATCTAGTCGCACTTCACCATCAACAAGAAAAAAACGGTAATCTGCGTACATGTGCAAACAATTAATGATCACAGGCATTAGACCCTCCCTTGAGGGTTTTGTTCAGCCATTCTTGCACCAAGGCAGCCGGGTGTTTGGGCTGCACACCAACCGTCACCTCAATCGATCGGGCGGCAAATAAATCCAGGGCCCGTTGCCCCATACCTCCGGCCAGCACGTGGGTTACCCCTTGCTCAGCCAACCAGCCCGGCAACAGCCCCGGTTCATGGGGCGGTGGTATCAACCGTTCTTCAGCCAAAATCAGGCCGTTATCCACATCAAATACTGCAAATTGCTCGCAATGGCCAAAATGCGCACACAATCGTTCCTGTTCAAGAGGTATGGCTACTCGTTTCATATCGTCAATTTTGTGCGCAAATGTAACTCAATTTCTGAACATATGTTCTTATATTGAAAAAAAAGTGTCTCAAAAGTTAGTCACTTTTGAGACACCTTAACTATGTGTGCGATTCAAGAAAAATCGGTGCGATTCACGCGCATACCTCTGCGAGCATTGCAAGAGAGGATCCTGCCGAAACGAAGCGCTCTGGTTTTTACTTGATCAACGTAAACGTCAGCGTCAAGCCCACCATAACGATGGACACCATGCTCATCAATTTGATCAGAATATTCAAGCTAGGACCGGAGGTATCCTTGAAGGGGTCACCCACCGTGTCACCGGTAACAGTAGCCTTGTGCACTTCAGAGCCCTTGCCACCCAGGTTGCCTTCTTCGACAAACTTCTTGGCGTTGTCCCAGGCACCACCCGAATTGGCCATGAAGATAGCCAACACGAAACCACTGCCCAAACCACCGCACAACAAGCCGATTACGCCGGGTACACCCA
Organism: Bacteroidales bacterium; assembly: GCA_012718945.1. Classification (GTDB taxonomy): domain Bacteria; phylum Bacteroidota; class Bacteroidia; order Bacteroidales; family UBA1402; genus UBA8389. The sequence goes on from JAAYBL010000170.1 coordinate 13,455, forward strand.
AAATGATACCAACCAAGACAGGCACAACGATGGCCATGACGGCAGGCACCACCATTTCACGTTGGGCACCCTTGGTCGAAATAGCCACACATTCCTTGTAGTCAGGTGTACCTTCACCGGTAAGAATGCCCTTGATTTCACGGAACTGACGGCGAACTTCCTCCACCATGCTGCCGGCAGCGCGGCCCACAGCCATCATGGTCATACCACAGAATAAGAAAGCCATCATGGCACCGATAAAGACACCGGCCAATACCAGCGGATTCATCAAGCTTACATCGTAGTAAACCATAAAATCAGAGAAGCTGGCTTTTGCCGTTTGGATAGCCTCACCACCCACTTCGATGGTTGTCTGACCCATGCGAACCAAGGCCATCTTAATTTCTTCCACGTACGAGGCCAACAAGGCCAACGCTGTCAAAGCTGCCGAACCAATGGCAAAACCCTTACCGGTGGCAGCCGTCGTATTACCCAGAGAGTCAAGCGCATCGGTACGTTGACGCACTTCCTTACCCAAACCAGCCATTTCAGCGTTACCACCGGCGTTGTCGGCAATAGGACCGTACGCATCAGTAGCCAGCGTGATACCCAGCGTGGACAACATACCCACAGCAGCGATACCGATACCGTAGAGACCCATGCTGATGTTGGCCAGATTACCACCGGCAGCCAGCAAATAGGACGCCACAATACCCACCACCACCATGGTAACGGGGATAGCCGTAGACATCATTCCCAGCCCAATACCGTTGATGATCACAGTTGCCGGACCCGTTTCACCGCTTTTGGCCAGTTTCTGGGTGGGCTTGAACGAATGGGACGTGTAATACTCGGTGGATTTACCAATAACAATACCCACGATCAGACCAACGACCACACAGGTACCGATGGCCAACCAGGAAGTGATACCTAAAAGGTACAGGATCACATAGCCCAGCAGAGCAGTCAACACTGAACTCAGATTGATACCCCTGTTCAAGGCGGCCATCAACTGTTTCATGCCGGCACCTTCCTTGGTACGGACCACGAAAATACCGATAATAGAGAGGAACACACCGACGGCAGCAATCAACATCGGTGCAATCACCGCCTTGTACTGCAATTCAACCGTGCTCAACGAAAAAGCAGAAGCACCCAATGCAGCCGTAGCCAACACAGCACCTGCGTACGACTCGTACAAGTCAGCACCCATACCGGCCACGTCACCGACGTTGTCACCCACGTTGTCGGCAATGGTAGCCGGGTTACGGGGATCATCTTCAGGAATACCAGCTTCCACCTTGCCCACGAGGTCAGCGCCAACGTCGGCGGCTTTGGTGTAGATACCACCACCCACACGAGCAAACAA
>JAAYBL010000171.1 GCA_012718945.1 Bacteroidales bacterium
CAGAATGATAGTGCGTTCCTCCAAAGGTTCACCGGGTTGTGAAAAGCGGGGCGTTTGATTGGTTGCCGTCTTAAAGTGCGAATTACCCTGACCTCCACGGCCACCCTTGAGCAAGATGACTTCTTGATCGGGTTCAGTAACTTCACACAAAAACTCACCCGTTTCAGCATCCAGGGCTACTGTACCAACGGGCACGTCAATATAGATGTCGGCACCCGACTTGCCTGTACTGCACGCACCACTGCCGCTAGCACCATGTTCTGCGAAAATATGCCTGGCGTAACGCAGGTGAATCAACGTCCAGTAATTGGTCTTAGCCCTGAGTATGACGTGTCCACCACGTCCACCATCGCCTCCGTCGGGTCCGCCCTTGGCTATGTATTTCTCCCGGTGGAAATGAGTACTACCCTTACCACCGTTGCCTGATCGGCAATAAACCTTGACATAATCGACGAAATTGCTTTCAGGCATGATTCCTTATGTGTTGATAACAGCGTTCACCGCTGACTGGATGCGTTCAAATATCTCGCTCAAGCTACCTGTGCCATCAATGTCGACAGCGCAACCGAGCGATTCGTAAAAGGCTTTGACTGGAGCCGTTTTTTCGTGATACACCTTGATACGGTGTTGGATGGTTTCGTAATTATCATCGGTACGTCCTGAAGAAATACCTCTGTAAAGCAACCGGTTAATCAATTCTTCTTCACCCACACTCAAATTGATCATCAAGGCAACGTCCGTACCCTTGACGGCGAGCATCTTTTTCAAGGCAGCAGCCTGATCAGTGGTACGGGGGAAGCCGTCGAAAATAAAGCCTTTGGCACCTTCATTGCTGTCTAGCACAGCAGCCAACATGTCAACAATAAGATTGTCTGGAACTAGATTGCCTTTAGAGATATACGAATCAATTTGTATGCCCAACGAACTGCCTTTCTGAACCTCCGCACGCAACAGATCACCGGTGGATAGATGCACCAGCCCAAATTTTTCTGCCAGCAACGTACTCTGAGTCCCTTTACCGGATCCCGGAGCACCAAATAGAACGATGTTGAAAACCATTTTATTTACCAATCTATTACCTATAAATGCCCTTGTCGAACCTACGACAAAGGGTGTGACCTTTATCAAGGAATCACTGTATAGACCTGGTCCAGGTTGCGGCCAAACCCATCATAATCCATGCCATAGCCAACGACAAAATCATTGGGTATTTCAAAGGCAACATAATCAAGGGTGAGGGGACAACTTAAAGCGGCCGGTTTAAAAAGGAACGTAGCGATGTGGATTTCGGCCGGATTTCTGGTGTTCAATGAATCCAGTAATTGCAACATGGTTCTGCCGGAATCCACGATATCTTCCACAATAACCACTGTGCGTCCGTCAATCCTTTCGCTCAGGCCAAACACCTCGCGGACCTTGCCACCCTGTTGCATCCCTTCATACGATGCCAATTTAATAAAACTGATTTCACAGGGAATGGTAATCTGCTTCATCAAGTCAGCAGCAAACATAAAGGAGCCGTTGAGTACGGCTAAAAACAAGGGATTCTTTCCAGCCAGCTCTTCGTTAATACGTTGGGCTGTTTCGGCGATGCGCGCCGTGATGGTTTCTTTTGGCAAGAACAGTTTGAAGTCCCTGTCTTTCACCCTGATTATATCCATTATCTTTGACTGTTTGACGATTTTGTATAAGCCGCGGCGAAGGTACAAAAAAACACTAACGCTACCAATTATCAGGCTTTTTTTCTAAGTTTGTACGGTAGAAAACAGCCTTCCAGAGGGCCCTCTAAAACGATGAAAGTATTCACAACAGAAGCCATACGTCACCTGGACAAACTAACCATCAAACGAGAGGGTATAACCTCTACCGACTTGATGGACAGGGCAGCCATGGCGCTATTTCACCGCCTTCGTACAATGATCAGTCCCACCGATAAAGTGATGGTGATGGCCGGTCCCGGCAATAACGGCGGCGATGGATTGGTGGTCGGCAAATGGCTCTACAGGGACGGCTTCCGGGTTACAGTGGTCATGTGCCGATACGGCAAGTCATTATCCCCCGATGCAGCCCTTCAACTGGAACGTCTTAAACAAGAAAAAGGCCTCACCTTGCTTGAGCCGGCCGACCCTCAGGCTTTGAACGACCTGGAGCCAGCCAACATCGTGCTGGACGCCCTATTTGGCTCCGGGCTCAACCGACCATTGGAAGGTCCGTTTGCTGACACAGTAAACTGGATGAACAGCCTCCCCGCCAAACGCATTGCCATCGATTTACCCAGTGGACTCTTCGGCGAAGACAACGGAACCAATCCTGAAAAACCCGTTATCAAAGCCGACGTCACCTATTGCTTACAGCAACCCCGGCTGGCCTGCCTGCTACCGGAAAATGAGCCATTCATCGGACAATGGCAAGTGGTTGATATTGGGCTCAACAACGAAGCCTTGGCTGAAACCGACACGCCATGGTCTCTGACCAGTACGGATGACGCTGCCCTCTTGCTCAAGCCACGCCCCCCATTCGCACACAAGGGCCATTTTGGTCACAGTCTCTTGATTGCCGGAAGCCCAGGCATGATGGGAGCCGCCTTGTTAGCCGGAAGGGGCGCACTTAGAACAGGAACCGGCCTGTTGACCCTTCGGGTGCCTGCCAGTTGCCTTCCCATCGTGCAGACGGCACTGCCCGAAGCCCTCTGCACTACCTACGAAGGTCCTTGCTGGTCGAATGAGCAGCCTATCGAGGCTTGGTCGGCCATTGGCGTAGGGCCAGGCCTGGGACAATCCAATGAAGCAGCAGAAGGGCTGAAAGCACTGATTCAATCAGACAAGGTCCCGTTGGTACTCGATGCCGACGCGCTCAACATACTAGCCAGAGACCCAGACTTATTCGAGTATTTGCCTCCGAAAAGCATCCTCACCCCCCACCCCGGCGAGTTTGACAGGCTTTGGGGGCGAAAAGCCGCCAACGGGTACGAGCGATTGCAGGCAGCCACTGAAATGGCCGTAAAAGCAGGCATCTACATCGTACTCAAGGGTGCCTACACAGCCTGCATCAGCCCCGATGGTCGCTGCCACTTCAATAGCACCGGTCATCCCGGCATGGCCACCGGAGGCAGCGGCGACGTGTTGACCGGAATAATCGTATCTTTGCTGGCCCAAGGTTATGGCCGTGAGGAAGCTTGCATACTAGGCACCTGCCTGCACGGCCTCAGCGCCGAGTTGGCACTGGACACCGAATCGGTTGAGAGTCTGATAGCCAGCGATATTGCCAACCACCTGGGCAAAGCTTTTAAACAGTTAACCCTTCTTACCCACTCATAAACCGCCATTCATGAAACTGTACTCCACCCTCATTGCCGCACTGCTATTGACCGGCAGCCTGCAGGCACAAGTCATCAGCCTGCCTCTTTCGGAGGCGACCACCCCTCTTGATGGCCTGTTATATGCCTTACCTAAAACCCAACTTGACATCACTGTCACTGTTCGCCGCACCAAGCAGACACCCGGGCCCTACGCCTTGTACGCAGAGCGCTACCTGGGCATCAACGAAGTGATCCAGTCCGAACAAATCAGCCATGAGCTGGTAAAAATCACCGCCAATCCCGTTGCGGTACCCGACACCAAACTGCGCTTTGTGATCATGCCTGACCCCAAAGCCAAAGAGGCACCCACCATCAGCCTTTCACCGGAAGGCTTCCTACTGGGTTGCAACGTAGACAAACAGGCCTGTCACACAGGCTGCAAACCAGCCAATCGCCCGCAGAAAAGCACCGAAACACCTGAATACCAAACCAAAGCCAGCTCCACCTTTACCAGAGACATGCAACAGGCCACTTCCACCGCCAAACTGGCCGAATTGGCTGCAGCCCAGCTATTCAATCTTAGGGAAACCAGGCTCAGCCTCTTGCATCAGGAAACCGAACACACACCGGCCGATGGCGCCTCGTACAAACTGTTGCTGGCCGAAATCAACCGCATGGAGACCTACTACCTGGAACTGTTCACCGGCAGCACAGAAACCGTTGAAACCCAACATCGGCTCACGTTTGAACCCAAAAAAGAAGAAGAAGTGGTCTTATGCCGCTTCAACCGTCAACAAGGATTGGTCGATAAAAACGATTTGAGTGGAGAGCCGGTGCTGATCAACGTGTCAAACACCTACGCGCCAGCATTGGAATCGGTCAAGCGCAGCATCGACAAGAAAGCCAAACCCGTTGGCCTGTACTACCGCATGCCTGCGTTGACAACCATCAAAATCACCGATGATCAACGGGTTTACTGGAAAAGCACGGTTCAGGTAGCTCAATTGGGTTCGGTAAGCAGCTTACCCTCCAACCAGACCCGTTCCGCCGCACTTTGCCCCCTCACCGGTGCCCTTTTGAAGGCAGGATTATAGTCGAATAAACTGTAATGGATCACGTTTCGGCTTCCGCCCGACAACGTTAGCGCTCGAAGCCATCGCCTGTCCAATGAAGGCGTATGGCGTCTTCAATCATACCGTCGTAGGCTTGCAGGATATCCTCCGTAAGATCAGTCTTCAGGGCATGTTCTGCCAGCAAGGTTGTCGTACCTGCCTCAAACGTCAACCGTACAAACAGACGGTTACATACCGTATCAAAACGAGCGATCAGGCTTTCGTCCGTACTTTTCAAAAAGGAGTGCGGCTTCAAAACGGGTTGGTAAAATCGGTCTAAGGGCTTCCAATCCAATCCATAAAAAAGCAGACGGCTGTCTTCCAGGGGACCTTGAGCCGTATGGATGACGGCAATGACGGTAGCGGTATCGTTCAAAGGCAACAATTTGAGTTGAATGGTCGAACTAGGCGTGGTTTGCAACAACAGGTAATCATTGGTCAAATTCTTGAGCACCATCTGATTATTGAATGCAGCCGGCATGGCGGCAACTCGATTGTTTGTATAAAAGTCCACCAGGTCCTGCCTGGCTGCCTTTGGCAACGTTGGCAGCAAACTGGCTGGCATATTGAGGAATAGTTCCTGTACATTCACCGCCTGCACAGTCATACTGAGCAAGCAGATCATCAAAAGGGAGACAGGCTTTCGTTTCATCATTTCAATGTCTTTTTAGGTAAACTGCCGCCACCGTTATCGGGTGAGGCCATTAATTAATCACTATCAGCGAGACCCCAAATATAACAGGAACATCGCGGCCAACACGCCCAACAGAATCAGGCCCTTGATGCGGATGTTTTTCTCGTGGAAGAAAAAGGCCCCAGCCAGGAAGGAAATCACAATACCTGAACGCCTCACGACGGAAACGACTGAAATCATGGAGTCCGGCAAGCTGAGCGCATAAAAGTACAGAAAATCCGACAAACTTAAGAAAAAGGCGATGCCGATGATGGACCACCTGAACTCAAAGGGTGCCTCCACTTTGCGCTTGGGGTACCAGAAGATCAACAGAACGGGCAGCATGAGGCCGATTTGATAAATGGTGTACCACACCTGTACAGCCATGCGGTCGTAATGATTCATCAGGTATTTGTCGTACAAGCCGCTGATGGCCCCCGTTATAACGGCCACAAACAGAAACCAGACCCATTTGTTGGTCCAGAACGACACGCCTTCCTTCTTTCCAGCCATGGAATACAAGACAAAACAGGCCAATGCCACCAGCACGCCCAGCCACTGGTAAAGGTTCAACTGCTCTTTAAAGACCAACAGAGCTCCCAGTAGCACCAAGGAAGGCTGCATGGCTTTGATGGGGCCTACCAGCGTGATGGGCAAGTTCTTGATGGCCACATAAGCCGTACCCCAGGAAATAAGGACGATGACCGATTTGAGCAGGATGAAGCCATGGGTGCTCGCCGGTACGGATGAAACGAAAAAAATAGTATCCTTCAGGGTATCTGGCGCGAAACGCGACAGGAGGAGGATGGGTAGAAAAAAGAGGGAACACAACACCGTGTTCAAAAAGAGCACGGGCAGGACGGCGTTGTTCCGTAAGCCCAATTTTTTGTTCACATCATACAGGCCTAAAAACAAGGCCGATGCGAACGCGCTGATTAACCACATAATTAAATCGATTCTGTTGTTACCTGAAAATCCGATCTGGATACTGAATGTCCACCAGGAATAAGCCCTTGGCTTCTACCGAGGTGCCGGCAGCACAACGTTCTTTTTGCTCAATCACAGCCCTGAATCCGGCTGTATCCAATTTGCCACGTCCTACCTGGAGTAAGGTTCCCACGATAGCTCTCACCATGTTGCGCAAAAAGCGATCGGCTTGCACCACAAAGACCAACTCCTCGCCGCGTTCCTGCCATTCCGCTTTCATGATGCGGCAGTTATTGGTCTTGACATCGGTATGCACCTTACTGAAACTGGTGAAATCGGTGTAATCAAACAGGGTGGCGGCTGCCTCGTTCATAGCCTTCACGTTGAGCGGACCATAAAAAGGTGCCACATACTGCCTGGCAAAGGGGTTTTTTACGGCGCTCATGCGGTACTCGTAGGTTCGGGAAAGGGCATCAAACCGGGCGTTGGCATCGGGCGTCACCGGCAAAACAGCCTGCACGGCTATGTCCGGGGGCATCATGTAGGTGAGTTTGTTGGCCAAGGCGGTAAGATCCTCCAGCGGCTTATCGGTGTCGAAATGCGCGTACATGGTTGTGGCATGCACCCCTGCATCGGTCCTGCCGGCCGCCGTCAATTGCAACTCAAGGCCAAAGTAGCGTTGCATGATGGAGGTCATGGTTGACTGTACGGAGACCCCATTGGGCTGGATTTGCCAGCCGTGGTAGTGGGTTCCATCGTAAGAAAACCGTATGAAGTACCGTTGAAGCATCCTTTGGGAAATTCTCCGCAAAGGTAGTTATTTTTCAGGATAGACCGGCCAATAGGGCGACGGCTCATGGGCCTCCTCGGCCAAACGGCTCAGCTCGGCCACGATGTCGGGGTATTTGGCTGCCAAATCGGTTGTTTCTCCCACATCGTCCTTCAGGTTGTACAGTTGCCAGGGTTGATCCATTTGCTGGCGAATAACCTTCCAGGGGCCCTTCCGCAGGGCCACGCTGATGCCCACCCGTGGATACTGTTCCCAATACATGGCCCGTTCAGGCAAGGACGTTACTTCACCGGTCAATAAAGGCTTCAGACTGACCCCGTCACCAGTCGCACTGGTATGAGAGGCTGTCAGATCGGCAAATGTGGCAAAGAAATCTGGAAAGTAAGCGGGTTCAGCGGTTTGAGTCCCAGGCTTGATGTATCCCGTCCAACTAGCCACCAGGGGCACCCTGATGCCTCCTTCCCACAAGTCGCCTTTCCAGCCCTTCAACACGCCGCTCAAGGGCAGCGTTTCCACCTGAGCCGCTTTGGCACCACCATTGTCGGATGCGAAAACAACCAGGGTATTATCAGCCATTCCTTGTTCCCTGAGGGTGTTCATCAAACGACCAATGGAAGCATCCATGTGACTGATCATAGCAGCATACCGCCTGTCGGTGTCGGGCAAGCCTTTACCCGCGTATAAAAGGGTATCCTTGGCATCCAGGGGCACGTGGGGTGCGTTGTAGGCCATGTAAAGGAAAAAAGGTTGGCCGGACGCCTGGCTGGCTGCCGATTGGCAACCCTCAAGAGTGGCGCCTTTCCCCATACGGGTAATAAAAGCAACCGCTTCATCGGTAGCCCTATCGGTATTGTGGTCGGCATGGTTGCCGTTTTGATTGGCAGCAATCTCGTAGCGTTCGCGGTTGCGCCAACGTACGTCGGGGTAAAAGTTATGGCTACGGGGTTCGTGCACCAGCCAGCCGTAAAATTCATCAAATCCTCTATCCAGGGGGGTCGCTGTTGTGTCAAAGCCATCAACATGCCATTTATTCACCAGGCAGGTGCGGTAACCTTGACCACGCAGCAAATCACCCAGGGTCTTTTCTTCGGGCTGCAGGTTGGTACGGCGCACCTTGCCGGGAATGCCCTCGCGTTCGCCTTCCAACCCTCCTACCCGACACATGTTACCCCTGATGGTTGCATGTCCGGTGTGCAAGCCAGTCAGCAGGCAGCCTCTGGAAGGTGATGATACACTGGCGCCAGCATAAAAATCGGTAAAGCGCAAACCGGCTCCGGCCAGGCTGTCAATGACCGGCGTTTGTACAACCGAATTCCCATAACAACCTAAATCGCCATAACCCAGGTCATCGGCCAGGATAAACAGAATGTTTGGTTGAGAACCCTGTTGTGGTTGGCTTGCTGACTTGACCGCTTCAGATTGACTCATGGCGGGGGAAATCAGGCTCAATCCTGTACCCGCGGCCAGTAAGGATTTGTAACTGGGACGATTTCTTTTGGAGGCGTGTTTTGTGCGATTCATACCGATGTACGTTGGTTCTACAGACCTGGCATTTGCCGAACTGTCACCGCAAAAATAGGGTTTTTCAGCCATAGCAGGGCATAATCCATTGATTTTTATTATTTTTGCATCAACCACAACCCTGCTTATGAACGAACGCGTTTTGATGATTGAACAGGCTGACCCTGTTCTGTTTAACGGAGTCAACAACCTCAACATTCAATTGATCAAAGCGCTGTACCCCAAGCTGAAAATAGTAGCCAGGGGCAACGTGATCAAAGCCTTGGGCGAAGCCAACGAACTAGATGCCTTCGAAAGTGCTATCAGAGCCTTGGAGCGTTATTGCCTGGATTACAACATCCTGAACGAGGAGACCATCAGAGACATTGTAAGGGGTCGTACCCCGCTGGAAGTGCGCACGGAAAACCTCATCGTGCATGGCATGAACGGCAAGCCCATATTGGCCAGAACCAAAAATCAGCAATTACTGGTGAAGGCGTATGGCGAAAACGATTTGATTTTTGCCATAGGTCCTGCCGGTTCGGGTAAAACCTACACAGCCATCGCATTGGCGGTCAGAGCCCTCAAAAACAGGGAAGTCAAAAAAATCATCCTTTGTCGTCCTGCCGTGGAAGCCGGTGAGAAATTGGGATTCCTGCCCGGCGACATGAAGGAAAAGATTGACCCCTATCTCCAACCGCTGTACGACGCCCTTGAAGACATGATTCCACCGGCCAAGCTAAAGGATTACATGGAAAACAAGGTCATTCAGATTGCACCCCTGGCCTTTATGAGGGGACGCACCTTGAGCGACGCGGTAATCATCCTCGACGAAGCCCAAAATACGACCACTCAACAAATCAAGATGTTCCTGACCCGTCTAGGGATGAACGCCAAGATGATTGTCACGGGTGACATCACCCAGATTGACCTCCCGTACAACGTTACGTCAGGGCTCATCCAGTCTATGCACGTGCTTAAAAACATCAAGGGGATTGCTACCATTACCTTCGATAAGGAAGACATCGTGCGTCACAAACTGGTACAACGCATCGTGGATGCCTACGAAGTATTCCAGGCTGAAAAGAAACAAGCCATGTCAGAGAAAAAACAAGAAGCTCAATAAAAACACTATGAACCAAGCACTTACAAGAACTGATTTTCAGTTTCCCGGACAAAAGTCCGTGTACCACGGCAAGGTCCGTGACGTGTACAACATCAACGATGATCTGTTGGTCATGGTTGTCAGCGACCGCATCTCGGCCTTCGATGTTATTTTGCCCGAAGGCATTCCCTACAAGGGTCAGGTACTTAACCAGATTGCTGCCAAGTTTCTGGACGCCACCAACGACATCGTCAAAAATTGGAAATTGGCCACCCCCGACCCTATGGTGACTGTCGGTCTCCGATGTGAACCGTTCGAAGTGGAAATGGTCATCCGTGGTTACCTGACCGGCCATGCCTGGCGTGAATACAAGGCTGGCAAACGGACGCTTTGCGGGGTTACCCTGCCCGAAGGCATGAAGGAAAACCAAAAGTTTGACACCCCTATCATTACCCCAACGACCAAGGCCAAGGAAGGACACGACGAGGACATTTCCAAGGAGGAGATCATCGCTCAGGGCATCGTCAGCAAAGAGGATTATGAAAAGTTGGAAGCCTACACCAGGGCCATCTTCCAGCGGGGAACGGAAATCGCCGCCTCCATGGGCCTCATCCTGGTAGATACCAAGTACGAATTTGGTAAGAAGGACGGTGAGATCATCCTGATGGACGAGATTCATACGCCCGACTCTTCGCGTTATTTCTACCTGGAGGGTTACGAAACCTTGTTTGCCAAAGGGGAGGCTCCCAAGCAACTGTCCAAAGAGTTTGTCCGTCAATGGCTCATTGAAAACGGCTTTCAGGGCAAGGATGGTCAACAAGTGCCTTTTATGAGCCCTGAGTACTGCCTCAGCGTCTCGGAACGCTACATTGAGTTGTACGAGAAAATCGCCGGCGAACCTTTCGTCAAGGCCGATCTTTCCAACCTCGCAAAACGCATCGAAACCAACGTCACAAATTACTTGAATAGCCTTTAAGGGTTGTTGGCGTTTTCCAAACTTCGCTAAATCCCAAGGAATCAAGGGGATGGTTACTATAAAGCCCCCCCCTTGACTCCTCAAATCCAGGATATTAATTAAGAAAACGATTATCTTCCAACAGCGTGACTTGAACGTTTTCAAGAAAAATTGTTGCACAGTTTCAGAACAAACCGTACATTGCGAAACTTTTTTTGTTGATACCCTTATCAATCGCATTTTATGATGAACCAGTCAATAGAGACAAAATCCACCCTTTACAAGAAGACTAGTAAAGGTGAGCTTGCTATTGTTGGAAGTGGTAAGTATCTGAGGGAGCAGAAAAGTCTTTTGTCAACTTCAAAGACCTCCCCATACGATGAATTGTACAGGCAACATGTCAAGGAAGCAATTAAAGAGTCCTCGGAATCTTTGCGTGCTTGTTTTGTACTTTAACGATGCCTACATTAACCATCCTTGCCGGCCCTAACGGTGCAGGGAAATCCTATTTCAGTTCATTCTTCATCCAGACTGGTTGGATAGCAACCATGCCTGTGAATATTGACGCCTTGGAAAGCAGAGTCGATCCAAGTCTGTTGCCCTCTGATCCTATGAGATATGAATACTGTCTTAAAAAGGAAGTTAACAAGCTTTTCAATGAGCTCTGCCATGAAGCCATCCAATCAAAAAGAGACTTTTCTTTTGAATGCAACTTGAGAAAAGATCAACTTTCTATCGTTCGAGACTTTGAAAAAGACGACTACCAAATAAACCTCATCTATTTACTCCTTGGAGATCTTGAAATATCAAAACAACGGGTTCAAATAAGGATCAACGAAGGCGGCCATGTTGTTGGTGAAAAAAGTATTATTGGTAATTTTAGAGAAGGCCTTGAAAACCTCGACAGCAGTGTCTCAGATGGACACTATCACCACGTTTACCTTGTGGACAATTCAAAGGATATCAAGAATAAGGGTGATGTCCTGACACTCCAACTAGAGATGGAACAATCAAACGTCATTCAAGTATCTGATACTTTTATAGCGAACTACAAGGACTTATTGCCAGCCATTTGTCGTCAAATTGAGCAAAAAATTTGATAAGGAGGTAGCACTGACATGTGTTGTCCAAACCTCATACACCTCTCTTTCACCATATACGCTAGCATCATTTAATCACGCTGCATCCCCACAGTAGATGGAACTTGGATACGCGTCAGGCATTGCGCACCATAAAAAATCACCCCTCCGGAAAACCGAAGGAGTGATTTCTTATAAATGTCATCACTTTTGATGATCTGATATTACTGTTTTTCCAATAAAACAATTTTTCTAATCTCCCATGTTGCAGATTCAATGTCTGAACAAAGGTATTTGAAGGCAAATCTCACGTTACTTTCGCCCAGCACAAAGTCAGGAAAAATGATAGCTCCACTTTCAACAAAAGTCCAACTAGTACCGGTAGGGTACTCGGTAATAGGCAACTGAGTCCATGTAGCTTTATATGGGTCACCGCTTTCATAATTGGTCGAAATCCACAAAGTATGGTTTGTTTTCAAGTTGGCAACATCACCCTTGTTAATGGTGTGTTCGAAGGAAAGTACAGCATTACTGTTTTCAACTAGATTGATAGAAGGTGAAATCAACCAATCTTCATTAGCATTGCTTTTACTATTGGCGTAACCGGACATATTGGCATAGCCTGACCCTTTATAACTTTTCTGAATCCAATTCAGTGTGCCAGAGACACTGTATTGGTCAAATCCACCCAAAGAGGAGTTGAATGATTCAGCAAAAATTTCAACGTCATACACGCGAGTCCAGGTCAAGGTACTATCCAATACAAATTTATATCGCAGGTCTTGCCACTCACCTTCCTCAGCCAAATACTCTCTTAGTTTTACGCGAACAGATGAAGTTGAATCTGCATATAGATACTTGTATTTCAGCCACAAGGGAATGTAAACAGTTGCCGGTGCGATGACGTCATGAAAATAGCCCTCGCTAGCTAAGTATTCAACAGCAGCAGTATCAGCAGCTGTAACATTTTCCTTTAAGTATATCAGGTCTTTAATTTTATTAATGTCGGCAGTGGTCAACGAATCTGTGCGGGTAATCACATTGGTCGGTTTGGCCGCATCGTCGAAGCCGGGAAAGTTGGTTTCGTTGTAGTCACAGGCAACCAGCATAACAGCCAGGCCAATGACAGGAAATAAACGGGATATGGTTTTCATTGTGCGATTGTTTGATTGGTTTCCATTAGAACATCAGTTTCAACCCCATACTCCAGGTACGTCCAAAGCCGTAGAAGACTTTAGCGGTTCTCCAGGTGTGGTCGTCACCGTCGGCAGCATCGGCAATGTAAGTCTGATCAAAGACGTTGTCGATTTTACCATTGAGCACACAGTTCAAATCACCCACCTTGAAACGGTAAGCAGCGTAGAAATCAAACACGCCGGCGGCGGGTATCATCCAGGGTTGCTTGTAAGTGGTCTCAGGTGTCAGCGTAGAGCTAACGTCGTTGAGTTTGTAGTAAGAATAGTTACGGCCCCAGTAAACATAGTCAAGACCGGTTTTGAAACCCTTGAGCCATTCGTAGTTGGCTCCCAAAGCCGCCGTTGTTTGGGCTGAGTTACCAACACGAATACCCTTGAGATTGACCTTCATCCGGTAATGTTCGGGACTCAACAGAGCCACTTCGTTGCCGTTTTTATCAACTGGTTGTCCCTGACGCGTATACAGGTATCCAGAAGCATTGTTGGTCCAGCGCCAGTCGCCAATGGACAGCATTCCAGTCAGTTCGAGGCCTTTGATCGGTTTGGCCACCAGGTCTACTTCGACACCCTGATGCAAGGCGTTGACACCTTCCATATTAAGCACCAGTGCTTCGTAGGAAGAAGCGTCCTGGCTGATAACCATGGTCTTGTCTAGCCAGGAGGTCCGGTAGACGTTGACATTGGCTGTCAGGTAACGTGAACGGTAACCATAACCCAGTTCGAAAGAGAACGATTTTTCGTTCACACCGTTGGGATTGGTGATGTTGCTTGTAGCTGATTGCAGGAATACACCGCCAGAGAAGAAGGGAGCCCTGGAAATGTAACCGATATTGGCGAATACGTTGTGGTGTTCGTCGAGGTTGTAGTTGGCACCTCCCTTGAGGGTATAGCCCAGGTAATTTTCCGTTTTCGACTTGGCATTGGCCTCATCATAGTAGAAGCGGTCGTAACGCCAGTAGGTGGAATTAGACAAAGAAGCGGACACGAAGGCATTGAGGGGTCCCTCGGTGTATTCAGCCTGACCAAACAGCCCTTGTGAAACAATGTAGCCGTCGTAATCCCTGTACACGATATCACCCAAACCCAGTTTTTGGGTTTTCCATGCCGTAGAGGTCAAGCTGGGGCGGCTGGTCTGGTCGATAAAGAAGGAACCGCCGTACATATCGTTGATGACATTGGTATGGATACCTTTATAGTACCTGAAGTCAACACCACCTGAAAATTCAATCTGCTGCAATTGCTTGGTATAGGTGGAGAGTAAACCAAACCAACGGTGTTGATTGACCGATTGTGACATCACCATCTTGGCCCCGTTCAAGTTGTCAGGATCCTGATTGAGGGCGTAAATCGCGCCATAATCGAAGGAACCGTCGGGCAGTCTGAACAGATTGTTGGGAATACCGCTGGAGGCACCGTACCAGGCCGTTCTATCGTCATCAGTATATCCTTGGCCGCTGTACCCACTACCATTGCCAATGGACACGTAAGCCACGGAAGACAAGGAAGAGGATTCGTCAATGGTCCAGTAATGGTTCAACGAAAGCTGAGGCTTGTGGTATTCGTTGCGGTTGGAGGTTTTGGCCTGACCATTCATGTCGAAACCAAAAGCCGGATTGTATTTGTAACCCAGGGGTTGCTTCTGCCATTCTGCAATGGTCAGGTAGTTGTTGTAGTTGCGTTGGTTGTGCCATTGCGGTGAACCAAAACCGGTAAATGAAAAAGTATGGTTATCAAGTACTTTGGAAAGGTTGAAAAACCAGGTGTAGGCTTCAAATTCAGTACCTTGAATATAGCCGTTACCGGCAGTCTTGGATCCCAGGAAGGTAGCGGCCCAGCCGGTTTCACTCAAGCCGGTGGAAAAGGAAATGGACTGCTTCTGGTAACCATCGTTACCCAGACCATAATAGACAGTACCGCCCCGTTTGGCGTCGGTCGACCTGGTCACCACGTTGATGGAACCACCAACAGATGGGGAGGCAATCTTGGACGCACCAAGACCGCGTTGCACCTGCATGCTTTTGGTCACATCGGAGAGACCGGCCCAGTTTGACCAGTACACACCACCCCATTCCATGTCATTGACAGGTACACCATTGACCATCACAGCGATGTTGGCCGATTCAAACCCACGCAAGTTGATGCGGGAGTCTCCGTAAGCACCTCCTTGTTTGGTGGCGTAGACACCGGGGGTCATCTTCAGAATTTCAGGAAACTCCTGGTTGGTCATCTTTACTTCCAACGTGGCCGGCTCGATGGTTGACAATGCCACGGGTGTTTTACGTCGGATGGCCACAGAAGCGGTCACGGTGACATCTCCCAGACCAATGGCATCGGAAACCATGGGTATAACACCAAGGTTCACATCACCCTTGACGGTGAGCTTTTTACTAACAGCAGTGTAACCCAGGTACGTGATGTCCAAGGTCAATACGCCCCCGCTCACTTTGATTTGAAAACTACCGTCCAACTGAGAGACATCCCCGGCTTTGGTGGCTGCGTTAACCACAGCGGCGCCAATGATGGGTTCCTGCGTCTCACTGTCCACCAACACTCCTTTGACCAGATACTGGGCAGAAGCCAGTCCCACGATCGACAGAAGCACCAGGCAAATAAGAGCGATTTTACGGATCATACGAGTCGTTTTTAAGGTGTATAAAAATGCATTAACAGTTGTTTGCAAAACTACGATAATTTCACAGACTCAACGCCCTTTTGTTATTAAAAAACCATTACATTCCTGCGGTTTGAAGTAAAAAAGACTGTGCTGTCAAACAGAGGGCTAGACAAAAATGTGTATCTTTGCCCATCCAATCAATTTTCCCGTTTATGAGCGACCAACGGTACCTGTTGCGCGGTGTTTCTGCCGCTAAGGAAGACGTGCACAATGCCATTAAAAACATTGATAAAGGCCTTTATCCAAAAGCCTTCTGTAAAATAATCCCTGACATCCTAGGGGGCGACCCCGAATGGTGCAACATCATGCACGCAGATGGTGCCGGCACAAAATCGTCGTTAGCCTACCTCTACTGGAAAGAGACAGGAGACTTGAGCGTGTGGAAAGGCATAGCCCAGGATGCGTTAATCATGAACATTGACGACTTGCTCTGCGTAGGAGCCGTTGACAATATCCTGGTTTCTTCGACCATCGGACGCAACAAACGGCTTATCCCCGGCGAAGTGGTGTCTGCCATCATACAGGGTACCGACGAACTCCTGGCCGAATTAAGAAACATGGGTATCGGTGTACACGGCACCGGTGGTGAAACAGCCGACGTGGGCGACCTTGTCAGGACCATCATCGTTGACAGCACCGTTACCTGTAGAATGAAAAGGGCAGACATCATCGACAACGCCCATATCAGCCCCGGCGATGTCATTGTCGGCCTGGCCTCTTACGGACAAAGCACTTACGAACCCTCTTACAACGGCGGCATGGGCAGCAACGGCCTGACATCGGCCAGACACGACGTGTTTGCCAACTACCTGGCCGAAAAATACCCGGAAAGCTACGACTCAGCCCTACCGGCCGATCTGATTTATGCTGGCAGCAAGCGGCTCACGGATACAGTACCCGACTCACCTTTGGACGCCGGCAAACTGGTGCTCTCCCCCACCCGGACCTACGCTCCCTTTGTCAAGCGCCTGCTCGAAACCAACCGTGCCGACATCCACGGTATGGTACATTGCTCAGGAGGAGCCCAAACCAAGATCCTTCATTTTATTGACAACCTGCACGTCATCAAAGACAACCTCTTCCCCATTCCACCCCTGTTTAAATTGATTCAGGAAGAATCGGGCACAGGCTGGAAAGAGATGTACCAGGTCTTCAACATGGGACATAGGCTGGAAGTCTATCTGAAACCCGAAAAAGCCGAAACCGTCCTGGCATTGGCCGCCGAATTGGGACTGGATGCCCGTATTGTAGGCCGTGTGGAAGCTTCCGATAAAAAATCTTTGACCATCAGCAGCCCTTACGGCACGTTCAACTACGACTAACGCATGGCAAAACCCACCCTGCTGACCAGACTTGAAGACCTGCAGCACCACTTCGAGGAAGTCGAATTGCTCATCACCGACCCCGCCGTGGTAGCCGATATGAAACGATTTGTCAAGCTCAACAAAGAATACAGGGAGCTGGAAAAAATCATGACGGCCAAACAGACCTACGAACGTCTGTTGAACAACATCGAGGAGGCCAGGGAGTTATTGGCAACAGAAACCGACCCTGACCTTAAAGAGATGGCCAAACAAGAGCTTGATGAAAGCCAAAACAGCCTTCCCGCGTTGGAAGAAACCATCAAGTTGCTGCTGATACCTGCCGACCCTGAAGATGGCAAAAACGCCATTGTTGAAATCAGGGGTGGCACGGGCGGTGATGAAGCCGCCATTTTTGCCGGCGATCTATTCAGGATGTATGTCCGCTTTTGCGAAAACAAGGGCTGGCGCGTCGAAGTAACCTCCAGTAACGAGGGCAGTTCCGGCGGCTACAAGGAAATCATCTTCACTGTCAGCGGCGATAATGTATACGGCACCCTCAAATACGAATCCGGTGTACATCGGGTACAGCGCGTTCCAGCCACGGAAACCCAGGGCCGCGTCCACACCTCGGCAGCCACCGTGGCTGTGTTGCCGGAAGCCGAAGAGTTTGACATCGACCTCAAGGAAACGGATATCAGGGTCGACACCTTCTGCGCCTCTGGTCACGGTGGACAGTCGGTCAACACCACGTATTCAGCCATCAGGTTGGTACACCTGCCCACCGGCATCACCGTGCAATGCCAGGATGAAAAATCCCAGCTCAAGAACAAGGCCAAAGCCATGACCGAGTTGCGCACACGCCTCTATAATATGGAATACCAAAAGTACATCGATGGCATAGCCGCCACCCGCAAGACCTTGGTGTCAACGGGCGACCGTTCGGCCAAAATACGGACCTACAACTACCCACAAGGCAGGGTCACCGATCACCGCATCAACCTGACCCTTTACAACCTGGCTTTCTTCATGAACGGCGACATCCAACCCATCATCGACCAACTGATCATTGTCGAGAACGCCGAACGGATGAAGGCATCCAACTAACCCCCTCAGTTGACTGACCACTATGAACAAACAAGCCCTATACGAACAAATCCAGCAAAAGCGCTCTTTCCTGTGCGTAGGTCTGGACACTGACCTGGACAAGATCCCGGCCCACCTCCTTAATGAGGCTGACCCCCTTTTCGCCTTCAACAAGGTCATCATAGATGCTACGGCCGACCTCTGCGTAGCCTACAAACCCAACCTGGCTTTCTACGAACGCTATGGCGTGAAAGGTTGGATAGCACTGGAGAAAACCGTGCGTTACATCAGGACTCAATACCCGGAGCAATTTATCATCGCCGATGCTAAACGGGGCGATATTGGCAACACATCGGCCATGTACGCCGCCTGTTTTTTCAAAGACCTGCCCTTCGATGCCGTCACTGTGGCTCCCTACATGGGCGAGGACAGCGTCAGTCCCTTTTTAACCTACCCCGACAAATGGGTCATCCTGCTGGCCCTCACCTCCAACAAAGGCTCGGTCGACTTTCAATTGACACAGGATGCCCAAGGCGAACGCCTGTTTGAGAAAGTACTCAAGACCTCCCAAACCTGGGGCACGGACGACCAGTTTATGTATGTGGTCGGCGCCACCCAAGGCAGCCTTTTTGCCGACATTCGTCGACTGGTTCCCGAACACTTCCTCCTGGTACCCGGCGTCGGTGCACAGGGAGGTAGCCTGGCCGAAGTGGTTAAGTATGGCATGAACAGCACCTGTGGCCTATTGGTCAACTCCTCACGCCAGATTCTCTACGCCAGCAAGGGTACGGATTTCTCCATCAAAGCCAGGGAAGAAGCCCTCAAGGTACAACAAGAAATGGACGGCTACTTGCCCCGTTGAACGATCAAGCGGGATAGTCACCCGATTCTGCAAAGCGACAACATGAACAAACGGAAAATCATCAACGACCCCGTTTTCGGCTTCATCAACCTGCCGACCGGTTTCCTGTACGAGGTGTACCAACACCCCTACCTGCACAGACTGACCAGGATCAAACAACTGGGCATGTCCTCCTTTGTCTATCCTGGCGCTCAGCACACCCGCTTCCTGCACACCACAGGAGCCATGTACCTCATGATGGAGGCTGTTCAACATTTGAAAAACAAGGGGCACCAAATTACCACCGAAGAAGCCGAAGGGGTCATCGCCGCCATCCTGCTGCACGATTTGGGACACGGTCCGTTTTCACATGCCCTGGAACATGTACTCATCCCCGAGGTTTCTCACGAAACCATCTCCCTCCTGCTCATGGAGCGGATGAATCACCAATTCAACGGACGTCTGGACGTTGCCATCAGCATCTTCAAGGACGAGTACCCGAAACGCTTCCTTCACCAATTGGTGTCAGGCAACCTCGACATGGACAGGTTGGATTATTTACGCAGGGATAGTTTCTTCACCGGCGTCTCCGAAGGCAACATCGGTTCAGCCCGCATCATCAAGATGCTCAATGTGGTTGACGATAGGCTTGTCGTAGAGGCAAAAGGTATCTACTCCATCGAGAACTACCTCATGTCCAGGAGCTTGATGTATTGGCAAGTCTACCTGCACAAGACCTCACTGGCCGCCGAGAAGATGCTTGAAAACCTCATCCTCAGAGCCAGGCACCTGATTGCCAAGGGGGTTAGTGTACCGGCTTCTCCTGCCTTCAGCCATTTTCTCTCCACATCGCTCCAGCCCGGCGTCATGGACGACACCTCCCTCGACCATTTCATCAACCTGGATGATACCGACATCTGGACGGCCATCAAAGCATGGCAAACGCACGACGACTTCATCCTTTCACTGTTAAGCAAAGGACTCATCGACAGGCGTTTATTCAAGATGGAAATGACAAAAGAGGCGCCAACCACCGAAAGGTTGGAGAACGACATCACCACGCTGGCCGCCACCTACGGGATAAGCCAGGAAGACGCGCGATTCCTTACTTCCCTGAGTATGGTGACAACCAACATGTACAACGCTGAGGTAGACAGTATCGACATTCTATACAACGATGGTCTTATCAGACCCATCACTACAGCCTCAGACATGCTCAACCTGGACGTTCTTTCGAAGGAAGTTTGCAAGTATGCCTATTGTCATGTACGTATTAAATAATCGGCAAAGACGACCAAGATTGCATAGAATAGGGATAATTTTGTATTTTTGCCCAAATTTTTGGTAATGACCTATACCGCCAAACAGCTAGCTGATTTTCTTTCTGGAACCGTTGAAGGGGATGATAGCATTGTTATTTCCACCTTTTCCAGGATTGAAGAGGGCGTTCCCGGCTCATTGACCTTCCTGGCCAATCCGAAATACACCCATCACATATACGAGACACACGCCAGCGTAGTCCTTGTCAATAATGATTTTGTCCCCGAACAGCCCTTGAAGGCTACCTTGATACGGGTTGAAAATGCCTACACTTGCCTAGCCAAATTATTGGAATTGGCCGCCGGTGCCAAAAAGACGAAAACAGGCATCGACGCACTAACCAGTATAGACCCCACAGCCACCCTTGGAGCCAATCCCTACGTTGGTTCTTTTAGTTATATTGGGATCAATACCGTCATTGGAGACAACGTACAGATATATCCTCAAGTTTACATCGGTGACAATGTGCGCATTGGTCACAACTGCCTGTTCCACCCCGGGGTCAAAATCCTGGATGACACCATCATCGGTGACAACTGTATTTTTCAGGCAGGAGCTGTGGTAGGTGGCGACGGTTTCGGTTTCGCCCCCAAAAGCGCCGGTGATTTTCAGAAAATAGCTCAGGTCGGCAACGTTGTGATTGAAGACGACGTTGAAATCGGGGCCAACACCACCATAGACAGGGCCACGATGGGTTCCACCATCATTCATAAGGGTGTCAAACTCGACAACCTGATTCAAGTGGCCCACAATGTAGAAATAGGCACTGACACGGTGGCAGCCGCCCAAGTCGGCTTTGCCGGCTCCACCAAGGTGGGCGCTCACTGCATGATAGGTGGTCAGGTCGGTTTTGCAGGGCACATCCATATAGCCGATGGTATACAAATCGGTGCGCAAAGTGGGGTACCCAATAGCCTGACCGATGCCTCCACACCCTACCTTGGCACTCCTGCCATGCCGGCCAAAACCTTTGCCAGAGCTAGTGCAGTTTACAAGAAACTACCCGAACTTTATCCAGAAATTTCAGCGCTCCGCAAAGAAGTTGAAGCGCTTAAAAAACAGCTGTCAAGCAAATAATACCATGGCCAATCAACTCACACTACAAAACGATTTCACCATTAGCGGCAAAGGTCTGCACACAGGCCTTCATATCACAGCCCGGTTTTGCCCGGCCCCAGCCAATACGGGATACGTTTTTGTCAGAACTGACCTGGAAGACAAACCCTCCATCGAGGCATTGGCCGACAATGTTCACCATACTGAACGTGGCACTGTTCTGGAGAAGAATGGGGTACAAGTCAGCACCATTGAGCACGCCATGGCCGCCCTGTGGGCCGCCGGCATTGACAACTGCCTCATTGAAATAAACGGGCCGGAAATGCCCATCCTCGACGGCAGCGCCATCGATTTCGTACAAGCCATTGAGAAAGCAGGCAAGGAAGAACAATCATACCACAAACAGTATTACGTGGTACGCAACCGCATCGAAGTATCCGATCCTGAAACAGGCTCTTCCCTTATCATCCTGCCCTACGACGGATTCAGCGTAACCACCCTGATTAGCTACCCTTCGTCCATCTTAAGCAATCAGTTTGCCAGGCTCAACGCCCTGTCTGACTTTGCTTCTGAAGTGGCCGATAGCCGCACCTTTGTGTTCGTACGCGAAGTGGAATTGTTGCTCAAGCACAACCTCATTAAAGGAGGTGACCTAGACAACGCGCTGGTAATTTACGACCAGGAAATGTCGCAAGAAAAACTGGACCAACTGGCCGACACCATGCACATTCCTCATAAGTTGGTCAATAAGTTGGGCTACATCAACAACAAGCCGCTCAAATACGACAACGAGCCGGCCCGCCATAAACTGATGGACTTGATGGGCGATTTGGCCTTGATTGGCAAACCTTTGAAAGGCCATATCATCGCCACAAGACCTGGACACAACATCAACAATAAAATGGCCCGTCTGATCCGCAAGGACATCAAGCGGCAAGAAATTCAGGCACCTGTCTATAACGCAGACCTACCTCCCGTCATGGACAACATCCGCATCAAACAGCTTCTTCCCCACCGCTGGCCCTTCCAACTGGTGGATAAGGTGATTGAGATTAGCGAACGCCATGTGGTGGGCATTAAAAACGTCACCGGCAACGAACAGTTCTTCATCGGCCATTTTCCCGATGAGCCCGTCATGCCTGGTGTACTCCAGATCGAAGCCATGGCGCAGACCGGTGGCCTACTCATCCTTAACACCGTACCCGACCCCGAACGCTATTCTACCTACTTCCTGAAAATTGAGAACGTAAAGTTCAGGCAGAAAGTAGTGCCCGGCGACACCCTCATTTTCCGATTGGATTTAATGGATCAGATTCGCCGTGGCATCGTCAGCATGAAGGGCTACGCCTTTGTCGGCGATAAAATTGTCACCGAAGCCGAATTCATGGCCCAGGTGGTCAAAAACAAGTAATGCTTTTTTTATGAGACAACCCTTAGCCTACGTCCACCCCGATGCTAAAATTGCTCCCAGCGTGGTCATCGAGCCTTTTGTCACCATCGACAAGAATGTCGTGATCGGTGAAGGCACCCGCATCGGATCGAACGTAACCATACTCGAAGGTACCCGTATTGGTAAAAACTGTGTCATCTTCCCAGGTGCCGTCATCGGTGCTATTCCACAGGATTTGAAATACGCCGGAGAGGATTCCACCGTTGAGATTGGTGACAATACTACCATTCGCGAATACGTTACCATCAATCGTGGCACAGCTGCCCGTATGAAAACGTCTGTTGGCAACAACTGCCTGATCATGGCCTATTGCCATGTTGCCCACGATTGTGCCGTAGGCGACTACGTCATTATGTCCAACTGCGTACAACTAGCCGGAGAGGTCGTGGTAGACGATCATGCCATTATCGGAGGCGGTACATTGGTACACCAGTTTTCACGTATTGGAACCCATACCATGGTACAGGGCGGCTCCAAAATCAACAAGGATGTGCCCCCCTATATCAAGGCTGCCAGGGAACCCATTGCCTACTGTGGTGTCAACTCCATCGGTTTGCGTCGCCGTGAATTTTCCAACGAACAAATCAGGGATATTCAGGAAATTTATCGGTATCTTTACCAATCGGGACTTAACAACAGCGATGCCATCGAACGCATTGAGGCAGAATTACCTGCCACCAAGGAACGCGACGAGATTATCCTGTTTGTGAAGAATTCACCGAGGGGTATTATAAAAGGTTATTTCTAACGGTCTAAACGCACGCACCATGGTTTACAAAATCCGCCTCCTCTCTGACGAAGTTGACAACTTCGCGCGTGAACTTGCCATCGATGCCGAGGCCACGTTCCTTGACCTACACCAAGCCATCCTCGATTGCGTCGGCTACAGCTCCGACCAGATGAGTTCCTTTTTCACCTGCAACGACGATTGGGAAAAAGACACCGAAATCACCTTGGTTGAGATGGATAGCAGTCCTGACGTGGACAGCTGGTTGATGGAAAGTACCAAACTTAGTGAACTGATTGAGGACGAAGGTCAGAAATTGCTCTATGTGTTTGATTACCTGACCGAACGCGCCTTTTTCATGGAAGTTTACCAGTTCCTGCCCAACAAAACGTTGGCCCATCCCAAATGCACCTTGTCTGAGGGTGATGCTCCGGCTCAAACCATGGATTTTGAAGAATTGACGGCCGAGCCATCGTCTAAATTTGCCATGGACGACGATCTATACGGAGACCAGGACTTTGACATGGACGAGTTGGATGCCGATGGCTTTTCCGGCCTCGACGAACTGGCAGACCGGTCCACAGAATCTGATTTTTAAAGCTGGGTGAAGACCCTGGTTGTCTTGACCGGTCCTACAGGCATAGGCAAGACAAGCCTCAGCCTGGATCTGGCCGAATGGCTGGGCTGCCCCATCATATCCTGTGATTCCAGGCAGTTTTACCGCGACATGCGCATCGGCACGGCCGCTCCTTCGCAAGCCGAGCTGGATAGAGTGCCCCACCATTTCATTGGGCACCTCAGCATTCACGATTATTACAGTGCCGCCCGCTTTGAATCGGAGGTCCTGCGATTGCTGGAAACAACCTTGTTTCCCTTGCACGACACCGTTTTGATGACGGGTGGTTCCATGCTCTACATTGATGCCGTCTGTAAGGGCATTGACGACATGCCGGACGTTGATCCGGTACTGCGTCAACAATTGCAGGATAGATGGCAAGAGGAAGGCCTGCAACCCTTGTTGGCTGAATTGGAGCACCTGGACCCCACATACGCATCCACGGTTGACAGCAACAATCCCAAGCGGGTTTTGCACGGCCTTGAGCTCTGCCTGCTCACCGGAAAGCCGTATTCGAGTTTTCGTCGACAAACGCCCAAGGAACGTCCTTTCAACATCATCAAACTTTGCCTGGATATGGACCGAAAGGCTCTCTACCAACGTATCGACAAGCGGGTGGAGCAGATGATGGCGCAAGGGTTGTTGAATGAAGCCAGAGGGCTGTTGCCCCATCGTGGGCTCAATGCGTTGAACACTGTTGGCTATAAGGAGCTGTTCGCTTATTTCGATGGCAACTGCACCCTGGATGAGGCTGTGAAGCAAATCCAATTTAACACCCACAAGTACGCCCGAAAACAGCTCACCTGGTTTCGTCGCGACCTCGACTACCACTGGTTCAGTCCCGACGACTTCCCGGGCATCAATGCTTTCCTAAAGGATACCCTCCATTATTAAGTAGCCGTCGATTCCGCTCCCCTTACGGGGTCCTTCTTTTCTCTTCGAAACCGCTCCCCTTACGGGGCTGGGTATTGTCTCCAGTACCCGTTCCTCAGGGCTGGTGAACGCTTCGACATCGGCGCCAATCGCTCGTCTCAAGTGACTCGCGAGGTTGGCCTTGCCGATCTCGAAGCATTCCCTGGCGCCCCTCGTCAATGGTACTGGATTCAACACCCAACCCCTTAGGCGCTCCCGCAGTGATAACATTAAACTGCTACCTCGCAGAAAAGCGCCTGTTCCTGCAGTGACATCAATTAGGAGCTACCCTACTGGAAAGTGCCTACTAACCAGAAAACAACAATGCACACTGATGAAAGCTGTAACAACAAGCTGATTAGCTGACCGGCAGGAAGCTAGTCTTGTTCCGAAGTCAGTGGATGAGATTTGAGGCTCAATGGTACGACAAGCTGGGCATGTATCAGACTGGGACGAGGGTAGTACTTTGATGGTTTTGATGCCGGAGCGCACCGCAGCGGGGTTGGGTGTTGAATCCGACAACATTGACGAGGGGTGCCAGCGAACCCGACGAGAGCGGCATTGCCGACTTCGTGAAGTCACTTGAGACGAACGATCGGCGCCGCTGTCTAGGGGACGCAAACCCTGAGGAACGGGTGTCGGAGACAATACCCGACTCCGCCCAAAGGGGAGCGGAATCGAAGAACAGAGAAAAAAATATCTCGCTAAGAGAATTGGGATTCAAGGAATCTTATAAAAGGACCCTAGAATTCTTGAGAACAGGCTGATGGGCAACAACCGTTTGAGCAACAACCCTAATTTTTGAGTGAACGAAGCGATGATGTACCGGTTGCAGGGATGGCGGCTTTCCACAACCTTGACCAGTTTTTTGGCCAGGATATCGGGATCCCAACCACCCGTTTCATCTTTCTCATAACTCGCTTTTGATCGTTCGAACTGCGCTTCGTACGGACCGCCAGGCTTAACGACATTGGTACGGTTGGCCGTGTTGCTCGTGTGAAAATCACCGGGATTAATGACAATGACCTTGATGTTGAACGCACGCACTTCCATGCGCAATGCTTCGCTCAAGCCTTCTATGGCAAACTTGCTGGCAGAATAGAAACCTTGAAAAGGCAAGCCCATCAGGCCACCCAAGGAACTGAAATTGATCACAGTACCCCCACCCTGCTGCCGCATGACAGGCAAAACAGCCTGCAGCATATGCACCAAACCGTTCACATTGGTAGCCAACTGACGGCTGAACAAGTCTGTCGGGGCTTCTTCGATGGGACCACCCAGGTGCATGCCGGCGTTGTTAATTAACACATCGATACGACCTTGTTCAGCGACAACGGTTTCCACGGCCGTTTTGATGGAAGATGGATCCATCAAGTCCATGGTTAAAAGGTGTACGGAAGGATGCACCTCACAGGGCTTGCGTACGGTACCGTACACAACATGCCCCTGCTCAGCCAAACGGATGGCCATGCGCTGTCCAAAACCGGAGGAAACACCAGTCAGGACAATGACCTTGCTCATACCTTGGCTTGCACGTTGGCGGCCATTTCAACTGGCCGATTGAGGATACCCAGTTTTTTGGCTGCAGCCGTCATTTTGTCGACAGCTTCGTCTACTTGTTCAAAGGTGTGGGTAGCCATCAGCGAGAAACGGATCAGACTGCGACCCGGAGGCACGGCAGGCGAGATGACGGGATTGACAAAGACGCCTTTTTCCAGCAAGTCCTTTGTCATGCTGAGGGCCTTGAGGTCATCGTAGACCAGCAGGGGAATAATAGGTGTTTCAGAAATACCAGTATCAAACCCAGCTTCCAGGAAGCGTTTTCTGGCGTAATTTGATACATCCCAAAGATGTTGAATACGTTCAGGTTCACGTTCCATAATATCAAGAGAGGCCAACGCTGAAGCAGCGGAGGCCGGTGTCATGCTGGCGCTGAAAATCAGTGGTCTGGAGTTGTGTTTGATAAATTCGATGACCTCTTTATCAGCGGCGATATAGCCACCGAGCGAAGCCAGTGATTTGGAGAACGTTCCCATGATCAGGTCAACTTGATCGCTCAAGCCAAAGTAAGAGGCCGTCCCAGCCCCGTGCTTACCCAACACACCAAGGGAGTGGGCATCATCCACCATGATGGAGGCGTTGTATTTTTTTGCGAGTTGAACGATACCGGGAAGGTTGGCGATATCACCTTCCATGGAGAAGATACCATCGACAACAATCAAAATGTCGTGGCCTGGTTCACAGAGTTTCAGTTTCTTTTCCAGGGAGTCCATGTCGTTGTGAGCGAACTTGAGGCTTTTGGAAAAGGAAACGCGGCTGCCTTCAATAATGGAGGCGTGGTCAAGCTCGTCCAACAACAAGTAATCGCTACGACCACCCAATACGGAGACTACGCCCAGGTTAACCTGGAATCCGGTACTGTAGGTCACGGCAGCATCCTTGCCCGTCAGCTTGGCTAGACGGTCTTCCAACTTAGTATGTATGTCGAGGGTTCCGTTTAAGAAGCGGGAGCCGGCACACCCAGTACCGTACTTTTGAATGGCCTTGATAGCGGCCTCTTTTACTTCAGGATGATTGGTCAGGCCCAAATAACTGTTGGAGCCAAACATCAGGACATCCTTTCCATGAATCTTAACAACGGTGTGCTGGTCAGATTCAATTTCCCTGAAGTAAGGGTACACGCCCGCTTGCCTAAGGTCAGCAGGAGCCGTGTAGCTGGTGTATTTCTCTTTTAAATTCCCCATAGGTCTTGCATTATTTTTTTGGTATCAACAACCGAAATCAGCACATCGCAATGCCTGGAAAAACCGGTCAAAGTTAATGAGTAAAAAGTAATAAACAAGTCCGCTTGGCGGCTTTTTTTGTAACGCCAGAATGGACAAAACCATATGTCACTGTCAATCATTCCATTATAAAAGTTCATTAACATCCCCCTCTAAAAAACTGAGCGGAGAGACGCTTTCCTATTAAGAATAAAACAATTACCTTTGGGTGCATTTTTTAAACATGCGTTTCAGAACCTTGAATCTGAACAGAAAATAAACATTTATTCTTAGACTATGGCAGATAGCAAAAGAACGTTATTTTCGGAATTCCCGCCTGTTTCCACCGAAACCTGGATGGAAAAGGTCACCCAAGACCTTAAGGGCGCCGACTTCGAAAAGAAACTTGTGTGGAAAACCAACGAAGGTTTTAGCGTCAGGCCTTTTTACCGCGCTGACGATGTAGAAGGATTGGCGATTACAGAAGCCTTACCAGGGGAATTCCCTTATGTGAGGGGCATCAAGAAAGACAACAACTGGCACGTACGACAGGACATCGAAGTCAAAGACCCGGCAACCGCCAACAAAAAGGCCCTCGATGTACTTCAAAAAGGTGTCACGTCCCTGTGTTTCATCGCCGGTAAAGCGTTGACAGCGTCAGAATTTGACGTCCTGTTAAAAGGTATCCAACTGGATAGTATCGAACTCAACTTCCGATGCTGCATCAAACAAGCCGCCAACCTGGCTGGTCTTCTGGTCGATTACGTCAAGCAAAACAACATCAACCCGGCCGATGTGACCGGTTCCATCAACTTTGATCCATTCAAAGCACTCCTCGTGAAAGGTTTCACTCCCGACATGGACTTGTCGGCAGCCGTCAAGGCAGTGGTAGAAGCCGGAGCCGCCCTCCCCAATGTCAGGGTACTGGGAGCCAACCCCTACTACTTCGCCGATGCCGGTGCCAACTGTGCCCAGGAACTGGGTTACGGGCTGGCCTACGGCAACGCCTTCATGCAACTGGGTATTGAAGCCGGTCTGACGCCTGAAAACGTAGCCGCCAAAATCAAATTTAACTTCGGTGTAGGGTCCAACTACTTCATGGAAATCGCCAAGTTCAGGGCCGCCCGTTTGTTGTGGGCCCAGATCGTAAACGCTTACCTGCCCGAAAAGGCCGATCGTACGGTTGCCGGCATTAAGATGCACGCGTACACCACGACCTGGAACCTGACCACCTACGATGCTCACGTCAACTTACTGCGTACGCAGACGGAAGCCATGTCGGCCACCATTGCCGGTGTGGACTCCCTGACCATCCTGCCCTTTGACAGCGCCTACGAAACCCCGGACGAATTCTCCGAACGCATTGCCCGCAACCAGCAGCTTTTGCTCAAGGAAGAATCTCATTTCGACAAAATCGTGGATGCTTCGGCCGGTTCCTACTACATCGAAAACCTCACCGCCAGCCTGGCTCAGGCTGCCTGGTCCATATTCCTGACCGTTGATGAAAAGGGTGGTTTCCTTTCCGCCTTGCAAACTGGTTATATCCAACAGGAAGTGAACGCCTCCAACGACAAGCGTCACGCCGCACTTTCCAGCCGCCGCGAAGTATTGCTGGGTACCAACCAATACCCTCATTTCAACGAAAAGGCCTTGGAAAAAATGAAGGACGAAACCGCCGGTACATGCTGTCACCATCATGACGCCACTGTTCCTGTGTTGAACTTCGACCGTGGAGCCTCCGCCTTTGAATCGTTGAGACTGGCCACCG
This sequence comes from Bacteroidales bacterium, assembly GCA_012718945.1. Taxonomy (GTDB): domain Bacteria; phylum Bacteroidota; class Bacteroidia; order Bacteroidales; family UBA1402; genus UBA8389. The sequence continues at coordinate 29,149 of JAAYBL010000171.1, forward strand.
AAAAATCGGGCAAACGCCCCAAGGTCTTCATGTTGACCATTGGTTCCTTGAGCATGCGCCTGGCAAGGGCTCAGTTCTCGAGCAACTTCTTCGCTTGCGCCGGTTACGAAATCATCGACAACCTGGGCTTTGCCACACCTGAAGAAGGCATCCAGGCTGCACGTGCCGCCAAGGCCGATATCGTTGTACTCTGTTCGAGCGACGAGGAATACGCCGAACTGGCTCCCAAGGCTTTTGCAGCCCTTGGCGCTGGAAAAGAAATCATGGTTGTGGCTGGTGCGCCCGAATGCATGGACGACCTCAAAGCCATCGGCATTAAGGACTTCATCAACGTGCGTTCCAATGTGTTGCAGACCCTGCAGGACTTTTCAACCCGCTTAGGCATCAACTAACATCACTGACTCATGAAACCAGACTTCAAACAAATCAACATACTTGCCGGTATGGCCGGCAACGACCCGAAAACATGGGAAAAGGCCAACGGCATTGAAAAGGACTGGAAAACCCCTGAACAGATTCAGGTAAAACCCGTCTACACCAAAGCCGACCTGGAAGGCATGGAACACCTGCACTACGCTGCCGGTGTAAGTCCCTACCTGCGAGGCCCCTACAGTATCATGTACGCCATGCGTCCCTGGACCATCCGTCAATACGCAGGCTTCTCCACCGCTGAAGAATCGAACGCCTTCTACCGCCGCAACCTGGCATCCGGTCAGAAAGGTCTCTCCGTGGCCTTCGACTTAGCCACACACCGCGGTTACGACGCCGACCACGAACGCGTGGTAGGTGACGTGGGCAAGGCCGGCGTATCCATCTGCTCCGTCGAAGACATGAAAGTACTCTTCGATGGTATCCCCTTGAACAAGATGTCCGTGTCCATGACCATGAATGGGGCTGTCTTGCCTATTCTGGCCTTTTACATCAACGCCGGTCTGGAACAAGGTGCCAAACTGGAAGAAATGGCCGGTACCATCCAAAACGATATCCTCAAGGAATTCATGGTGCGGAACACCTATATCTATCCGCCCGAATTTTCAATGAAGATCATCGCCGACATCTTCGAGTACACCTCGAAGAACATGCCCAAGTTCAACTCCATCTCCATCTCCGGTTACCACATGCAGGAAGCCGGCGCCACAGCCGACATCGAGCTGGCGTACACCTTGGCTGACGGATTGGAATACCTCCGCGCAGGCGTGAATGCAGGCATGGACATCGACGCGTTCGCTCCCCGCCTCTCCTTCTTCTGGGCCATCGGCATGAACCACTTCATGGAAATCGCCAAGATGAGAGCTGCCCGTATGCTTTGGGCCAAGTTGGTGAAACAGTTCAACCCCAAGAACCCCAAATCACTGGCGCTGCGTACGCACTGCCAGACATCTGGTTGGTCACTCACCGAGCAGGATCCCTACAACAACGTGGGCCGCACCTGTATCGAAGCCATGGCCGCTGCCCTGGGTCATACCCAGTCCTTGCACACCAACGCATTGGACGAAGCCATCGCCCTGCCGACCGATTTCTCGGCTCGCATCGCCCGCAACACCCAGATCTACATTCAGGAAGAAACCAACATCTGCCGCGAAGTGGATCCATGGGCCGGTTCCTACTACGTGGAATCCTTGACCAAGGAACTGGCTGAAAAAGCCTGGGCCTTGATTGAAGAAGTGGAAAGTCTGGGCGGTATGGCTAAAGCCATCGAAACCGGTATCCCCAAAATGCGTATTGAAGAAGCCGCAGCCAGGGCTCAGGCCCGCATCGACTCGGGTTCACAAACCATCGTGGGTGTAAACAAGTACCGCTTGGAAAAGGAAGCCCCCATCGACATCCTGGAAATCGACAACACAGCCGTACGCATCCAGCAAATCGAGCGCTTGAATGCTTTGAAGGCCAACCGCGACGAAGCCGCCGTGCAAAAGGCCCTGGAAGCCATTACCCGTTGTGTGGAAACCAAGGAAGGCAACCTACTGGAACTGGCCGTTGAGGCCGCCAAGGTACGTGCCAGCCTGGGTGAAATCTCCTACGCCTGCGAAAAAGTCGTGGGCCGTTACAAAGCAGTCATCAGAACCATATCCGGCGTGTACTCCTCAGAAA
>JAAYBL010000172.1 GCA_012718945.1 Bacteroidales bacterium
GACCCATCAAAAACAAGCCTGTCCTCGTGGGAGATACTTTGTTTTGCCCTTCCAGTACCGAAGGTAAGGGGTGGCGAGTTCATTTTGAACTGACCCCTGACAACGGCAAGACCTGGAGCAAAGTAGGCCCCATCAACGATGGCAAAACATGGAACGTCATACAACCCTCCATCCTCAATCATGGCAACGGCCGACTACAAATTCTTTGCCGCACCCGCAACCGGGTACTGGCTACGGCCTGGTCAGAAGATAACGGTCTGACATGGTCATCCATGCAGGCTTCAGGATTACCCAATCCCAATTCGGGAACAGATGCCGTGACATTGAAGGATGGGCGTCATCTGGTGGTCTACAACCACGCCAAACCGCCCAGAGGTACCACAAAAGGCGGCAGGACACCACTGAACGTCGCTGTCTCCAAGGACGGCAAACACTGGTACGCCTCCCTGGTGCTGGAAGATTCACCCATCAGCCAGTATTCCTACCCTTCAGTCATTCAGTCGGCTGATGGCCTGGTACACATCGTCTACACCTGGCGGCGTGAACGCATCAAATACGTGTGCATTGATCCCGCTCAACTCGTGATGGAGCCCATCCGCAGGGAGCGTTGGCCGGGCACCCGTTCGCCCATCGTGGCCAACGAAGACAGAACCAGGTACAAAGTGTCGGTCTGCGACTGGATGCTGCTCAAACGTCAGAAACTGGGCGCCCTGGCCCTGGCCAGCGAGATTGGCTGCGACGGTCTTGAACTTGATATGGGGCCCCTGGGTAAGCGCCCCACCTTTGAAAACCAACTCAAGGATTCGACGGTGCTGCTACAGTTCAAACGGGAAGCCAACAGTGTGGGTGTTGTGTTCAGTTCTGTGGCCATGTCGGGTTTTTACGCCCAGTCGTTGACCAATCGGGCTGATTTCGAGACGCCTATCAAGGATTGCATCGACTTGATGAAAAAACTGGGGGTCACCGTGGCCTTCCTGCCGTTGGGCCCTGATGGCGACCTGCTCACCAAGCCCACCGAGCAAACCCATGAACTGATCAGACGCCTGCGTGTCATTGGCAAGATGGCCGAAGCCGCCGGGGTGGTGGTGGGTATTGAGACGCCCCTGGATGCTGTCGGCGAATTGGCTTTGTTGAAAACCATCGGCAGTCCTGGCATCAAGAGCTATTTTAATTTTCAGAATCCCCTCAGGGCAGGTCGCGACATTCACCAAGAATTACGCATCCTTGGTGTGAAAAATATCTGTCAGATACATTGCACCAATACGGATAAGTACTGGTTGGAAAATGACCCGGCTGTGGATATGCCGTCCATCAAACGTACCCTCGATGACATGGGCTACAAGGGTTGGTTGGTCATGGAACGTTCCCGTGACGCCAACGATACCCGCAATGTAAAGGGTAATTACGGAGCCAATTGCCGTTATTTAAAATCTATTTTTCAACCCGAATGAAAGCATTCCGTACAACAATCTTGGTTTGTGCTTGCTTGCTGGGTTTTTCGGCACAAGCCGCCACTATCTGGGTGGCTCCTGATGGCCATGACAGTCAGACGGGTACTAAAGAACAGCCCTTGGCCAGTCTGCACGCCGCCTTGCGTCAAGCCAGGGAATGGCGCCGTTTAAACGATCCTCAGGTGGCCGGCGGTATCGACATCGTGCTGCGTGGTGGTCGTTATTTCTTAGAGGAACCCGTCCGCTTGGTCGCTGAGGACGCCGGTAGCCTCGATGCCCCCACCCGCATCAAGGCGGCAATCGGCGAATCGCCTATCCTGGACGGTGGTTGCCAGCTTAAGGGATGGAAACAGGTAGATGGCATTGTGCATGGTTTGCCTGCGTCCGCCATAGGTCAAATATGGTCCGCTCCGGTGCCTCATTCCGGCGGTTGGCCATTGACCTTCCGTCAACTCTGGGTGGGCGAACGCAAGGCTGTCAGGGCTAGGTTTCCTAATAACGATGACCTGCCCAGAATTACCGGTTGGAACAAACACACCGGCACCCTGAGCCTGCCTGTCCTTGTCCCCTCAACCTACACCCATGCCAATCTGCTGGAATTGACCCTGCACCAACGCTGGGCCATCGCCCATCTCAGGGTGGCTGGCCTCAAGCAGCAAGGAGACAGCCTGCACGTGACGTTCAAGCAGCCGGAAGCCAGGATCCAAACCGAACATCCCTGGCCACAGCCCGTGATGGATGATAGTGTTCGTTCACCTTTCTACCTGTCCAACGCCATCGAGTTCCTGGATGAGCCGGGAGAATGGTTTGTGGACCCCATCGAACAGTTGGTGTA
>JAAYBL010000173.1 GCA_012718945.1 Bacteroidales bacterium
GTAACTGTTCAATCAGGTAACGGGTAGCCTCATCGTTGGAAGCATCGAACACCCCCACCTTGGATGATCTGACCTCAGTGGAAATGGCGTAACCGAAGAGCAAGAGGAGGATGACGGGCAACACAAGTAGTATGGCCGTGGTGACCCTGTCACGGAAAATGTGGTGGAATTCCTTGCGGACAAACGCCATGAATTGATTCATCATTGTGCGGTTTAGTTGTTAGTCCTGTCCACGGGTGGCTTTTCTGGCCAGTTGACGAAAGACCTGGTCCATGTTGTCAGCCTGAAACTGTCGTTTAAGGTTTGATGGGCTGTCCAGGGCCTCGATGCGGCCGTCCACCATGATGGACACCCTGTCACAGTATTCAGCTTCGTCCATGTAGTGCGTGGTTACAAAGATGGTGATGCCTTGGTCGGCAGCCTGGTAAATGAGCTCCCAGAATTGTCGGCGCGTGGCCGGGTCTACTCCTCCAGTGGGCTCGTCCAGGAAGACAATATCGGGTTGGTGAAAAGTGGCCACGGAAAAAGCCAGCTTTTGCTTCCATCCCAGGGGAAGGTCGGTTACATAGCTGTTTCGTTGGTCAGACAGGCCAAGGCTGGCCAGCATGGCTTCGGTTCGTGGAGCTATTTCATCCTTGGGTACCCCGTAGATGCCGCCATACAGACGGATATTTTCCCAGACCCGCAGGTCCTCGTACAAGGCAAATTTCTGGCTCATGTAGCCAATGCGTCGTTTCACTTGCTCGGATTGAGAGGCGATGTCGTAGCCTGCCACCCAACCCTTACCGGCACTGGGTTTGCTCAAACCGCACAGCATTCGCATGGCTGTGGTTTTTCCGGCCCCGTTGGCACCCAGGAAACCGAAGATTTCCCCTTTTTGAACGGTAAAGGAAATCCCGTCCACAGCGGTAAAACTGCCGAAGGTTTTCGTCAACCCTTCGGTATGAATAACGGCCGTTTGCTGGTCGGGGTTCAATGGCGATAAAGGTGTGGGTATAACTGCATTCATGGTTTTGATGAATGGGATGGTTGAGTCAGTTCGAGGAAACAATCTTCGATGGTGGGGCTGATGGTCGTCACAGAAAAACCGGTCTGACCCTTTTCGGTCAGCAGAGCTGTCAATTGATCAGGGTTCAATCCGGCCTTTTCCACCGTCACGTGCAGGCTGTCGCCAAACGCATGGCAGTGCTTGACACCCTTGATTTGCCGGATGGCCGACAGCAAGCGGGTCACACGATCACCCTGCACAGCCAGTAACTGTTGGTCAAAACGATCAACGATACCAGCTGGGCTGTCTATGTCCAGGAAGCGGCCTTCTTGAATGAGAGCTACCCTGTCACAGCGCTGGGCTTCGTCCATGTAGGGCGTGGAAACCAGGATGGTGATGCCTTCGGCCTTAAGCGTGTGCAACATATCCCAAAACTCGCTCCTGGACACGGCATCCACCCCCGTGGTCGGTTCGTCCAGCAACAAAAGGCTGGGCTTGTGCACCAGGGCGCAGCTCAAGGCCAGCTTCTGTTTCATGCCACCGGAGAGTTTGCCGGCCA
>JAAYBL010000174.1 GCA_012718945.1 Bacteroidales bacterium
AGATTGTGCGTAAACGCATAATCATAATAAAGCTTCTGCTTGTTGAAACCCGACTGCCCATACCGCAACGAATAACTCGCCGTAATACTCCAAGGCGTCGTCACCTTCTTATACAAAGCCCCCTCAGGATCATACGGCTTCTCCGCCTCAGCCTGTCCAGCCTCAGCAGCCCCATCAGCCGTTTCACCCTCAGCCCCGGTCGCACTGATATCATCTTCCTCCTTACCACCAGAACCAGTACCCGACTTCTTCTCCTTCTTCTTGAACGTCTCCGGACTCAACGTATACGAAAACGACGTCGACGTACCCGTAAACCGACCCGGAATACCCAAATGCTTCAACGTAGTCTGATTCACCCTCACAGGCTGCCCCTTCGCATTAAGCTGATACATATACGGATCCAAACTACTACTCAAGTTCAACGTGTAGAGCTTGCCAAATTTAATACGAAGACTCACAGAGAAGTTGCTCCAGTTTAACGAATCAGCCGCCAGGTTGTAACTACCACCAAACGAGAAGTTGTCAATCAAGCTCACCTTCTTATCCACCTCACTCGTGTCCGTAAACTGACGCAATTTCATTTCCAGGTTGTTGGTCACCGAGAAACCCACACTCCCGGACTTCCCTTTACCAGGCACCCCATACAACGAATTACTGTACTTCGAGTAATTCACCGTTTGAAGCTCATTCTCTTGATTCAAATAACTGTATTCATCGTAATACCCATACTTAAGATCGCCAAAGTCAGGACGATACGTATAGGAAACCGATGGCGTCAACACATGACGAATCTGTTTAACCTTGTCACCCAACAACCGGCTGACAAAGGGGATAGGCTGATACATCCCGTACAACTTGGTAGAAGCACTCACGCTGGCCGAATAATCCCAGATACGGTTGAAACCCCACACCGTATCCGTCACTTCCTTGTTGCGCGTCTCATCCCAGTGTTTATCCAACGAACTGGAAGCCCAACGCTCCTGGTAGGAAAGACTCGGTGTGACATTGATAAAATCCAGGACATTGAACGTGGCCGACACCGGAACGCTGTGCTGGACACCATTCTTCCAATCCCTCAGCAAAGACTTTTTCAAGATATCATATTCCTTGACCTCACTGATGCTGTTGGCAAAAGAACCCGAATACCCCACCCTGATCTTTTCATACCAACGCTCGCTGCCCACCGCATTCTTCCGGCGGAAAGGCGCAATGGTCGACATACTGATGCGCAGGCTCGGCAAGCTGACAGACAAGACAGAGTCCTTGCTGCGCTGGCTGATGCTCATGCTCAAGTTGGCCGAAAAAGGACTCTCAGCAAAACGCTGTGAAAGGTTGACGTTAGAACTCTTCGTATTGTTTGAGAAAGCCTCAGGATTGTAATAAGAAGCCACATCGTTGCGCGCATAACCACTGGTGGCAAAGTTGACGCTGGCCGAAAAAGTGCGGTAAGGATTGGCTTTGGGGTCCTGACTGTGACTCCAGGTCACGTTGAGGTTTTTGGCCTTGCTATAGTCAGGCAGGTTTTTCTCACTGGTCACCGTCTCGATGTACGAACCACTGAACGAACCCGAAAACTTGTACCTCACGCGGTAAGAAGACCTGGCACTGACACCCCAGGAGCCTTTGGAATACAGCTCACCGGTCAACGCCATATCCACATAATCATTGATGGCAAAATAGTAGCCCAGATCCTTGAGGTAGAAACCACGGCTTAACTCATCCCCGTACGAAGGCGACAAGATACCCGATGAATATTTGTCGGTGATGGGAAAATACCCGAACGGCAGAAAAAGAGGTAAGTGCACATCTTCCATCACCAAATGGGCAGGCCCGGAAACCATGTATTCCCCAGGCTTGACCTTGGCTTTGCTCAAATCGATGTAAAAGTGCGGGTGGTCGTGGTTTTCGCAGGTGGTGTACTTACCGTCCACCATGCACATGACGTTGTCGCCGGTTTTCTTGGTCAGACCACTCACAACGTAGCCTTCTCCCTGTTGCGTTACCACATGCTGGATCAAACCCTTGCCCGTCCTGAAATTATAATCGATGGTCTTGGCCGCGTATTCCCCGCTATTGTCGGCAAAGACAGGATCTTCCACCGTAGCGCCCGAGCTATCCTTGATACCAGTGGCGTACAAACGGGTGCTGTCCATGCTCATACGGATGTAACCGGCATCCAGTTTCTTATCCTCATAAGCCACCTTGCCTTCTCCATACAATTGACCGACACCACCCACCATAAACACCAGGGAGTCCCTGGCCTGATAGTTGACAATTTCAGTCAGTGCCTCTTTCTTTTTGGGGGGTACTGTATCACGGGACAGTGTATCACGGGACACCGTATCAAGGCGCGTCGTATCAAGGCGCGTCGTGTCAGCAGCTGGCGTTGCAAGTTCCAACGAATCACGCCCATCAGCCTGCATCACACGCTCCTGACTACTGACTGTGTCTACTGACAACAGCCAGCCACTCAAGAGGATGAGCAGTCCTGGCAAATAAACCGGTCGGATCCTGCGGGAGAAAGTCATGCAATGCCCAAGATTAGTGGCGCAAAGGTAACTAAAAAGATGGAAACCGTGTACACCAGGTGTCGAAACGCGCCACACCATCAGCGCCGTAACGCTGCAAACCGGCACGGACACTTTCCCGGCTTTGTTGCACGCCTGGTCTGGATTTGGAAAAAAACAGGTCGGCAAAACAAACCAGCACCTCCTCAAGGGATTGAGGCTGCATGTCTCTGAGGGGCAACGGCAGCTTACGGGCCACAATCTCATCGATGGTCAACCCCGTTCCTATGTGTCGCTCACACACCAGGGCGTGCAAAGGCAGGCCTTCCGCCTCCAAAATGAGCCTCCCCTCCACGCCGTGACACAAATAAGGCTTGTCACCGTAACACAGCACAGAAGGCGCATGCGTCTTGAACACCCCGATATCGTGAAGCAGGGCCGCTTCTTCCAAAAAAACAAGGTCGGCCCCCAGTGCAGGTTGGGCGGTAGCCAGGGCCAACGCCATGTCGGCCACCCGACGGCTGTGGTCGTACACCAGATCAAAGAGGCCGGGATGCGGATCCAGGTAGCGGTGGAGTAAATCGACAGGAGACATCATTGAAAAGGACATAAACAATCAAACAATATAATAAGGTGTGCCCAAACAATGCCAGGCGCGTACAAAGGAAGGCAAAATTTTGGCTTCCACATGAAAAACGCCTACTTTTGCAGAGCAAAAGCACCTTGGCATGCGCAAACACTCCGTATTGTTTCTTCTGACACTCCTGGCATGGAGCCTGGCCTGCACACTGCAAGCAGCGGCGCCAGCCCCCTTCACCATCGTCATCGACCCTGGCCACGGCGGCAAAGACCCGGGCGCATTAGGTTCGCTGGTCAGGGAAAAAGACGTTGTGCTCGATGTCGCCTTGCGCTTCGGTCGCCTCATCAACCGTCATCACCCTGATGTCAAGGTTATCTACACTCGCAATACCGACGTGTTCATCCCCTTGGAACAACGCGCCAGGACGGCCAACAAAGCCAACGCCAACCTCTTCATTTCCATCCACGCCGACTACGCCGAAAACAAGTCAGCCAAAGGACCGACCACCTTCACGCTGGGACAAAACCGTTCCAAGGAGAATTTTGAAATCGCCAAACGCGAAAACGCTGTCATCCTGCTCGAAGAGAATTTTGAACAACGGTACGAAGGGTTCGACCCCAACTCGGCCGAATCGTACATCATGTTTGAGTTCATGCAGGACAACTACATGACCCAAAGCATCGAACTGGCCTCCGTCATCCAAAGCAAATTTAAAGACTCGGGGCGCAACGACAGGGGCGTCAGGCAAGATATCTTCCTGGTACTGCGCCACACAAGCATGCCATCCGTTCTGGTCGAACTCGGTTTTTTGACCAATAAGGAAGAAGAGCAATACCTGAGGAGCGAACAAGGCAAAGAGGAACTGGCCGGCTGTCTGTTGAAAGCCTTCACTCAGTTTAAAGCGGACTATGACCGCAAAAACGGCGTGAAACCAGGCAACATCACCACCGCTGCAAAACCGACCACAACCAAACCGGCCACCACGCAGGCATCATCGACCAGCAAGTCTGCTGAAACAGACACCCAGGTGCCGTCGGACAACAGCCAGACAGCTGGCATCATCTTCCGCATCCAGGTGCTCACCTCCTCCACGAAGTTACCCAAAAACGACCCCCGTTTCAAAGGTCACTCCCTGGATCAATACCTCGAAAAGGGCTTTTATAAATATACGTTAGGTTCTTTCACTGATTTCGACAGTGCCAACGCCAAACGCAAAATGGTGCTTTCTGACTTCCCCGACGCCTTCATCATCGCTTTTAAAGATGGTGTACGCCTGCCGGTCAACGACGCCAGGGCCCTGACTTCTACTTCCAACCCCTAACACCCCCACCATGAAGCGTCTCCTTTCCAGCGAGGTCAAGATTGGCCTCACCGTTGTCGCAGCCCTGGCTATCTTCTTCTGGGGTTTAAATTATTTAAAAGGCATCAACCTGTTCAAGCCCACCAACTATTACTACGTTAACTACACCCAGGTAGACGGACTGGTCAAATCCAGCCCCGTCATGCTGGATGGTTATCAGGTAGGATTGGTCAGGGATATCCAATACCGCTACGACCAACCGGGCAATATACTGGTTACCCTCAACCTGAACCGCAAGCTCAGACTCCCCGAGGGCAGTTCGGCAACCATCGAAGGAGCCCTGATGGGTAATCCCTCCGTCAAACTCAAGTTGGGACCTCCATCATCCTCCCTCTTGTCGGCCGGCGACAGCTTGTCCGGCCTCCGTGCCCCCGGCTTGCTTGACCAGCTTTCCAACGGGCTGCTGGCCGATGTGGAATCTCTCATCCAACGCACCGACAGTCTGGTGGCCGGTGTGGAAACCCTGGTAAACAACGGTAGTCTGGCCAACAGCCTGCTGGCCATTGAACACACGACCAGCGAACTCGAACGGCTCACAGCCAGTCTGAACCACACCATCGACAAGGATCTCCCCGGCATCCTCACCAACATCGACCAGATGACGGGCGAATTTGCCCAACTGGGACAACACCTCAACGCCCTCGATTTGCAGACCACATTGGGTCATGTTGACCGAACCATCAACGGATTGGGCGACTTGACATTGCGGCTGAACAGCACGGACAACAGCCTGGGATTATTGCTCAATACCCCGGGTTTGTACAACAATCTGGACAGTACCCTGACTAGTACCAATAAACTGCTTTTGGACCTAAGGGAGCATCCCAAGCGGTATGTACACTTCTCCCTCTTCGGTAGGAGTAACAAACCGTAAGTATTTCTCAGCAAAAATTCACTGTTCGTTCATACAACGATTTTCCGGAGAAAGCCTCCAATCGGACTTTTCTGCTTTTTAGCCCATCCTGTCACTCTTTATAAGGCAGAAAGGCCCTCACAAAAAATCGCGTGAAAGAACTTAACACAAATATAATGCTGCGAAGCAATCCCTTAAAGAAGGTCACCAAATGCATTCTGTGCCAAATTAGCAGCCGAGACTGCCACTTTTGCAAGCCTCTTTGCCTTAGATGGTTACCCTTTTTAAAAAGTGCAACTATCTGATTTACTGCGCATAGCAATAATGCGCTGAGAATAAAGAGGGTAACAATTTGCAAGTTTTAACAGACCAAAATGCGATTTGCAAAATCCATTTATTTTTCAAAAATTTGCATCTCATCGAAAAGACAACACCTAAAAATGACCTTGAATCACCATTCATTGTGGAGCAACTGCCTGACCATTATCCAGGATAATGTGCCCGAAGCTAGTTATTCCACATGGTTTAAGCCGGTGGTTCCCCTCAAGTACGAAAACAAGGCCTTGCTGATCCAGGTCCCCAGCCACTTTTTCTACGAGCAGTTGGAGAATCAGTACGCCGATCTAATCGGCAAGGCCTTGCAACGTATTACAGGGGAAAACACCCTCCTGCTGTACCAGGTCATGATGGCCGACACCCCGGTACAAATGACGCCCGAGAAACGTCAGAGTGCCGAAACAACGGTGTCTGGCATTCCTTCCCGCCCCGTCAACCCTTCCAACCCCTTCGACCAGCTGGTGTTGGCCAGATTGGAGCCTCAGCTGAACAACAATCTGACGTTTGGCAACTTTATCGGCGGGGAAAGCAATGTATTGGCCAGAACGGCTGGTGTCTCCATTGCCGAGAAACCGGGCAAGACGGTCTTCAACCCCTTGTTTGTACATGGCAAATCGGGTGTGGGTAAAACGCACCTGATGCACGCCATTGGCAATGCAGCCCTGCAGCAATACCCCAACCTGAGGGTCCTTTACGTATCATCCCACCTTTTCCAGGTGCAGTATTCGCAGGCCTACCTCAGCAATACCGTCAATGATTTCATTCATTTCTACCAAAGCATTGACTTGCTGCTGATAGACGATATCCACGAGTTAGCCGGCAAGACCGGGACGCAAAACGTTTTCTTCCATATATTCAATCACTTGCACCAAAACGGCAAACAGCTGGTTCTCACCTGCGACAGGGCCCCAAAAGATCTGTCCGGTATCGAAGAACGCCTGTTGACCCGTTTCAAATGGGGCTTGACGGCTGAAATGGAAAAACCGG
>JAAYBL010000175.1 GCA_012718945.1 Bacteroidales bacterium
CGGTAGAGTTCGTTGCGCACAGCGGCGTAAACGGCGGCCGGGTTGGCTTCGAAGGTGGTGCAGGGGGCGCATTGTTCTTCCATGAGCCTGGCACCTTCCACCAATTGTTTGATGTCGTGACCAGCCACTGCGATGGGCAGCAAGCCAACGGGGGTCAGTACGGAATAGCGGCCACCCACGTTATCGGGGATGACATAGGTCTTATAGCCTTCCAGGTCGGCCAGTTGGCGCAGGGCACCACGGCTGGCGTCGGTGATGGCAACAATGCGTTGCTTGGCAACTTCTTTGCCTGCCTGCGATTCGAGCAGGGTTTTGAGGAGGCGGAAGGCCAGGGCTGTTTCCGTGGTCGTGCCTGATTTGGAGATGTTGACAATGCCAAAGGAACGGCCCTTCAGGAAGTCCAGCAGTTCGGCCAGGTAATCTTCGCTGATGTTGTGGCCGGCATAGACAATGACGGGGTTTTTACGGTCGGTGGACAACCAGTCGAAACTGTTGTTCAAGGCATCGATAACGGCTTTGGCGCCCAGGTAGCTGCCACCGATACCGGCGATGACAACCACTTCGCAGTTGGCGCGGAGGCTATTGGCTGTGGCCTGAATGTCATCCAGGAATGCGGGGGTAATGGAAGACGGCAGGTCAAGCCATCCAAGGAAGTCATTGCCTTTGCCTGTACCTTCGTGCAGGTGCTTGTTGGCGGTTGCGGTTAAGTCGGCGTAAGGAGCCAGGCTGTCCTTGGGCAGGAAGCTCAAGGCACGGTCTATGTTCAATGAAAGGGTTTTCATACGGTGTATGTTAACTAAGTTAATGGTAATTGTTTAAACGCAGGTGGCAGCCTATCGAAGTGATTCGGTAAGAAGTTTGATTTCGATGCCTGGGCTGACACGTTCGTAGAGGATGTTGTACACGGCATCCAGGATGGGCATGTTCACGTGGTAACATTCGTTGATTTCCTTGATGCATTTGGTGGCGTAGTAGCCTTCGGCTATCATTTCCATTTCCAGGTGGGCTGTCCGTACGGAATAGCCTTTGCCTATCATGGTGCCGAAGGTGCGGTTACGGCTGAATTTGGAATAGGAGGTTACCAGCAGGTCGCCCAGGTAAACCGATTCGTTGATGTTGCGACTCAGCGGATGTGCGGCGTTGATGAAACGGGCTATTTCTTGCGTGGAATTGGAAATCAGGACAGACTGGAAGTTGTCGCCGTATTTCAGGCCGTGGCAGATACCGGCGGCAATGGAATAGACGTTCTTCAGGGTGGATGAGTATTCGATGCCGTAGAGGTCGTCAGAGACCGTGGTCTTGACGAAATTGCACGTGAATTTTTGGGCGATGGTTCTGGCCTTGTCTTTGTTTGGACAGGCTATGGTCAGGTATGAAAGGCGTTCGAGGGCTACTTCCTCGGCGTGACAGGGTCCGGCGATGGCGGCAATGCTTTCCATCGGCACGTTGTACGTTAGGTTGAAATAGGTGGAAATCAATACGTTTTCCTCAGGTACAACGCCTTTGATGGCCGACACAATGGTTTTGCCGCTGATGTCCTGATTGAGTTTCTTCAAGTGCTGCTTGAGGTAGGGGGAGGGCGTTGCGAAAATCAGCATGTCCGACTGTTTGACGGCCATGTTGATGTTGCTGTAGAAATGGATGCGGCTGGTGTCGAAATTGACAGCGCTCAAATACAGGGGGTTGTGACCAAGTCGTTTGAAGTCTTCGATTTGGCTTGGCCGGCGCATGTACCAGTTGATCTTCTCGGTGCCGTTCATCATCACGATCTTGGCCAGGGCTGTTGCCCAGCTGCCACCACCCATGATGCAGATTTTTCCTTGAAATTCCATGACCTTAGGCGTTAGTGACCCAACCGGTAACCGCTTCCAGCGTGGGATTGGCCAGGTTGAGCTTGTTCTTTTTATTGAGACCGCAGAGTGTTTGATGCAGTTTGGCAGGGTTGAGGTCCTTGAGTTGTTCTACCAGCAGGTATCCGGCCTTTTGGAGGACGGGCACCCATTCGGTGGGAATGCCAAGGGCTGTATAGGCTTGTTCTGAGTCCTTGCGTACCGTTTTTTCCGGTCGCATCTGGGGGAAGAACAGGACTTCCTGGATGGTGGTTTGTCCCGTCATCAACATGACCAGACG
>JAAYBL010000176.1 GCA_012718945.1 Bacteroidales bacterium
AACCTTGAAAATGCGGTGAAAAATCACTTATTTCGCATCCGTGTCGCCGACAACGCCACCGGCATTTCCACCTGGCGAGGCACCATCGACGGGCAGTGGGTTTTGTTCACCTACGATATACACACAGGCTGCCTGCAGTATGTGTTCGATGATGAACGACTGGTCAAAGGCCGCACACACACCTTGTCGCTGACAGTTACCGATGCTTGTGACAACAGCAGCAACTGGCAGTACTCATTTGATTATTGAAACAACCCATATGAATAACCGCATCACCACCCTGCTCCTGTCCTTGGTCGTGGTCTTCCATCAATCGCCCGTCGAGAGCTGCACCAATTTCCTGGCAGGCTCCGGAGCCACCGTGGATGGATCGACCCTCATTACCTATGCAGCCGATTCACACAACCTGTACGGCGAATTATACCACTGGCCGGCCCAGGATTGGCCAGAAGGTAGCTGGCTCGACATCAAGGAATGGGACAGCGGTAAACCCCTGGGACGCATTCCACAAGTAGCCCATACCTACTCCGTGATTGGCAACATGAACGAGCATCAAGTGACTATCGGTGAAACCACCTTTGGCGGACGCTCCGAATTGGTTGACACCACAGGCATCATGGACTACGGCAGCCTCATTTACGTCACCCTGCAACGCGCCACCACAGCCAGAGAAGCCATCGGCATCATGACCGACCTGGTAGCCGAACACGGGTACTACAGCTCAGGCGAATCCTTTTCCATCGGCGACCCCAACGAAGTCTGGATCCTGGAAATGATTGGCAAAGGCCCGGATTATAAAGGTGCCGTCTGGGTAGCCGTACGCATCCCCGACGACTGCGTGGCCGGTCACGCCAACCAATCCCGCATCCGTACCTTCCCCTTGGACGATCCCGACAACTGCCTCTACTCCCCCGATGTCATTTCCTTTGCCCGTCAGAAAGCGTATTTTTCCGGCATGAACACCGAGTTCAGTTTTGCCGATGCCTACGCCCCCCTTGACTTCGGTGCCTTGCGAGGGTGCGACGCCAGGGTGTGGAGTTTCTTCCGCCGGGTCAACGGCACCATGGACGCCTACCTTCCCTACATCAAAGGGGAAAGCAAGGACGCCATGCCCCTATTCATCAAACCAGACCGCAAACTGAGCGCCCAGGATTTCAAGGACTTCATGCGCGACCACTTTGAAGGCACTCCCTTCGACATGCAACAAGACGTCGGTGCCGGTCCCTACAAAGTACCCTATCGTTGGCGCCCCATGAACTTCACCGTCGATTCTGTGGAATATGTCAACGAACGTGCCACCGCTACTCAACAGACAGGCTTCAGTTTTGTCGCTCAAATGAGGAGTTGGCTCCCCAATCCCGTCGGTGGTGTCTTCTGGTTTGGTGTGGACGATGCCAACACTTCGGTGTACGTGCCCATGTTCTGCGGTATCACCGAAATCCCGAACTGCTTCAAGGTAGGCAATGGCGACATGCTGACCTTCTCCTGGACATCAGCCTTCTGGATCTACAACTGGGTGGCCAACCAAGCTTACCACAAGTACAGCTATATGATCAAGGACATCAGGCCTGTACAGCAAGCGCTTGAAAACGGTTTCACCGCCGATCTGCCCAAGTTGGACAACATGGCCAGAAGCCTTTACACCCAATACCCCGACTCGGTGCGCAGCCTGTTGACCCGTTACTCGGTAGAACAAGCCGAGGCCTCCACGGCCCGCTGGAAACAATTAGGCGAATACCTGATGGTCAAGTACATCGACGGTAATGTGAAAAAAGAAAAAGACGGTCGCTTTGAGCGCAACGAATACGGTCTGCCAGCGTACCCCGAATTCCCGGGTTACGATGCTGAATACTACCGTCAGGTAGCCAAAGACGCAGGCGACAAACTGAAAGTCACCAAAACCATTCATGATAAACAATAAAAACGATGGATGAACTCGTATTGAAACAAGTTACTGAGCTGGCCCAAACGTGGTTAGGCGAGGCATACGACGCGGAAACCCGTGCCGAAGTCCAGGCAATGCTGGAAAAGGAAGACAAAACGGAACTGATCGACAGCTTCTACAAACACCTGGAATTTGGTACAGGCGGCCTCAGAGGCATCATGGGTGCAGGCACCAACCGTATGAACATCTACACCGTGGGCGCCGCCACGCAAGGCCTGAGCAATTACCTGAACAAGGCCTTTGCCGACCTGCCTCAAATCTCCGTGGTTATCGGACACGACTGCCGCAACAACAGCCGTAAGTTCGCTGAAATATCGGCCGACATCTTCACAGCCAACGGCATCAAGGTTTACCTGTTTGAAGACCTCCGTCCCACCCCGGAAATGTCGTTTGCCATCCGCAAACTAGGCTGCCAAAGCGGTATTATCCTCACAGCCTCCCACAACCCCAAAGAATACAACGGGTATAAAGCCTATTGGAACGATGGTGCCCAGATCATCAAACCCCACGATGTCAACATCATCGACGAGGTGGGCCGCGTCAAACCCGAAGACATCCGCTTCAAAGGCAACAAAGCCTTGATAGAAATCATCGGCGAGGAGATCGACGAAGCCTTCATCGAACAGATCAAGACCATCAGCCTTTCACCGGGTGCCATCAAGCAGCAAGCCAACCTCAAAATTGTCTACACCCCAATCCACGGTACCGGAGTGCGCATCATTCCTGCCTGCTTGAAGGCTTTTGGATTCACCAACATCATCCCAGTACCCGAACAAAACGTGGTCAGCGGCGATTTCCCCACGGTGGTCTCTCCCAATCCGGAAGAACCAGCCGCCCTCAACATGGCCATCGAAAAAGCCAAGGAAACCGATGCCGACATCGTCATGGCCTCAGACCCTGATGCCGACCGCGTAGGTGTGGCCATCAAGAACGACAGAGGCGAATGGATCCTGGTCAACGGCAACCAGACCGCCCTGCTCTTTATCTATTACCTCATCACCCGCTGGCGCGAAACCGGCAAGCTCAAGGGCAACGAGTACGTGGTCAAGACCATTGTCACCACCGAGCTCATCAAAACCATCGCCGATGCCAACAAGGTAGCTTGTTTCGACTGCTACACCGGCTTCAAATGGATAGCCGCCGTTATGCGCGAGCTGGAAGGCAAGATGGATTACATTGGTGGCGGTGAGGAAAGCTACGGCTTCCTGCCCGAAGACTTCGTGCGTGACAAAGACGCCGTATCCTCCTGCGCCCTCATGGCCGAAATCACTGCCTGGGCCAAGAGCCAGGGCAAATCGCTCTACCAATTGCTGCTCGATATCTATGTGGAATACGGTTTCTCTGCCGAGAAGGGTATTTCCGTAGTCAAGAAAGGCAAATCGGGTGCCGACGAAATCAAACAGATGATGGCCAACTTCCGATCGAACAGGCCCAAGGAAATCGCCGGTTCTCCCGTCATCATGGCCAAAGACTTCATGAACCTGACCGCCTTTGACCCCCAAACAGGTGAAACCACGGCCCTCGACATGCCCGACACCTCCGATGTACTGCAGTACTTCTCTAAAGATGGCAGCAAGGTTTCCGTCCGTCCGTCGGGTACAGAGCCCAAGATCAAGTTCTACATCGAAGTAAGGGGTACCATGAAACGTAGGGATGACTACGAAAAGGCCCTGGCCGCTGCCGATGTGAAAATCAAGGCCGTAATGCGTTCACTGGGGCTTTAATGCCCCATGCCTGAACGAAACGGCTTCAGTTTCATCAGATGGCTCGTTGCTCCCAGTCCAGGATGCTAGCTTTCACAGCCTGCCCCCAGTAGTACTGACCCAGGCTGCCGTCAGAACGAATCACCCGATGACAGGGAACCACATAAAACACAGGATTTGCACCCACTGCGGTGCCCACAGCCCGGTTAGCGCCGGGCTGTCCTATTTCACGGGCTACCCAATTGTAGGAACGCGTTTCTCCCAGTGGTATGGACAACAGCGCCTCCCAGACCTTCAGTTGGAAGGGAGTGCCTTTCAAATGTAGCACCAGCGGCTCTTCGATGGGCGTAGACGTGACTGGGGTGCCAACAGTGACCACCGAAACAGCCAAAGCACCCGATGTGCGATCAAACAACTGTGCAGCCAATTTGGGCAGGTTTATCGCATCTTCCTGCAAGGAGGATCCAGGGAAACGTTCAGCCAGATTGGTCAGGGCTTCAGCCTCATCGTTGACCATGGTAATGGCACAGAGACCCATTGAGGTCGCTGCCAGGAGAATGCGGCCGAAGGGGCTGTCGGCAAAGGCGTAATCCAGCTGGGTTGGCTGGCTTATCATCCGTACGAGGTGGTTGTTCTTTTTCATGGGCAAGTAAGCCGGAATCAAATTAACAAGCCAATGGAGATAAGGAGCCCTAATATGAGAAGGTTGCGGGAGGTTTCCCAGAGGAGGCTGTTCAGGGCCTTGCCTTGGCGGATGGCTACCAGTTTGCGCCAGGTGGTGTAATGAGGCCAAAGATAGAGCAAGGGCAACAGTGCAGCCCAGAGGGAAACGGGCCACAGTAAAAAACCAAGCATACAAGCAACGAGACCATTGGCCAGGTAAAACCAACGTCCGAAAGGCTCACCCAACAACACGATGGAGGTGTTCTTGCCGCTGACCTTGTCGGTATCCCTGTCTCTGTAATTATTGAGCACCAGGATGTTGACAGCCTGCAATCCCACCATGGCTCCCGCGACGAAGGCATAAGGGTGAAACGATCCAACCTGAACATAGTAGGTAAACACCACGGCCACAAAACCAAAAAACACCAGGACGAAAAGATCCCCCATGCCGTGGTATGCCAGGGGCCAGGGACCTGCCGTGTAAGCCAGCAGGCTGATCACACTGATTACTCCTACCAGCACCATGGCCCAGCCACCGTAATAGATCAGCCCCAAACCAAACAAGCAGGCCACCGTAATGGTCACGGCCAG
>JAAYBL010000177.1 GCA_012718945.1 Bacteroidales bacterium
GACCCAGACCCACCTTGAGTTCATGGCCGGGGAGGTGCAGGGTATAATTACCCATCAAGCGGTTTTGGTTCATAAATGAACGCTTGGTTTCAGCCATGGAGTTGGTGATGTCACCGAAAATAGAACGGTGCAGCAGCCTCACATCCAGTGTTTGCTTTGATTGACGCAACAGGTTGACTTGAGCGTCACCCAGGAAGGCGGTTTTGCTGCCACCGGCGAAGCTGAAATAACCCCATTTCTTGGAAGCCGGGTATTCGGTAATCAGCGTTGGGGCGGGTAGGGGTACATACACACCCTTCAGGGGAGCCGGACTTCCTGACAGGGAAAAATCCGCGTTGCGTTTTTTCTGGGTCAACGGTTCGGTTTCCGGGAGGATCAACAGTTTATCGGTCGATTCAATGACGGGGACATAGTCCTTTTCAAGGATGAGATCCCGCTGAATGAGGGTGTCCTGGTCGGTTTGTGCCAACGCCTGTACGCCGCAAAGGAGTGCCAGGATCAGGGTTGGATATAAGTTGCCGTGTGTCTGCATACACTTACTTGTTACGTTGGGCTATCTTGTTAAGTCTGGCTTCAATCAGACCGGCTATGTCGTCATCGGCCTTGTAGTTTTCCTTGAGGCTGAGCAGGTATTGCTTGGCCTGGAAATCGTCCTTTCGCTCCATATGGATGTCGGCCAGGAGAAGGAAGGCGTGGGCCAGCCAGTATGATTGCGAGGTGCCATCCTGGATAAACTGATTGATCACTTTTTCAGCCTCCTTGAGGTTCTTTTGTTTGAAATATTGTTCAGCCAGGAGGAAGCGGGCTTCGGCACCATAGGCGGTCTGTACTTCTTTTGACAGGGCGAGTAGGTCGGTTTTGGCTGGTTCAGTCAAACCCGTGTTTTGATACGCTTTGGCTCTGTAATAACGGATTTCGGTCTGCTGCATCTTGTCCAGGGTTTTGTCGCCCAGCAGGGCTGTAGCTGAGGTGATGACCTCTTTGTCCCGGCCTAGTTTGACCTGGCATCGCAACTGACCTGTTTCTGCTGTGAGGCGTTCTTTTTTACCGGCAGCCAGGGGTATCAGCAGGCTGTATTTGCCCAGTGCGTCTTCAAAGCGACCTTGCTTGAAGTAGATGTCTGCCAGGATGGACAGGCATTCACCCTGAAAGCGGTGTCCTGTACGTCCGGATACATAGGTCAGATGGGGAGCCGCACCCACTACATCCCCTTTGGACAACTTCAGCTTGGCCAGGTGGTAATGGCTGTCGGCCAGGTATAGACCGTTGGGAAATTGACCGAGGTAGGCTTCGAAGGCATCGATGGCTTCCTGGTTCCTGCCGTCCATCAACAGGTTTTCTGCGGCCAGATAGGTGAGGGAGTCCTGTTCTCCGGCGGCCAGGGGTACGGGAATCTTTAATCCTCTGGTGTAATTGATGAATTCGGCTACTGTGTTGGTGCTTACGTGCAGTTGCTTGAGGTCACTGATGGCTGTTTGGGCTTCCTGGCTGCCTGGATAGGTTTCAATAACCGTCTTGTAAGCAGCTTTGGCTTGTTCAAGCGCCATGCTGTTCACATGGAGCAGCGCTATTTGAATACCGGCTTTCCTGGATAGAGGGCTGCCTGGATAGGTGGCCATAAGGTGTTCGTAGGCGGCGATGGCTTGGTCTTTGTCCTGCATGGTGGCGTGGGTCTTGCCAATCTCAAACTGGATGTCATCGGCGTAGTCGGAAACGGGGAACCGTGCTTCAAATTGGTTGAGCAAGGTTAACTTGGCCTGGTTTTCCTTGCGCAATCCCAGCGTCAAGGCCTGTTGGTACACGGCGTAGTCATTGCCCCCTTGAGTGGCTTTGTCGGCTTGTTGATACAACTGACCGGCTTTATCGTAGCGTTTGGTCATGAAGTAACTGTCTCCCATGCGGTTGAGGGCATCCACGTAGCGGACGTCAGAGGCGGCATTCTGCAGTTTGGTAAAGGCGTCAAATTGATTGATGGCTTCGTTGTAGGCTTTGTTTTTGAACAAACTGTAGCCTAAACCGTAAAGGGCAGATCCCCATGCCTTCATTTGTCTGGAACCTGGCTGGTCAAGGAAGCGTTTGTAATCGGCCTGGGCCAGCGCGTATTGCTGCTGTTGAAAGTAGGATTCTCCCCGCCAATAGTATAGCTCTGCCGTTGGTTGTCCTGTTTTCAAGGCCAGGTCCACAGCTTGGTTCAGGTACATGGCGGCCTGGTCGAAAGCGCGGTTGGTCAGGTGCTCAACGCCCAGCATAAAGAGGAGCTTTGTTTTGGTAATCAATAGATTGGCATCCGGGTTGGTCACTTTCTCCACCACTTCGAGTGAGGCTTTGTAGTCTTTTGACGAGAGCAGGGCTTCAGCCAGGTAGGCATTGGCTTTGTCGGCAAAGGTGGAGTTCGGGTAAGCGGTCAGGAAGCGTTGAAAGGCATTCACTTGTTCGTTAAAGGCGGCAAAGGCTGTTTCGTAGCACAGTACGGCGTAGTTGTACAAGGCTTTTTCCCTGGTGAGTTCATCGAATGTTGCGAGGCTGGCTTGCTCAAAACCCATGCGGGCCTGATCATATTTCTTTTGCTTGAGGTAGCACAAGCCCAGGTGGTAGGAGGCGCTTTGACCGATGGCGTCATTGGTGCCGGCTATTTGGGTAAGACGGCTGATGGCTCGTTCGTATTCCCCGGCCATGTAGTTGAGCAGGCCGATGCGGTATAGGTCGGTAGGATGCAGCGAAGGAGTGGTGCTGAGGTACTCAATGTATACCTGTCTGGATTTGTCGTATTCGCTGATGTCAAACAGGGCGGCGGCAACAAGACGGGTCAACTCAATTCTTTGTATGTTATCCTGCACGGTGTTCAATAGGTTGGCCGCTTCATTGATGGCTTCCCTGTGTTTTCCGCCAGCGTACAGCAATTGAACCTTGAACGTGGGGACGGCTGCATTGAGTTGTTCGTTGTCAGCGTAGGGGGCAAAACCTTTGGTGGCTTCGTTGACCATGCCGGCCGCATAATCTTGGTAAGCCAGAAAAAAACCGGCGGAGGCGGCGTAACGCGTCTCGCCGGCGGCCAGTTCGCTGAAGAGGTTGCGGGCGGTGGGAGCATCACCCAACTGGAGGGCCAGGTAGGCGTAGCGGAAGCGGAAGTGGGTGCGTTCCGATGGAGTCAATGCCGATTCGGGGCAGCGGCGGAAAAAGCCCATGGCGTCTTCGTACTGGCCGGCATCAATGGCGGCACAGCCCAGTAGGTAATAGGCTTTTTCGGCGAAGGGAGAGGCTGGCCAGTCTTTGAGAAATTTGATGAGCAGGAGGCTGGTTTCGCGTCGATTGAGTTCCCAGGCTGCGGCGGCACGCATGAAATGAGCTTCTTCCAGGTGAGCTTCCGAGGGGGATTCAGCCAGCCAGGTTTCCAAAGCCCTGAAACAGCCGGCAAACTCGCCACTCTGAAATTGCTCCGTTGCGGTGTGGAACAAGCGGTCCTTGTCGGCCTGTGGTGAAGAGGGTTGGGCGGCCAGGTCAAGGAGTGCCAGAGCCAAACTCAAGCCAAGTACGAGGAATCTATTCATACGGTTGCTTTTAAAAACGCAATGATACCTTTTTTTATTGAATCCAGCCCGAAGTCATCGGGTGAAATAGTGTTAAGAGGTAGGAAAAAAGCCTCGGAAACATCGTCGTCAGCCTTCAACGTGTCAAAACTGGCCACGTTGGCGGAAAAAAGCAGGTCCAGGGTGTGAATGACCATGCCCGAATACAAGTAGTTGTTGGGCAGTGAGCCCAGGTAAGTCGCTTTGGTCACCTGAAGGCCCAATTCTTCGTTGATTTCCCTGATCACGGCTTCTTCGGCCGTTTCGCCGATGTCTACAAAACCACCGGGCAGGTCGAGTGTGCCAGCAGCTGGTGCTTTTTTTCTGCGACACACCAGGAGCTCCCCTTTATCGTTACGGATGAACACGGCCACTGCAGCCGACATGTTGCCGTAATAGACAAATCCGCAATCCTGACAGCGTTTTGACTTCTCATTGTTGATCACCCAGTGATGAGAACCGCAGGCCGGACAAGCGATAAACGTTGTCAGAGGGTGTTCTGTTGGGGTTTTGGAAGGCATGAGCGGTGAGTTAGGTACGACAAAAAAGGCTGCATCTTTGAAGGATACAGCCTGAAAAAGGGATGTCTCCCTTTGGTTGGTGCTCTTCAGGTAGGACTTGAACCTACGACCCCCTGATTAACAGTCAGGTGCTCTAACCGACTGA
>JAAYBL010000178.1 GCA_012718945.1 Bacteroidales bacterium
AAGTTGAATTTTGTCGAAAACCTAACAGTGACCAATGTGACACTCAACGACAAAAAGTTGCCTTAATGTGTTGACATGAAAGTGAAAAAACCTCACCTCAATCCTATTTGAGGTGGGGTTTTTTAATGGGCTGCCGTAACGTAGTCAAACCAATCGAAGGAGGCTTTGTTGGTGGTTTTCTGACCGTTGCTGGTGGCGTATACACCAACCCCAGGCCCGTTGAATTTGTTGAATTTGTTGTCGGAAATGGTGGCTGTTGATTGTACACCACCAATATCGGTTAGCGTATTCGGGTTGGCTCCATACCGGAAGGTGGCTTCCAGGCCGTTGACGTCCACCATCAGGTAAACGGATTTTTCCGTGTAGGGTGCCTGTGCGATGAGCGTTTTTTTACCGAGGTGTTTCTTGGTAAACACCAAGCCTTCCTTGCCTTTCATGAGTGAGTAATAACCGTTTGCTGTGCGGTAATACACGAGTCCGGCCTGTTCGTTCGCTTTTTTCGTCGTGAAATCCAGGTGGGTTATGGCGGTGAAGCGATGGTGTGTGGTTTTGCGGATCATCATGGACGAACTAACGAGGCTGTCGATGACCTCCGGCTGCAACTGCAGGGTCAACCTTCCTTTATCAATCGTGTGAAAGGGTGTCTGTGGAACCCGCACGAAATACCAATCCCAGGTCAGTTTGCCGTCATCGAACGTCTCTCTGGTCGATTCCGCTTCGAAGGGTGTCCATGGCAGGTTGGGTCTTTCTTGTTCTTCTAGCACGATGCCTTTTCCAGGGTTGAACAGCAGTGAACCGTCTTCAAATGCTGCCTTGCACAAGAAGGTTTCACGGGCTAACGGATTGTGGCCATTCAAGGGCCGAATACCTAACAGCACGGCATACCATTTCCCCTGTTGAGTTTGCACGAGATCGGCATGCCCCAGGTTTTGGATGGGGTAGTCGCGTCCAAGGTGCCTGTGAGTTATGACGGGGTTCACTTTGTTAGCCACATAGGGCCCCCACAGCGATTTACTTTGATGCACCGTGACCGCATGATGATAGCTGGAGCCTCCTTCGGCCATCAATAGCACATACTGGCCGTTTACTTTGTATAGATGTGGCCCTTCAGCGTAGGTGGCGTTGTTGGCGTGTCCGTACGTCAGTATGTTGCGTTCACCGATGAGTTTTCCTTGCGCTAGGTCAATTTCCTGCATCCAGACCGCACACTGAGCGGGCCAGGACTTCGGAAAGTCCCACGTGTTTCCCGTGCAATAACACCGCCCATCCTCGTCCCAGAACAGTGACGGATCAATGCCCGGAGCGTCTTCCAGCCAGACAGGATCAGACCACGGACCGGCAGGATTGGTTGCCGTGATGTAAAAGTTGCCACCGCTTTTATTGGCCGTCGTGATGAGGTAGAACAAGCCGTTGTGGTAGCGTATCGTGGGTGCCCAAATGCCATTGTTGTCATCCAGGTCTTTCATGTTGACCATGTCTGGCCTGTCTAGTGCGTGTCCGATGCGTTTCCAGTTGACCAGGTCCTTGCTGTGATAAATAGGCAGCCCTGGATACCAAGTGAACGAGGAGGTAGCCAGGTAATAATCATCGCCCACTCGACAAATGGACGGATCCGGATGAAAGCCGGGCAGGATGGGATTTTGGAAGGTCTCCGGTGCGTCGGTGGCTAGTACAATCGGTGTCGTGATGACGCATAAAAGGCAGGCAAATAATGTGCGAACGTTCATGATTGGTTGTTATTATCAACAGGGCAAGATAGCACTCTTTAGGCGTCTGTGCAATCCTTACGACAAAGGTACGGAACGTTCAATCTGAATAATTGGCCGATTATTCAATTGGTAGGATTATTGTACACTGGAGGTGTTGACCATTGTGGCTAAAGTGTGATGTGGAAAAGATGAAGGTGTCAAACCCTTGTTGGTTAATAATCAGTCGCAGCCCGATTTTTCTTTTCTGGCTTTCGTTTTGTATGGAATGAGCCTAAAGTATTAAGATGTATGGTAATGTAAGATATAAAGACTAATTTTAAGATTGTTTATTAATGTTATTTACTACGTCCAGTATATCCCTGTATGCAGTGGAGCGCCAGGCAAAAGAGACGAACCTCTCACCTGAACAGACCAAGGAACTGAGGGAAACCGTCTCGTATCCGTTGCTGCGAGAGTTTGAGCAGTGGTTGCTCGAGCAGGCGGTGAAGGTCTTGCCCAAGAGCCTCATAGGACAGGCCATCCATTATACCTACAACATCTACCCGC
>JAAYBL010000179.1 GCA_012718945.1 Bacteroidales bacterium
ACACATCCACGTGAATGAGGTCAATAAGAGCGGTACCGGTTGGCGTTGGCAACAGGTTTTTGCGTTCTTTTTTAATGTATTGGCGCTTGAAAAGGGTCTCAATGATACTGGCCCTGGTAGAAGGTCGCCCGATACCGTTTTCCTTAAGCGCATCACGCAAGTCCTCATCGTCCACCAGCTTGCCCGCCGTTTCCATGGCCCTCAGCAAGGTCGCTTCGGTGTAGGGTTTAGGGGGTTGTGTCTGCTTTTCAGCCAGGTCGGGTACATGAGGCCCTGACTCGCCCTTGACGAAGGAGGGCAATGTTTTTTCTTCATCCTTGGAGGCAGCCTCATCGTCATCGGCCGTTGCAGCCTCAGCGGCACCACCGTTTCGCGCCGTCTGTGTTGCCGCACGCTCCGCCTCAAACACCACCCGCCAACCCGGCTCCAGTATTTGTTTGCCCGTAGTCTTAAACTCCACACCGGCCGCTTCACCCAACACCGTGGTGGTTGAAAACCGGCAATCCGGGTAAAACGCGGCAATAAACCGTCGCGTCACCAGGTCGTACACCTTCTGCTCCTGCAACGTGAGCCCTCCAGGTCTGACACCCGTAGGGATGATGGCGTGGTGGTCGGTCACCTTGCTGTTGTCAAACACCTTCTTCGATTTGGGCAGCGGTTTGCCGAGCAATGGTTCCGTCAAGGTCGAATAATCCACTAACCCTTTGAGTGTAGGACCCACTTTGGGGTAAATATCATCGCTCAAAAACGTTGTGTCCACCCTGGGGTAGGTGGTTAATTTCTTCTCGTACAACGATTGAATCAGCTTGAGGGTCTCGTCGGCCGAATAGGCAAATTTCTTGTTGCACTCCACCTGCAACGAGGTCAAGTCAAACAAACGCGGTGGTGCCTCTGTTCCTTTTTTGGCCGACGTTCCTGTAATGACAAAGGGAGCACCACTGATCTGCGCCAACAGGTCAGCCGCCTCTTCCTTGGCTCCAAACCGTCCTTTGACCGACGAAAAGGTGGTCTCTCTGTACACGGTCTTGAGTTCCCAATAGGGTTGCGGCACAAACTGATCGATTTCCCGTTGACGGTTCACAATGAGCGCCAAGGTAGGTGTCTGCACACGGCCAAGTGACAACACCTGCTTTTCACGCCCATATTTAAGGGTGAAAAAACGGGTGGCATTCATGCCCAGCAACCAATCCCCGATGGCCCTCAGCAGGCCCGCTTCGTACAACGACTGATACGTATCCTGCGGCTTGAGGGCGTTGAAACCTTCCTTGATGGCCTCCGTGGTCAACGAAGAAATCCACAAACGTTTCACCGGACACGTACAACCAGCCTTCTGCAGCACCCAACGCTGGATGAGTTCCCCCTCCTGCCCGGCATCCCCGCAGTTGATCACCATCTCGGCTCCTTTAACCAGCCCCTCGATGATGCCAAACTGTTTGCGGTACCCGTCGTTATCAATCAATTTGATGCTGAAACGCGGTGGTATCATGGGTAAATCCCTCAAGTGCCACGACCGCCATTGTGGCGTGTAGTCATGTGGTTCCTTCAAGGTACACAAGTGCCCGAACGTCCACGTCACCTGGTAGCCTTGGCCCTCCAGGTAACCATCGTGACGCTGCGTAGCTCCCAGGACCGCAGCGATATCACGCGCTACGCTCGGTTTTTCAGCAATACATACAATCATTGAGGCAACAGATCTCCAAACGTAAATACATAATTCATGCCGAAATTCCACAAGGTTACTACGGCAATGGCACAAAGCTTGGATAGGTAAAAATTCCAGTGCAACCTATCGGTCAACACATACAATATCAAATTGTTGATACCAAGCCCAACCAGGGAAATACCGATAAATGAAGCATATTCCGTGGCCACCTGTTCGTTTTGGCTCTTAAACGTCCAAATACGGTTGAGGATATAATTCGATGTGGCCGCCAGGATAAATCCTGTCGTGTTGGCCAGGTATTTATTGGCCTTAACCTTTTCCTTCAGGGTCCAGGTCGCACCAAAATCTACGATCATGCCGGAGAATCCCACCACGCAAAATCGTATCAGCTTTATAATCAGTTCTGTATACATACATCCCATGCATGAAGACGGTTACCCAAAGCAGGGCCAAACAGTCCCTCGGTGGTCACCGTCAAATTATAGGTACCAGCCGACAGATCGTTGGGTACCACAAAAACCATCGGTGCCGTCACTGAAGCACCTGGTGCCAGGTTCAGTTCACCCGGAACGGCCCAAACAGATTCAGCAGCGCCTGCCACCACTTCACAAACCGCCTTCACCTTCCGCTTAAACAAACACGGCACCACCCGCACAGGCATCACACTATCGTCCGCTTGTACGGCATAGGGATAAGGATTGGTCACCGTTACCATAGCCCTCAGGGTATCCCCGGGCGCCGAAACACCCGATTCAGGCAGGTCGGTGGACACCACCAAGCGTTGCGTAGCCCTGAACGACTCCACGAAAAAGCCCTCGATCCGTTGATCACCAACAGTAAATACCTGACTCTTACTCTCCACCCTGGCACACACAAACACCCGTTGCCCTTCCAGGGAACGTTCCCATTGCCACAGGTCAAACTGCGTGCGGCGATTATGGATGGAACTGACTGTCGTAGATAAGCCTCCATTGTGAAAAGTATACAAAGAAGGTTGCTGAAACGAACTGCCAAAGACCACGGGAGCATCACCGGCCACAGCAGCGATAGCTTTGTACGTGGGTGTAGTATAAAAATGAGCCTTGGCCGCGATAGCCGGAATCAACAGACCCACCCTGGCCAAGAGCACCAAACCCAGCGAGCCCAGCACCCAGGTATGCAGAAAGCGCTTCACGCGGGGTTGGACGGCTGCTGCCCTGACCAACAGAATCAACATAGGCAACGATGCCACCACTGTCCAATGCGGCTCCACATGTCCCCTGAACGCCATGATCCAGAAAAAAAGGACAAAACCCACAATCAAAAAGCGCAGGCCCCGTTCAAAAACATCGGCCGTACGCCGTTTCACCAGCACATAAACCACCAAACCCAGGGTAAACGGGTTGAAAACGGCCAATTGATTGGGCAGGTATTCAAGAAAATAAGACCATTTGAATGCGGCACTTCTGGCCACCAGGTGGTATTGAAAACTGGGGAAGTCGTTGATGTACTGCCAATACGCATGCGGCGCCAACAATAGCAATGCCAACACACCCGACAACCAAAAGCGGAAGTTGAGCAGCAACCGGGGGTTGGACAATACAATGAAACCAATCACCAACGCCGACTGATACTTACTGTACACCATGCCGGCCATGGACAGACTGAGCAAAAGCAGGTTAACCCAGTTGGCCCGTTGCAGGAAACGCCGGTAAGCCAGCAAGAACAAAGCGGCAAACAGCAACAAAGGCACATCGGGCGTGGTCACAAAACCCAGGGCGGCAAACATCACCAGGGATGCAGCCGCAATAAAAAACGAGAGCACACTGTCGGAGATTGCTTTCAGCCCACTTTCCTCCAGTAATCGCCACACCAGCCACAACGTTAAGGCCTGCGCCAACACCGTCATCAACCGCACACCTAGGGCACCAGGCGCCAACAAACTGCTCAGAAAGGTAAACAAGGCCACCATGGGCGGGTGATCAAAATAACCCCAATCCAGGTTTTGTCCCCAGAGCGCATAGTAGGCCTCATCGTTGGACAGATCGGTAAAGGTAGCCTGAAGCAGGTTGATGACCACCCAGCCGACCAATAGCCAGCCAAACAAGCCACTCGTTGTCAACGGTTTAATAGTCAGCATATGATTCAGCCTTATATCGTTATAGTATTTCAGAAACGATTATCGTTTTGTCAACGCATTCAACCGCACCGTCGCGTACAAGGCCTGCTCGTGGTACACAGTGCCTTCAGCCGCATGGAACGAGTACATAAGTCGAACATTGACCGTCGGTGATGTGATGAAGTTGATTTTAAAATCCGTGCGGTTATAGCTGTCGGCCCTGAACAAACGATCACCCCAATAAAGCAAGTTGCCGTGATCGTTGTAAAATGCCATTTGGCCTTCACCCAGGTAAAAACTGTTTTCCAGCCCCACTTTCCACCAATCCAGTTCAAGTTTGGCCAACATGCCATGATGCGCCATCCATTTTGTTGTTCCCCTGGCATCCTCCAGCCCGGCTACCCAGCCCACGTTGAGATCCAATTTATCAAGCGGCCCCAGATTGATCCAGGAAGTCAGATCAGAACCTATCGAGGTCAGGTAAAGCCCATTGTCGTGCAAGGCATCGAAAGCCGGCGGATTCATCACCCCGGCGAAGTGGTACATGTAACCGTAATGTTGCAGGTAGGCAGGGCCCAGGTCAAGCCGGAAGGTTTCCCCCATGAAAAAAGCCTCGTGCCGTTGCGTCGTCTGACGGCTAGTCCAGTCCAACCAGGCCTTGAGGTAAGAAGCACCCCGACGGTATTCCCAGCAAAACCCAGTCATCAACGGCCGGTAATTGCGGATGGAATCGGAAAAAAACAAACGCGGGTAATCATCCAACACGTCCTCACGCGGGAAAGCCCCCATTGTAAAACGGTTAGCCCCCTTTTCGTACCGGTAATACGCCACCAGTTCGCTGTAATCCACCAGGTTTTCACTCCCAAATTCTTTGAGCAGGTCAACTCCCACCACAACCGTGTGTGTACTATCCCAGCGCAGTCCCACAGCTGGTGCCACGTGTACCCCAGCCATGGTTTGGGGCATCTCCCATTGGGAATGACCAAACTCGGTGTTGTTGAAAAACGCCGACTGATGCACTTGCACCAGCGTTTCGGGTGTACGATCGAGGATAGAAGCCACGCCCTGACCCTGTATAAAGGGTAGGCACAAACAGCCGGACAATAACAGGACGGAAAATCGCTTCATTAATAGCCGTGGTTAGAGAAAACAATGGCACAGCAGGACCGGGTGGAAAAACAGCCCTCGTGAAGCGGCAAAGGTAGAAAAAAAAGTGTACATTTATCGGTTGAAAATTGCTGCCATGCCCCCCTTCAACACTGCCGTCACACCCCTGCTCACCGTATACAAGGCCTCAGCCGGCTCAGGCAAGACCTGGCGTCTTACTGTTGAATACGTCAAGTTAATCCTGCAACGTCCCGACAGCTACCGCAATACCCTGGCAGTCACTTTTACCAACAAGGCTACCACAGAAATGAAGGAGCGCATCCTCAATGCCCTGTGGACCCTTTCCAACCTGGACACAGCGGCCCAACCCGACGGCATGACGGCTACGCTGGTCAAGGAAACCGGCCTCACTCCGGCCACCATCAAGGCCAACGCCACCCTCTCCCTGCAGCTCATCATCCACGACTACGCCCGTTTCCGGGTGGAAACCATCGATAGCTACCTCCAGTCCATCCTGCGCAACCTGGCCAGGGAACTGGGTATTGGCACTGGATTGAACATCGAACTGTCCAACGACACCGTTTTGAGCGAAGCCGTTGACAACCTGCTCGACCGCAGCCACGAAGACCCCGAACTCCTTAACTGGATCACCGACTACATCGAAGAACAATACAGAGAAGGCAGTGTATTGCGCATTGACGAGCAACTCAAAGATTTCGGAGGTACTATCTTCCAGGAACGCTTCAAGGAAAAAGCCAGCGCTCTCCAGGAGCAACTGGCCAACAAAGGCTTCCTGCAACGCTACAAGAAGGAACTACTGGCGTTGCAAACTAAAAAAGAAGCCGCCCTCAAACAAGCCGCTGTACCCTTCTTCGAAGCGCTGTCAGCTCATGGACTTTCCGTGGACGATCTTTCCAACAAAGCCAATGGGCCGGCCGGTTACTTTCTCAAGTTGCAAAAGGGGGTATGGGAAAAAGATCAACTCCTGGGCGCCAGGGTCAAATCCGCCATGGAAAACCCCGATGCCTGGGTAAGTAAATCGCATCCCCGTCGCAACGAACTCACCAACCTGGCCAACGAGCAACTCACGCCCCTGCTCAACGAAGCGGAGCGCCTCCGCCAGACATTGGTCACCGATATTGCCACTTGCCGGCTCTGCATCAGACACCTGAGCAACGTTGGTCTGCTCACTGACATCGACAAGACCGTCAACCGCCTCAACCGCGAAACCAACCGATTCCTGTTGTCCAACACCAATGCATTGTTGAGTAGCCTGATTACCGGTCAGGACGCCTCCTTTGTGTTCGAACGTACCGGCACCGAACTCCACCATTTCCTCTTCGACGAATTCCAGGACACCTCTCGCCTGCAATGGGCCACCTTCAAGCCCATCCTGCTCGAAGGATTGTCCAATGGCAACCGCAGCCTCGTGGTGGGCGATGAAAAGCAGGCCATCTACCGTTGGCGCAACGGCGACTGGCGTATTCTAAGCACCCTCGACCACCAACT
This sequence comes from Bacteroidales bacterium, assembly GCA_012718945.1. GTDB lineage: Bacteria > Bacteroidota > Bacteroidia > Bacteroidales > UBA1402 > UBA8389. The sequence goes on from JAAYBL010000179.1 coordinate 6,378, forward strand.
CAACACGGCCCCCGTGCAGGTGCGCACCCTCAACCAGAACTGGCGCAGCGACCCCGTGGTAATCCGTTTCAACAACACCCTCTTCGAAGCCCTGACCGCCCAAGGTGCCGCCAACCTCGACGACGAGGCCATCAACGGCAACGACCTGCGTCAGGCCTACGCCACCGTGGCCCAGGAAAGCGTCCGCGGTGACGACGCCGGCTATGTATCCGTCCGTTTTCTGACCAACGAAGAGGTCAGCTACCAGGAAGCGTCCCTCGATCAACTGCTCAACGAAGCCATCACCCTTCAGCAACAGGGTGTACGCGCCGATCAAATCGCCATACTGGTGAGGAACAACCGCTTCATTCCCCAGGTAGCTGCCTATTTCGACACGCACCGCGATCCAGCCCTCGAAGCCACCGGCGTCACTTACACTGTCATTTCCGACGAGGCTTTCCTGTTGTCGTCCTCGGTAGCCCTGCAGCTTCTCATCACCGCACTCAGGGTGTTGACTGAACCAGAGAACCCCCTTCTGTTGGCCCAACTCACCCTTGATTACCACTACGAAGTCTGCCTGGGAGAACTGTCACTGCACGACCTGATAGGCACACACGAACAGTTGCCAGCAGGTTTTCTCGACCAACAGGACCAACTCCGCCAGACCCCTCTCCACGAACTGGTCGAAACCCTTTACCGCCTCTTCAGTCTCAATCGGCTCGATGGCCAGGACAGCTACCTCTACACCTTCATGGACAAGCTCACCGAATACCTGAGCCATCACCCTTCCGATTTACCCAGCTTCCTCAACTACTGGGATGAGGTGCTGAGCAGAGTCAGTGTACCTTCGGGTGCCGGTGTCAATGGCCTGCGCATCCTGTCCATCCACAAATCAAAGGGATTGGAATTTCACACAGTGCTCCTGCCCTTCTGCGACTGGAGCCTCGATTCCGAAAAAGTGGGACGCATACAGCTCTGGTGCCAGCCCGACCGTGCGCCCTACAACCAGCTCGACCTGATGCCGGCCACCTACAACAGTAGCCTGAATGAATCGATTTTTGCCGATGATTACACGCTCGAACGCAGCCAACTCTACCTCGATAGCGTCAACCTGCTCTACGTAGCCCTGACCAGGGCGGTCAGCAACCTCATCGTCATGGGCAAAGCCCGCACCATCGATAAAAAAGGCCAGTCCAAGCCCCCGTCCAGCATTGCCGACCTTCTGTACGACACCCTGCACGGTAACACTGAGTTGGCCACCCACGAAACCAAACCCGGTCTCTTTACGTTCGGCCGACTGCAGGCTTCGACGCCCAAACAGCCGGATAAAACAACACCGAAAGCCACGGCAACCGCCGACGACACAACGACCGTCGCTAGCGATGCCGCTACGGCCACCGGCGAAGCTACCTCAAAGACCCGCGGCACCCTCCTTCCCAAAGGTCGTGACATCCCCGTGACCTTTGTCAGCCACGGCCAGAAAGTCCACTTCAGGCAATCCACCCGTTCCAAAGCCTTCAGCCAAGGCTGGGGTGATGAAGGCTACCACAACCAATTCATTGACAGGGGCAAGCTTTACCACTACCTCTTCTCCGCCATCCGCACCGCCAACGACGTGGAAGCCGCGGTCAACGACCTGGTACACGAAGGTCTCCTGTCGCTCAACGAAGTCGAAGAGACCCTGGCCTACGCCCGGAAAGCCCTGCAGCAGCCCCAGGCCGCCGACTGGTTTTCAGACCGCTACAAACTCTTCAACGAGTGTTCCATCCTCACGCACGACGACCAGGGCCACACTGTTCTCAAACGCCCCGACCGTGTCATGCTGGCCCCCGACCAGCTCACCGTCGTCGACTTCAAATTCGGACAAGCCGCCGCCTCCCACCGACGCCAGGTCGCCGAGTACATGCACCTCCTCACCCAGATGGGCTACCCCAACGTGCACGGCTATTTATGGTACGTGGATGAAGAAAAGGTGGTGGCGGTTTAAAACCCCAACAACCACTGAAACACATTCAGATGCTTGATACCGTTGCGATCTTGTGTAAATGAGTCTGTTGTCAACACGAATTTTGGATAATTGTCGTCAATTTTCTCCAGCGCACCAAACTCACGTTCGGCGGTATCTTCATTTGATAAAAGCCAGGCTACTTGATAATACGCCAAACCTCCTTCCCGGTCTTTACACACAAAATCCACCTCAACTGAACGAGCTGTACCCGTCCAAACACGGTTGCCACGCCGCAATAATTCAAAATAGACACAATTTTCCAGGATATGACCTCTATCTGACATTCGATCCCTGCCCACCAAAACATTCAACAGTCCAGCATCCACCAGATAGTATTTTTCCAAGGTTGCCAGCTGCTTTTTCCCTTTCAAGTCAAAACGGTTGACCTTATAAAACACGAAACTAGCCACCAGATACCTTAAATAGTTTTCAACAGTGGCGTGATGAATCTGTTGACCGTCATGTTTAAGTGTGTTAGCTATACTGCTGGGGGAAACCGGACTTCCGATTGTCGAAGCAATAAACTTAACCGTATTCATGAAAGCGCGCTTATCGTTAATCCGGTAGCGTTGGGTAATATCCTTCTCAACGATGGTCGTAAAAATAGCATCAAGGTACTCGATGATGTTATCATAACCACCCTCTCTAAGCGCCACTCCTTTTGGTAAAGATGTTTCGTTCACATAATCAAAGAACAAGGCTTCAAAATTTAGGTATCTGTTGCTTACATCGATCTGGCGCGCCTGTAAGTACTCCTTAAACGAAAACGGCAACATGGAAATCTCGATGTAACGGCCACTCAACAAGGTACCCAATTCGCTACTAAGCAAAAAAGCATTTGAACCTGTAACATACACGTCTGTAAAATCAGATGCATATAGCCCATCCACCAACTTCTCAAAATGAGGGATGTTCTGCACTTCATCCAAAAAAATGTAATTCATTTTATCAGGATGCAGTGCCTGTTTTATTTCGAAATACAGGTCACTCCACGATTTATTCACGTATTTTTCCGGCAATTCGAAGTTGTAAAACACTAGTTGATCCTTATCAATGCCGAGTTGTAGCAACCGCCATTGGTACAATTCCAACAAGGTACTCTTGCCCGAACGGCGTAGACCTGTTACCACCTTGATAAGATCTTTGTCCTTGTATGACAATAGCTTATCCAGATACTCCTTTCTTTCTATGAGGTGTTCCATGGAGCAAATATACATCAAATAGTATCAAAAATTGCAAATATTGCAATTTTTGATACTATTTGATGTCCTTCGACAAAAAAAGCTGTTTTTCAAGGCTTTACTTCACCTCAACAATGACTCGCCGGTAACTGGTCAAGCTGGGGGTACCCGTGTCGGTCACCTCGCAAATAACGTGAATCGTCTTGCCTGCCGCATCCGAAGGCATATTGAGGGTGGCCTTGCTGGCGTCGCCGTTTGAAATGACGGCCTCACCCTTGTATGTCCCGGCTTCCGGCAGCACCCACCATTTAAAGCGCAAGGCATTACCATCAGGGTCATAGGACCGTGATGCATCAAGCGTGTACTCTTTTCCAGCAGTAGCCTCCACCATCAGGGGCTTTAGGCCTGTGACCTTATTGACAATGACCACGGGATTGCGGTTGCCCTTGCCCTCCTTGGCCCAATCCATGCGCGCAGCAAAGTTGTTGAACATGGCCGGGTAGAAATAGTTGAAGTAACGCGTACCGATGTCGTACGGCCTGCCCCTGTCGTTGACATAGGCCTGTGTGAGGCCATCGCGTCCCACTCCCCACTCAAAATAACCGCTCCAGCTCACCTGCGTCGGGCAGTCAGGATCAGACAAACCGTTGGGCATCACGTGCATGAACGCAGGTGTATCCCCTTCTACACCCCATTTGTATTTCGGGTAAAGCGCGCCAAGGTGGCCATGGTGCTGAATGTGCTCCGCGTATTGACCCCACTGGTTCTTACCGGTACCGTTTTGATGTTTCCAGGCACATTCGCACCAGAGAAACAGCAGGTCTTCTTCAAACGACTTCATCCAATGGTGCGAACTAATCTCGAAAGGTTGATCATCATCCCTCGACCAGGGCCTGTCCTGGTCGGTGATGGCGTACACGCGAAACTTCCGCAAGAACGTTTTCAATTGCTCCGGTGTCCGTTCCTGTTGAGCCCGCCAGATGGCCTGAGCCAAAGTATTACCGCCACCCCATACCGTGACCCAGATGGGTCGGTCATCCTTTTCATCGGCTAGTTTGATCATCAACTCACTGCCTGGAGAATCATTGTCCTCACCGATGTACTTCATTCCCATATTGGTGCTGCCCATGACCGTCCTGGAACGCAAATACTCGGGTGTCGGCCAATAGCCTAATGGCTGCATCGACTCATCCTTGGCAAACCTCGATTGAGCAGATCGTTTGCTCAAGTGGGGCAGGTCTTTCTCGTAAGCATCCAACGCAGCGTGAATTAGGTCGGTGCGCTCCTGTCCGCCAGTATTGTTCCACCCTGTTGTCGCTATCAATGCCTCGATTTCAAACTGATCAGCATGGACCAACAACCGCACCATCGACTCCATGTCGTCCGGCTCGATGTCGTTGGGAGCAATGTCGGTCAACACTACAATGCGGGGCTTCAACGCCTCGTTTTTCACTGCCGCAAACAGGGTGATGGGCATCAAGGCACCAGCCAGGAAAAGCACTCCTTTTGCCATCCTGTTGCCAATGGATCTTTTCATGAGTTGTCGCTTATTGTTTGTCTTTCCGCTTCTTTCTTATCCTTTTTACCACCACAATCACAGCAGCACCAATCAACCAGACCGGCCACAACGAAACCAGCGCCAAGGCCAGGCCGATAGTAAACGACCAGCCATTGCTCAACGATTTCTTCATCCGTTCCCAGAACGGACCCTTTTGTTTGGAGGTGAATTTGTACGGATTCTTCTTGAAAAGTTGGACATCCAGGGTGCTGAACGCAATCTGGTCGTTCAAGTACTTGAGTCTGCCCTCACGGCTCTCTATTTCCTCCTGAATAGTACGGATGCTCTCTTCAATAGCCAGAATGTCCTTCACTGTAGAAGCCTTGGCCAGCAGCGCCTTGTAGCGTTCCAGGTAGGCCCGTTCGTTGTTCAGGCGGGATTCAACATCGATGTATTCTTCCGTCACGTCCCTGGCTTGGATGTACTTCGATTTTACCTCGTCCTCCCCCTTTTCCAAGGCCCCGATCAGGGCTTCAAAGGATTGAGCGGGTATCCTTATCTTCAGGTTGTAACTGGTTTCAAAGTCGTTGTTATCCAGGTTTTCGCTCTCATAGTACCCGCCATACTGTTTAAGCAACCCATCCATGCGTTGCTTGCTGGCCTGAAGGTCTTTCGTTTCAATCCGCATGTTACCATCCTTGATAAGCTTTTTGTTGATGGCATCGGGCTTCACTACGTTGGACTGAGCCGTTTCTGATTTAAGCGCGACGGAAGCCCCTCCTGCATCGCTCAATGATGTAGGTTCAGACACCTCATCGGTAGCTTCAAGCACCACGTAATCATCGCGCCCTTCCGTTGACTTGGAACAGGCACTACACACAAGCACTAGCAAACAAACAATCAAACTCTTTGTTTTCATAGACAGCACATTGATTAGATACGTACTTTGACATGTTCAACAACGCCCGATTCCAACAGCAGTCGGACAAGGTAGATACCCTTAGACAGGTTGGCAAATTGATACTGTGTTTCACGTTCATTCGAACGAACCAACAACGCGCCTTTCAAATCATACACAGACACCTGTCGAACGGGCTGATCGCAGGCTACATGAATGGATCCATCGATCACAAAGATACGTGTTGCCTGCGACGTTTCCTCTCTGGTTTGTTCAAGACCAATGATACCATTGTGGAATAAGATTTCTATGGAGCCCATTGACGCATTAACGGAGGGTGAGGAGAAAACGCCATTCACCACCTGGTCCGTGACATCCACGTTGTTGTAGCGCACCCGTTCAATGTAAGTGCCTTCATCTGGTGTGATGAAGAACTTAATCGCCTGGTTATCAAGCACACAAATCCTGGCTCCGTTTTCAATCAAGGCTGCAGAAGGATTCACCTCAAAAGCAGGAATTGACACCGCTCGACTCACCTTCAAAGGTGCACTATTGACAGGATTGACCTCCTGGGCTGTGTCAATACTGGTGAAAGCCACCGTTCCACCGGTTGAAGCCACCACATCGATCAAGTTACTCATTTGAACAAAAGAGCCCCATTGAGAAGCGTTCAAATAGTCATTATAGGCATCCTTAGGAATGGATAATACGCAGCGCTTTGTTTTCACCTTGTAGAAAACATTCTCACCCAGCGTGGCCGGCGTTTCATTCATGGTGCTGATGTTGATCAAGGCCGTATTGTAACCAAATGCCATCGACCCGATGGACATCAACACAGGCGATAGATTCACCGATTTCAAACGCAAACACGACTGAAAAGCACCAGATCCCACGGTGCTCAGCAATTTACATTTCGACAAATCAATACCAACCAGCGTCGTGCACCCATCAAACGTATTGTTGCCGATGGTCACCAAACTCGTTGGGAAATTAATGGTCGCCAGACTGGTACAGCCGGCAAACACATTGTCAGACAGATCGGTTACCGCGTTGGCCAACTCCACCTTCGACAAGGACGTGCAACCGGTAAACGCCGATCTTGGGATGGATTTGATGGTGGAACAAGCGGACAAATCGACCATCCTCAAGCTGCTGCAATTAGCAAAGGCAGACTCGCCCAGGGTTTCCAGCGAATAGGGCAGCACCAGGGTGTCATTCAACAACGAGCATCCGGCAAAGGCATTGTAGCCAATGCTTTTTAGCTTGTTCGAAAACACCAGGGGCTGATTGAGGGCGTTGCACCCCTCAAACGCCTGAGCTTCAATTGTCATCAGTCGCTTGGGCAATTTTAAGCCTGTCAGCGAATTACAGTTGATAAAGGCACTGCTGCCTATGGTAATGACGCCATCCGGCAATACCAAGGTGTCCTTCAGGTTGGAACAATGCTCAAAGGCGTTGGGTTTGATTTCAACCAGAAACTCGGGAGCCTTGAAGTAAGTAAGAATGGTTTTGTTCTTGAACGCCCCTTCAGGTATGCTCAACACATCGGTACCGAACAAATCCAAGGTATGCAACAAGGGCATGTTGGTGCGCATGTTCTCAAAATCCACGGCATTCAAATCACCCGTCACCACCATGGTCGTGACCAGACGGGGAGGTATGCCGGTTTGTTCCACAATGGACGTTGCTAACGTGCCTGGTTTGGAGACATGTACCGTTACCGATCGCTCCCCACCGATGATGTCAAATTCGTCCCAACCAGCGGCGGCTTCATAGGCTGCAATGCATTGCTCTTGCACAAAGACGGCCACCATGGTGGATGGGAAGACAGCGTTACCCAGCACAGGAGGCGTTGTGGCATCTGTCTTACAGAATGTCAGCTTGGAATTGTTCGCAAACGCATTGTTACCGATGGCCGTCACCGTTGCCGGAATCTCCACTGTTCCAATGATGTTGCAACCCTCAAACGCACTCATACCAATGGAAAGCAGGTTGGGCGGCAAGATCAGCTTAGTGATGGGTGAATACTGGAACGTTGAAGCATTGATGTTCAGCAACCCCGTACAAGCCGATAAATCAACCGTTTTCAACGCATAGCAGTACTGGAAGGCACCATCACCGATTGTCTTCAGACTGGCCGGGAACGAGATGGTCTCCATGTTTGCATTGCTAAAGGCTGAATTCTTGATGGTCACAAGTTTATGCGCAGTGGACAAATCGATGGTTTTCAGTTTTGAACAACCCGAAAAAGCCCAATCACTTAGGGTGATGACGTTGGGCGGAAGTTGTACAGCTGTTAGACTGCTGCAACTGGAAAAAGCATTGTCGGGGATATCTGTCAATGCTGTTTTGGAAAGATCCACCGATTCTAGACTC
>JAAYBL010000180.1 GCA_012718945.1 Bacteroidales bacterium
AAGGGTGGCGTCTTTCCAGTCTGAGAAAACGCCACAGATGGTACCAAAAAAATACAGGCACAAAAAAGGAGCATTCTTCTGTTCATGATGCCAACGTTTTTATTGATAATGTGTTTAATGCAATGCTGAGGGGCCAACATAGGTTTTCTTCAAACCGCCCCAATCAATCACTACCCGTTGAATAATCATGCCCGGATCACCACAGGTCAGGGTAAAGGTATGCGTAGGCCTGGCTTTGTCAACCGGGAAGGTGGCCACCGTTTGGACACTGTTCTGCATCACCCGGTCTTTCCAGGCATCCGAATACTCTTTGTGGTCACTTTGCGACACCACGACGAGCTGCCCATCGACCGTCAGGCCGTAGCGCGTACTTTTACCTTTATGAAGGGCCCAGAAAGGCACACTGTACACATGCACGGTCACAGAATCGGCCGTCACACCGGCAAATTCATAGTCCACCCGGGTTCCATTAAGGTTAGTGGGGTCAACCGTCTGCTCCGTGGCTTCGCCCAACTGAAGCGCGTATCCATCGTAGCCTAAGCCTTCGATGATCCGCAAGGAATGGCCGTTTTGGCTCACCTTGTTTTTCATTTGTTTCAGATCAATGACGGTACACCCCTCCCGCTTATTCTTGTCTGCTTGAGGCGCCAGGTCTACCGGCGTGCTGGCAACACCCTCACTGATGGTCACGTGGGGCATGTTTTGGTATTTGGCACACCAGCCCGGAGCTAGGGCCATCATGCCGTCCCACTTGCCATCCAACAGGGTGTTGTATTGTAAGGTCAGGCTGTTGATGCTGTCGTAGGCCGCCTTCGCCTGAGCAGCCGCCCAATTGGCGTTCGACAGGTTGTTGGCTTTCACCAGTTCGTTGTTGAGCTGAGCCATCAGGAACTTGCGGTTCATTTGGCAGGCCCCCATCACCGGATAGGCTATCAGCTCGTAAAACGCAGGGCGTGAAGCCTCGGGCAAGGCCTTCAACAGGTTATCGACCTTATCGGAAATCCGCTGGTAATCGGCCAACCGTTGCTGTGCATCGTTGTAGTGTTGAAAGGAGAAATCCGTATTGGCCAACTCCTTGTACCTGGGGGCATCCCACTCGCGTTCCCAACCCATAAATTCAGGCTTGCGGCTCCAGGCCAGGCGGTAATAATCGTCCAGGATTTCCTGGAACGATGACTCGTAGGCAGTACCAAACGTGCGGGCCAGAAACTGACTTTGGTGGCGGTTGATGCTGGCATAATCAAACTTTTCAACATCCCAGGCCAGTTCTAAAAAGGTTTGCATGCCCAACTCAGCGGGCTTGATGTCGCCCACGTTGACCAGCCAATAACGATCGGCCCCCGTAAGGTAAGCCTTCATTAGTTCTTCGTACATCAACACGGGCGGCGTGGTGTTGAGCCATAAATAATCATGAGGCGCACCCAGGTACGAAAAATGATAATAGACGCCGGCACCACCACTGCGTTTACGCTCTTCAGGCCCACTCAGGCGCTTCATGTACCCATAATTGTCGTCCACCCACACCAAGGTCACGTCGTCGGCTACTTGCAACCCAAGTTCGTACACATCCATGGTTTCCTTGTAGGGTACAAAGATCTGAGGTATTTCCGTAGCCGGTTTCTTCAGGTATTTTGTCAGCACGTCACGCTGGTCGGCCATAACCTGGGTAAGCACCGCCACCTTCTCCTGGCTGGAAAGGTTACCCCTCAGCCCCTCATCGTGCACGCCGCGCATGGCTATCGTGTATATATTCTCGTAAGGTGAGGCCTCGCGCACCCGGTCGGCCATTTTTTTGAGAATGACAGCCTTGTTTTTGGCATAGTTCCACTCCCCGTCGCGTTTGCTATCCCATTCCGACTTGGCGGCATTGTTGAACAACAAGGGTTCACAGTGCGAAGTGGTCATGATAATGCCATACCGATTGGCAGCCACCTTGCTTTCGGGGTGTGAATAAAACGCCCCCGTACAACTGTGCATGGCCGGAGCTACCATATTTCCTTTTAAGCGAAGCACCAACTCGCAGACCTGCGCGTAGGTTTTGGGGCCGATATCGCCCAGCTCTTTCTCGTAATTGTTAGACGACCAGGGCTTCAGTCCCCAATCTTCGTCGTTGATAAAAATGCCACGGTACTTGACCGAAGGGCTTTTTGAGGTGAAGTCGATGGGCTTGATCGTTAGCACATCACGCTGCTGCACCGGCACATCGGCCCACCAATACCAGGGCGAAACCCCTATGGTTTCAGAAATCGAAAATACCCCATACGAGGTACCACGGCGGTCGCTACCAGCTATCACCAAGGCTTGTTTCACACCGGGGAAGGGGTTGTTGATGGTTTTGATCGTGTACCGTTCCCATTGGCTTTGAAGGGCATCGGTGGCCAACTTCCCGGTTTTGACCAGTTCGTTGATCAGTTGGTTTTTTTCGATGGTGCCAATAATTACCGCATAGGTGCCCAGTTTAGATTTGGACGACACCAACGCTGGCTTCTTGCCGGTAACCCTTTCTACATCTTCGGCAAAAAGCCGGGCCGTAGTTTGCACCGACACGTCGTCGGAGGCGTCAAAACAGATGGTAGCCAACCCTTTATCGGTAGCCAACGGAAAATTGGTCTTAGGGCTTCCATCATGCTGGACAACCAGTTGTTGAACCACCTGCCCCTTTGCCGGAGATTTCTGGTGCCTGAATTTCGTAAAGAAGTCAAACACGTCGGGCAAAATGAGGGGTACCATGCCCCCATGGTCGGCATCGACCTCCTTATATTCCACATTGAATCCATTCGATTTCATCCAGGCAGCCAATTGACGACTACCCTCCAGCGATGCCGGCGCTTTGGTGCCTTCGCTGATAAAAATAGGCATTTTGCGGATGCGCTCCCAGGGATACATGGATGCCTGAAGAAAAGGCCCCGACATGGGCGCCAAGGCTTTCCAGTACTGACTATACTTAGCCCCAAGGTACCAGGTGCCCCCGCTGCCCATGGAATGGCCGGTCAGGAACAATTGCTCGCGGTCAACCGGGTATTCGTTCAGCACCAGTTCAAGGACGTTGATCACATCTTTCTCGCTGAGGATGTTGGTGCTATCCCTTTGTGCGGTACGTTCTGACAGGACTTTCGCAGCCTCATCGGGGCGACCGTACACAGCCGGCAATCTCAAAGAATTGCCATAAGCACCTTTATAGCCCAAAGGCGACACCAACAGAAAGCCGTATTGATCGGCCAGTTTAACCAACTGCTTGTCGTTCTGGTCAAGGTAGGAACTTTCGTCGTTCCAACCGCCGTGCAGAAACATCACTAAGGGCAGTTTGGACTTCCCGTCCCAACTGGAGGGCACGCATACCCTGTATGGCACATCGGTGTTGGCGTCGGGGAAATGATAATACCTTTTCTGGTCACCCCTGCCCCTCCACGTGGCCGAGCCTGGCTTGGCCAATTCTTTTGCCAGCTTGCGCGAAGCTTTTACCTGTTCTTTCGGATTCACCACTGTTCCAAAGGCGATGTCGCGCTTGGTTTCTTTACTTGATGTCGTCGATGGCTGAGCAAGGGCACTACCTATGAGTGCCAGCATGACGAGCGTTGTTACAACGTGTTTCATGGTAAAATTTCTTTCATGGTAAAATCAATACCCTCCAAGGTCGGTTTTGACCCTGTAAAGGTACGGTAACGCCATGAAAGAAATAGAACAGATGCTGTCGGTTTTGAATCAAAAAAAGGCTAACAACGCTGGAAGCGTGTTAGCCTTTTTTCATTGCCAGTCGAGGTTGATTTTGATGCCGGAGCGCACCGAAGCGGGGTTGGGTGTTGAATCCGACAACATTGACGAAGGGTGCCAGCGAACCCGACGAGAGCGGCAAGGCCAACCTCGCGAGTCACTTGAGACGAGCGATTGGCGCCGATGTCGAAGCGTGCGCCAGCCTTGAGGAACGGAGCTGAAGGCAACACCCAAGCACAGCGCAGGAGAGCGAAATCGAAGGAAAAAAACAGAAGCGAAATCGAAGGAAAAAATGAGGTCGAAATCGAAGGAAAAGAGGGAGCAGAATTAATCCCCCCAAATGTAATTGTCCCGCTGATTCTGATGCTGCTCGTACTTCAAATCAGAGAGCATCCCAGACTTGACACGAATCGAGAAGTTATACGACTTATACCTCCCAATCGGAATAAAACTAGCCGACATCTCCCAACAATGCAAGTCACGCGAAACCGAACAATTCATCGTCGAAAACTCCTTATACTGAAAATTATAACTCGTCGAAGCCGTCAACCTCCACGTATTGTAAAGACTAATATTACCACTAAGATTCAGATTGTGCGTAAACGCATAATCATAATAAAGCTTCTGCTTGTTGAAACCCGACTGCCCATACCGCAACGAATAACTCGCCGTAATACTCCAAGGCGTCGTCACCTTCTTATACAAAGCCCCCTCAG
>JAAYBL010000181.1 GCA_012718945.1 Bacteroidales bacterium
CTACATCAACATGATTTACTTCCTGACGGCTAAACTAAAATTTGATTACCCACACTATCCGTTATAGAGCCATCTTTTCGATGCTGATCTCGTCGCCAAGGTGTTTAAACGCGTCGATTTTGTAGCCGGCCGCCCATTCGTTGATGGCTGCCCTGATGCGTTTTTCCAATTGTTTGTCGTCGGTGACGACCTTTTCGGGGATGATGAAATCGTTCACGGGATGAGGCATTGGGGGTTAAGAATCAATCTTTTGTCTGAACACGTACAGTTTCAGCAACACCACGAGGGCGTAAATCAGACACAGGCCAAGCAGCAGGGGAAAGAATAAGGACAGCCAGGCCGGGCCAGTGGGTTTGGTTTCGTCCTGCAGGGCTTTGATCCTGTATTTGATGCCGTTCCATAAATTGGTTTTGACGGTGTCCTGAACCATCAATACTGCCGAAAGCGAATCGGCCAGTTGGAGAGTGGCTTTTGTCGATGCCGGTTTGATGGCGGTCAGCATCATGGAAAACGATGAATCCAGGGCTGCCAGGATAGAAAGGGTATCACCAGGTGAGCGATCCTGCCCCTTCTTGGGATGTTTCGTGGTAGGGGTATACCATTTTGCAGTTTTAACTGTGTCTGTCAGTTCTGTTTCCTGGTTGTTGTCAGGCAACGTCGTTTGAGCCTTGACGCTTGCCATGCTGAAAAAAAAGCACAACAAGAGGACCCAAGATAGGGGTATGTGGCGTGTTTTCATGGTGGAAGTTATTGTGGCAATGCAACTTGCAAGCCACCTTTCGCCACAAATATATAAAAAAAGGGGATGGCATCCTTTTTTTTACAGAAAAAGGATGCCATCCCTTAAAAAGAAGAAAGCCAACCCTGTGGTTGGCTTTCTTAAGTAGGGGGTGCTTACCAAGCGAACAGCGGGTAGTCAGCCATGGTTTTGTTGACTTGTTCGCGGACGGCTTTGATGACGGCAGCATCTTCGGGGGCACTCAATACCCTGTCGATGAAGTCGACGATTTCACCCATCAAGGCTTCCTTGGCACCTCGGGTGGAGATGGCCGGGGTACCCACACGGATACCTGAGGTCAGGAAGGGGGAGCGGGAATCAAAGGGCACCATGTTCTTGTTAACAGTGATGTCGGCCAGTACCAGCGCTTTTTCGGCCACTTTACCGGTGAGGTCGGGGAACTTGGTGCGCAGGTCGATGAGCATGGAGTGGTTGTCGGTGCCGTCGGAGATAATCTTGTATCCTTTATCCATGAAGGCTTGAGCCATAACGGCGGCGTTCTTCTGAACCTGAGCCTGGTAGGTTTTGTAGGAGGGGTCAAGGGCTTCACCAAAGGCGACAGCCTTGGCAGCGATGACGTGTTCCAGCGGACCACCCTGGATGCCGGGGAAGACGGCGGAGTCGAGCAGTGATGACATCATGCGGATTTCGCCTTTGGGTGTTTTTTTGCCCCAGGGGTTTTCGAAATCCTTGCCCAGGAGGATGATACCACCGCGAGGGCCTCTCAAGGTCTTGTGGGTAGTTGAGGTGACAATGTGAGCGTATTTCAGCGGGTTTTCCAGCAATCCGGCAGCGATCAAACCGGCTGGGTGAGCCATGTCGATCATAAGCAGGGCACCGATTTTATCAGCGATGGCACGCATCCTGGCGTAATCCCATTCGCGTGAATAGGCGGAAGCACCTCCTACGATGAGTTTGGGGCGTTCGGCCAGGGCAATGGCTTCCATCTGGTCGTAGTCGACACGGCCGGTGTCTTCTTTCACGCTGTAAGCCAGCGGACGGTAAAGAATGCCTGAGCTGTTCACGGGCGAACCGTGTGAGAGGTGACCACCGTGGGCCAGGTTGAGGCCGAGGAAGGAATCGCCGGGGTTCATCACGGCCAGGAAGACGGCGGCGTTGGCCTGTGCACCTGAGTGGGGTTGAACGTTGGCGTATTCGGCGTTAAAGAGTTGTTTGAGGCGGTCGATGGCAATTTGTTCGCTTTCGTCTACCACTTCGCAGCCACCGTAGTAACGGCGTCCTGGATAACCTTCCGCGTACTTGTTGGTCAGGCAGGTGCCCATGGCGGCCATTACCTGGTCGCTGACAAAGTTTTCGGAGGCAATCAGTTCAA
>JAAYBL010000182.1 GCA_012718945.1 Bacteroidales bacterium
AGCATGTTGCGGGATTCGGGCACTTCGGCCAGGATAGCGTCGATGCTTTCGGTGAAACCCATGTTGAGCATTTCGTCGGCCTCGTCGAGGACGACGTTGACCACGCCGGACAAGTCGACGCAGCGGCGGTTCATCAAATCGAGCAGACGGCCTGGTGTAGCTACTACAATGTGAACACCCCTTTTGAGAGCTCTGATTTGACTTTCTATGCTGGAACCGCCGTAGACGGGCAGGACTTTCAGGTCGTCGATGTAGGTGGAATAGTCGTTGAGGTCGTCGGCTATCTGGAGGCAGAGCTCACGGGTGGGACAAAGGATGAGGGCCTGTGGGGCTGCGTTTGCGACGTCAATGTGTTGGATAATGGGGAGGCCGAATGCGGCGGTTTTTCCTGTGCCGGTCTGCGCAAGGGCAATGACCTCGTTTGCTTCGCCCAGTAGGTAAGGAATCACTTCTTCTTGTACGGGCATGGGATTTTCGTATCCCAGTTCGGAAATCGCCTTCAGGATGGAGGACATGATTCCCAATTCTTCAAATGTCTTCATTAAATCGGTTTAATCACTGTTATCAGCAACAGCGGGCGCAAAGGTACGGATTATTTTTCAACTATTTGCGGGCTCCAGTTGGCCTGTTTTTTGTGTTTGTGTATTTTTGTGAAAAATCGACCATCATGCGCAAAATCATCGGCATAGGAGAGACCATCCTTGATATTCTGTTTACGAACAATCAACCCACGGTAGCCATTCCTGGTGGGTCCACGTTCAACGCCATGGTATCGTTGGGTCGCCTCAAGATTCCGGCTACTTTCATCAGTGAAACAGGTGACGATAAGGTGGGACGTTTGATCAGAGACTTTATGAAGGCCAACCACCTGAACACTGACCACCTCGATTTGAATCCCGATGCCCGTTCGGCTGTGGCATTGGCCTTTCTTAACGCTCAGAATGATGCAGAATATGTGTTTTACAAGGACCATCCCCGGGCACGTTTTGATGCCATTCTACCCAAGGTGGAAGCCGACGATATCGTGCTGTTTGGGTCGTATTACGCGCTGAATCCGCAGTTGAGGCCAAAGTTGGTGGACTTTTTGGAAAAGGCCAGGGATAAAGGGGCTATCATCTATTACGACGTCAATTTCAGGCAGTCACACGCAGATGAAGCGGTGCGGTTGTCGACCATTCTGATTGAGAATTACGAGTTTGCCGATATCATCAGGGGTTCTGAGGATGATTTCCGCCATTTGTACAAAATGACTGACCCGGAGCTCATTTACCGGAATAAAATCCGCTTTTATACCCCCAACTTCATTTTCACGGCTGCCGACAAGGGTGTTGAGGTCTGGGGCGAGAATTTTTCCAAGCATTACGAGGCCAGAACCATCGAGCCCGTCAGTACGGTGGGTGCCGGTGACAATTTCAACGCAGGCATCTTGTTTGGTTTGCTGAGGGCCAGGGTACGCAGGGTCGATCTCCCCACGTTGAACGAAAGGGATTGGGATGCGATCATTAACTGCGGCCTCGACTTTGCAGCCGAGGTCTGTCAATCGTACGACAACTACCTGTCGGTGGAGTTCGCCGAAAAATACGCTATGTGAGACAGGTAATCGATGCAGGCATCAACGCTGTGCACGATGGTGAGCGGATTGGGCAGAAAATCGTGGGTGAAACGGGCTGTTTTCAGGGAATCCAGGAAAGTGATGAGGGGGTCGTAAAAGCCGTTGATGTTGACCAGCAGGATGGGTTTGTTGTGAAAACCCAGGTTGAACGAAGCCCAGGCGTCGAAAAATTCGTCGAGCGTGCCGATGCCACCGGGAAAAGCTACCAAGACATCGCTTCTTTCCTTAATCACGTCTTTGCGTTCACTCAAATCAGAGACAAATACGGTTTCATCGGTGTAAGGGCTGAACCATCCCCTGGCTTTGAAGTTTTCCGGGATGACGCCAATGCTGCGTCCTCCTTGTTCCTGTATGGTGCGTGACATGATGGCCATCAGGCCTTGGTTGGAGCCGCCGTTGATCAGGGTGAGGTGTTGTTGACCCATCCAGGTGGCTAGTTTAACGGCGCCGTCGTTGAACACGGGGTCGATATGGGTGCTGGCTGAGCAATAAATTCCGATGTGTAGCATAGTGTTTGTTTGTGCCTGCAAATATCGGTTTTTCCGCCGGAAAAATGTGTACTTTTGCGGATGCTTTCATCCAACGGTTTGACACCTTCCATCCATACCCTATCCAACGGCCTGCGTCTTATCCACAAGCCCTGTCACGGGACCTTGTCTTGTTGCGGCCTGGTCGTCAAAGCTGGTTCCCGCCAGGATGGTGAGGAAGCCGGTATGGCCCATTTTACGGAACACATGATGTTCAAAGGGACGGCCAAGCGCAAATCCCATCAGATACTGAACCGTATGGAACGGGTGGGTGGTGAGTTGAACGCCTACACCACCAAAGAGGAGACGTTTGTGTACAGCCTCTTCTTAAAAAAGGACTACCGACGTGCCCTGGAGTTGGTGAGCGATCTGTTTTTCAACGCCACTTTTCCTGAAGATACTTTTGAAACGGAACGTACCATCATTCTGGATGAAATCAACACCTACGAGGACAGTCCCTCCGAATTGATTTTTGACGACTTCGATCACTTGTTTTACCTGGGTCATCCACTGGGCTGCCGCATCCTGGGCCTGCCTGAAACGGTGAATGCCTTGACGCGTGACGACATGGTGGCGTTTCACCGCCGCCAATATACCACCCAAAACGTGGCGTTTTATTCTCAGGCGCCTTTGCCCTTCAGCAAGGTGGTGGCGTTGGCCGAGCACTACCTGGGTAGTTTACCCATGGGTGAGGCTCCAAAGAACGGGTCCTCGGTCAAACCGATTCCGGCCAAAGGCTTCAGGCAGGTAATGGACAAAGACACCCATCAGGCCCATGTGGTCTGTGGTAGTGAAAGTTTCTCCTTGTTTGAAGAGGCTCGCACCGGTCTTTATTTCCTCAATAACATCCTGGGTGGCCCCGGCATGAACAGCCGCCTCAACGTGTCCATGCGTGAGAAGTCAGGTCTAGTGTATTCCGTGGAATCGAACGTGACTTCGTTTACCGATACCGGCCTGTTCACCGTCTATTTTGGCACCGATCCCAAGGATGTGGAGCGTTGCCTGACCTTACTCCACAAGGAACTTAAACGTCTTTGCGAGGTGCCGCTCACCAGTTTGCAGTGGCACGCTGCCAAGAAACAACTCTTTGGGCAGGTACAGATTTCAGCCGAAAACAAGGAAAACAGCACGTTGAGCATGGGCAAGAGCCTACTCTATTTCAACCACTACGACAGCCTCGAAACCTTGATCGCCAAAATCGAGGCCTTCACGCCTTCCCGTCTCAGGGATCTGGCCAATCAGGTTTTTCATCCTGTTAATTTATCTACGCTGATTTATCGGTAAGATCGTAAGGGTAGGGATGTCACCCCGCCAGGCTTGGTCTCCCTTAAATAAGTTGCACTCTATTAACGGAGGAGCGGCTTTGTCTCTAATCACTTCTTTTCGAGGGGTGTAATAATCAGTGATTTGCTATTGGAAATTCAAAATAATGTTTTGATATTGCGTTTTTAAATGGGGCATCTTGTTGCTATGGAGGCATTTATATGTTTAATAATCTGAACCTTAGATTTAATGGGGCTTCCGGCATTATTGTATGAAGATTCTTTGGGGTAGCAGTTATTGAAAATTCACTAAGATAAGAGATCTTGAACAACCTGAATGTCATTGAAAATTTCAAAAACAATACGAACTCACACAAAAATCTAATGCGATGAAACGAACCCGATGGATGCTTTTTTACACGTTCCTTTTTTGTATTTGTATTCACCCTACAAAGGCTCAGGAGCAAACGACCACTTCGATTGAGGTATGTGTGCAGAGGGCTGTTTCCAGATGGAGCAGCGATCTTTCTCTTACTCAAAATCAAAAGACGGCCCTCTTGGTCTTAACGAAAAGATTTATTACAGTAAGAGATAGCATTAATGAACTGGACTCTATTTCATTTGAGGTTCGACAAAGCATAAAAAAAGAGGCTCTTGAAAACCACCAAATTGAGATTGAAGCTCTTTTATCTCTGGAACAAAAACAACAGTTGGCAATAAAGCGCTCGGAAAGAAAGAACATTGCTGAGATGAAGCAAGCATCTAAGAAAAAGAACTAATTTGACTACCAATGTATAAGCCATGAAAACGAACGATATGAAGAGTAAGTTGATAACTGCCATCCTAACGATGAGCAGTCTAATGACATGGGCAACAACCTATGATCTTAATGGTACTAGTGGTTATTGTAGTGTTGAGGACTACTACTATAACAATGAGATGAATGAATGTTGGTTTATCAACACAAATACGTATCAGAAAATAACAATCGTTTATGATGTTGATACAGAGGAATATTGTGATTATGTCTACATATACAACGTGAGTGATGCCGGGGATGAAACGTTGCTTTGTGAACTGTCAGGGAGTGAATATGGTACAATTACTACAACCATACCCAATGGTAAGGCCAAAATAGAATTTGTTTCAGATGGCAGTATTTGTTATGTGGATGGAGATGAGGAGTATAATGGCTTTTTTATCGAATACTCTTCAAGTACCTTTACATTCGACGATACCTTTTTAACAAACGGCAATGCCACAATTGCCGGAAACCTAGGGGTGGGCATAGTCAATCCAGCCACAAAATTACATATCAATGGTCCGATTCGTGGGGGTGGAACCGGGGGTGCACTATCGGTAAGCACAATGTTTGGTTCTCTCTTGATGGGCCCAACGAACACAACATATTCGTCGTTTTCTACTGACAGGTCGCGTTTTCAATTCAACAAGCCACTTTATTTAAACGATGCCAAAATCAGTTCTTATTACTCTGATTTGTCGTTACAAACAAACGGCTTAACCAAAGTGACTATTTTAAGAAGCAACGGCAATGTGGGCATTGGAGAGACGCAGCCCTTTCATAAACTCCACGTTCACGGCAGTATGTACTTGAGGTCGGATGACTATAACTCTTATAGCGGCAGTAACACAAATCATTTCTACTGGTACGGTCACCGTATGATGATGGGCACGCAACCGGGAGATTATGCCCATAACATTTTCATGCTGCAGCCGGGTGGTTCTGACCAAGGTGAGCTGGTAAGCTCATTACAACTTTGGCACGCCGCTTCAACGACAAGCAAAGATCTTCGTATACATTTAGTTTCTTCTGGCAATTCGTATTTCAACGGTGGCAATATAGGCATCGGCACCAACAATCCTCAATACTTGCTTGATGTAAATGGCATCATCCGAGCCATGGAAATCAAAGTGGAGCCCATCGGCCAATTTGCCGATTTTGTATTTGCCGAAGATTACAGCCTGCCCACTTTGAAAGATGTTGACGACTTTATTCAAACCAACGGGCATCTACCCAATGTACCATCAGCCTCTGAAGTAAAAGAGAAGGGTCTTAATCTGGTGGAAATGCAGATCAGATTGTTGCAGAAAATTGAGGAATTAACCTTGTACACGATAGAGCAGCAGCGATTGATTGAATCTCAACAACGACGGTTGGAGGAACTGGAAAAAGCAATCACCAAGTAATAGTGCCGCTATGAAAACAACACAGGTCCTACTATTGTTTGTGTGGGTGCTGGG
>JAAYBL010000183.1 GCA_012718945.1 Bacteroidales bacterium
ATTTGCCCAAAATCCCGGTATTTTTACAAAACCCCGCAAAGGTAATAAAAAAGGTGAATCAATAAAAACAATGTGCCTGTTTCTTTTCAACGGAGTCCCTTCTTTTTTACATTGTGAGGCTCTTTATGATAACCACAGTAGTTCCCAATCAATATCCATTTCAGGATGATGGGCTTGTTTGTACAATTCGTATTGTTTGTCTGCCTTTTGAATGTGGTTGCGCCACCAGTTTCCGAGGAAGGTCAGGATGACTTCCGGCTCTGTAGAATCAGGGGAAAAGAAGTTGGCGTTCAGTTGTGAAACGTGCAGGATGTAGGCTTTGTGCTGTTCCTTGTGAGCATCCAGTTCAGGATATTCAATCAGTTTCATGTACAGTTCTTCGTGCTTGAAGTGGAATAAACTGTAATCGAACATACCGGACAAAATTTCGGCAAATTGTCTTCTGTCAAGCCCTTTACTGAGGCCATCGGCCAATTTATTGTATAGCTCTATGATGCGGACGTGTTCCTTATCGATGTGAGGATTACCGATGGATAGCGCATCTGTCCAACGAAGGGTGTTACCTGATTCCATATTGAACGCTCGTATTGAAAACCCTCAAATGTACGAAATATTGGCGTTTTTCACACCATGCACAGATAGATTATGGGTGGCCAATATACAGGCGTGCGGGTGCTGTGGCTATGCCTGTCCAACGCCCTATGCCTCCTTGTATATTGGTCACAATGCCGGCGGTGTTGAAGGCAAAGGGGTTGTTTCGAATGGCCTGGTCGACAAAAAGGCTTTTCAGAATGTCGAATGAGGTCTCGTCGATGGCACCAATTTTGACCATGACCGTGTCTTCAAGCGCGAACAATTGGAAGGGCCATTCGTCGTAAAAGGTCGATAGGGTATCCAGGAGGCGGAGGTTGGTGGCTGGTGAACGGAAAACCGAGAGGCGCTTCATGAGGGGCGGGTCGCTGGGTTCCAGTAGCATCACGGGGATTCTGGAAGGGTGATAGTTGTCGTTTGCCAGTTGGCTTTTGGTCTGTATAAACAGGTAGGTGGGCTGGGTGGCTGCTGCCTGAACCTCGGCCAGCAGGTAGCCGGTAGTATCGGAAACGGGCTCCATGATCAAATCGCCCAGGGTGGGCACGGCGGGCAGGGTGGTTGTGGCGGTGACCTGTTTGCCTTTATAGTTGACAGTCAGTGTGTACGTGCCTCCCTCCTCGCCTTTCAGACGGGTGGTTCGGTAGACGAAGGGCGGGAAAAAGGCGTTGTTTCGAAACAGGGTCATGACTTCCGAGTCGCCGGTGGCTGTGGTCAGTGTCAGGGTGGCGTTATTGATGAACGTGGCGCGGATGGAAGCCGAATCGTATTGGGTGAGAAAGGGGGAACTCCAGGTCAGGTAGACGTGGGCAAACTGACCGGTTTCGATGTATCCGTCAACAACGATTTTGGGTTCATAATAGGGTTGGTCCAATTCGATTTCGGAGGTACAGGCCAGGGTTAGCACCGCTATCAGTGGGGCCATCAGTCCATATAGTATGTGGTGACGTGTTTTCATAGACTAAAGCGCCAGCTGATGGAG
>JAAYBL010000184.1 GCA_012718945.1 Bacteroidales bacterium
CACTTGCACCAAAACGGCAAACAGCTGGTTCTCACCTGCGACAGGGCCCCAAAAGATCTGTCCGGTATCGAAGAACGCCTGTTGACCCGTTTCAAATGGGGCTTGACGGCTGAAATGGAAAAACCGGACTACGCCTTGAGGGTCTCCATCCTCCTGAGCAAACTCCAACGGGACGGCTTGCAGTTTTCAGACGATGTCATCGGTTACATCGCTCGTCACGCGACGGAAAACGTCCGCGACCTGGAAGGTATTGTGGTCTCCCTGATGGCTCACTCAGTGATTTACGCCAAGGAAGTCGACCTGGAACTGACCAAACGTGTTGTTTCCAACGCTGTTGCCACCCAGGAACGCAGCATCTCCGTGGAACTGATCGAAGAGGAGGTTTGTCGTTATTTCGACATCGAACCGTCGCTCATTCAATCGAAGTCAAAGAAACAGGAAATATCACAGGCCAGGCAAATTGCCATGTACCTGTCAAGAAAATATACGGACAAATCCTACTCCACCATCGGTGAGTTGATAGGCAAACGCGACCACGCTACCGTGCTGCATGCCTGCAAGACAGTTGGTAACTGGCTTGAAACTGATAAGAAGCTCAAGACATGTGTCGAAGATATTGAGAAGCAGCTTCAGTCCAAGTAACCCTGCTTTCTGAGTACCTCAATCCAAGCCTGTGAAAACCGCTGGTTGTCCGCTTTTGTGTAGCGTATGCCGGCATAGACCTGGGCTAAGGTTGACCTTTGATTAATCGTCACAAACTGCTGGTTTTCCGGCAACGCTTCCTTAGGACCGTACACGCGGTCGATGACTTCAGGCGTGAAGTCATGATACACTTCTTCATGAACCACGGCTTCCATCGGAAGTCTGTCGGACAAGGGTCCGCTCATGGCCGTTTCAGCCGGATAACCCACCGTGATGGTGGTCAAAGGCACGACAAGCGGCGGCAATTCCAGCAACTCGCACAGAGGGCCTGCATTATACGTCGTAGTACCCAGGTAACAGATGCCCAACCCCTTGTCTTCGGCTGCGGTGCAAAAAGCCTGAGCAGCGATAATGGTGTCGATGGCTCCGTACGTGAACGATTGAACGGTATCGAAACCCGGCTCAGCCTGGCGTTGTTCACACCAACGGGTAATCCGGTTGAAATCAACGCAGAACGTCAACACGACAGGCGCTTGTTTCACCTGAGGCTGGTTGAAATGCATGGGGGCCATGGCCTCCTTGCGGGCCTGATCCCTGGTCACAATCACGGCGTAAGCCTGCATGTTACCGGTGTTGCTGGCCCTGAAGGCCGACTCCAACAGATCATCGAGCAATGCCTGATCAAGTGCCTTGTCGGTATAGGCGCGAACGGTACGCCTGGTTTTTAGTGTAAAAGAAGTTTCCATAGGCGCAAAGATACACATAGCGCAACAATCTCCCAATCGACGACTGTACAAATCAGTCGACACATCCACTTAAAGCGATTTTCCCAAGTTGACCATTTTTGGCAAATCCTTCTATCACGAAATTTTCCAAAATGAAAACTTCGTCGCATTAATTTAATGTTATGTGCCTGTATTTCTGCTAGTTACATTTTTCTTTTGGAAATTTTCACATTTAACAATCTCTTTACGAGAAACATTTTGTGATACCGTCTTTATGGGCTAACATTGCATAACCGTAAACGATACGGGAAATCCTGCAGTAAACCTATCCTACATAAAGATTAAGAAAGTGAAAAAGACGTACACACACGACGAGGCCTTTGCCGCCTCCCTCGACTACTTCCAGGGTGACGAGCTCGCGGCCCGTGTCTGGGTCAACAAGTATGCGCTGAAAGACTCGCACGGCAACTTGTTTGAAAAAGATCCCAGCGACATGCACAGACGCCTGGCGTCGGAAATCGCCCGCGTAGAAAAGAACTACCCCAACCCCATTGGAGAGAAGGCACTTTTCGAGCTTTTCGACGGCTTTCGCTACATCGTTCCTCAAGGCAGCCCCATGACGGGCATTGGCAACAACTACCAGGTAGGTTCACTGTCAAACTGCTTTGTTATCGGTGTAGACGGCCCTGCCGATTCCTACGGTGCCGTCATGAAAATTGACGAAGAGCAGGTACAGCTCATGAAGCGCCGCGGTGGTGTTGGACACGACCTCTCCCACATCAGGCCCAAAGGCACACCGGTAAAGAACTCAGCTCTTACCTCCACCGGTATCGTACCGTTTATGGAACGTTACTCCAACTCCACCCGCGAAGTGGCTCAGGATGGCCGCCGTGGTGCTTTGATGTTGAGTGTTTCCATCCTGCACCCCGATTCCGAATCCTTCATTGATGCAAAAATGAGTGAAGGCAAGGTGACAGGCGCCAATGTTTCTGTAAAAATCAACGATGGGTTCATGGAAGCGGCCTCAACCGGCACTCCCTTTACTCAACAATACCCCATCGACAGCAAAAACCCTGTCTACACCAAAGATATCGACGCCAAGTCCCTTTGGGAAAAGATTGTCCACAATGCCTGGCAATCGGCCGAACCCGGTGTGTTGTTCTGGGATACCATCCTAAGGGAATCTGTTCCCGATTGCTATGCCGACCTGGGTTTCCGCACGGTGTCTACCAACCCTTGTGGCGAAATCCCCTTGTGCCCTTACGATAGCTGCCGCTTGCTGGCCATCAATCTGTACTCCTACGTACAGAAGCCCTTCACCAAAGAAGCGTATTTCGACTTCGACTTGTTTAAAAAACACGTCGCATTGGCCCAGCGCATCATGGACGATATCATTGACCTGGAAATGGAAAAGATCGACATGATCATGGAAAAGATTCTCTCCGACCCCGAAGGTGGCGAGGTGAAGCGCACCGAAAGGGAACTTTGGGAAAAGATCCGCTCAAAAACCCTCAAGGGCAGACGTACAGGTGTGGGCACAACCGCCGAAGGCGATATGTTGGCCGCCCTTGGTTTGCGCTACGGTACGGAAGAAGCCTCTGCGTTCTCTGAAGAAGTACACAAATGCGTGGCCGTGGAATGCTACCGTTCCTCCGTCAACCTGGCCAAAGACCGTGGTGCCTTTGAAATCTTCGATTACGAACGTGAAAAGCACAACCCGTTCATCCAACGCCTGGCTACCGCCGCCCCTGAGATGATGACCGAAATGAAGCAATACGGACGCCGCAATATTGCCTGCCTCACCATTGCTCCGACCGGCACCACCAGCCTGATGACACAAACCACTTCCGGCATCGAGCCAGCGTTCAACCTGGTCTACAAGCGCCGCCGCAAGATCAATCCCAACGACAAACAGTCCAGGATAGATCATCAGGACGAAAACGGCGACTGCTTCGAGGAATACATCGTTTTCCACCACAAGTTTGTGACCTGGATGGAAGCCAACGGTTACCCCACAGCCAAGCAATACGATCAGGAAGAGTTGGACGAACTCATCACCAAGTCGCCCTACTACAAAGCAACCTCCAACGATGTCGACTGGCTTCAGAAGGTCAGGATGCAAGGCCGTGTCCAGAAATGGGTGGATCACTCCATCAGCGTCACCATCAACCTGCCCACCGATGCCACCGAAGAACTGGTCGGCCAACTGTACATGGAAGCCTGGCGCAGTGGTTGCAAAGGTTGCACGGTGTACCGCGAGGGCTCACGCTCAGGCGTACTCATCTCAGCCACGCCTACACCTAAGAAAGAGGAGGACAAGAAGGACGAAGCGCGCAAATTGATCTGTTACCCTGAACATACACCCAAAAGGCCCAAAGAACTGGAAGCTGACGTGGTGCGTTTCCAGAACAACAAGGAAAAGTGGATTGCCTTTATCGGTCTGAACGATGGTAGGCCATACGAGATCTTCACTGGTATCCAGGACGACGAAGAGGGTATCGTACTGCCCAAGAATGTCACCAACGGCAAGATCATCAAGAACGTTGACGAAGAGACAGGCATTAAGCGTTACGACTTCCAATTCTCCAACAAGAGAGGCTACAAAACAACCATCGAAGGACTGTCTGAAAAGTTCAACTCCGAATACTGGAACTACGCCAAACTGATCTCCGGAGTGCTTCGTTACGGTATGCCCATTGACCAGGTACTTAAGTTGATCACCGGTCTCGATCTGGACAGCGAATCCATCAACACCTGGAAGAATGGTGTGGAACGCGCCTTGAAGAAATACTTGCCCAACGGCACGGAGGCCAAAGGTCAGATCTGCCCTGATTGCGGCAACGAAAGCCTGGTTTACGAAGAAGGCTGTCTGCACTGCACACACTGTGGCTATTCGAAGTGCGGCTGATAACCGCCAACCGGATCACTCCGAAACTACCTCATGCAAAACGCCCCCAACCATTCGGTTGAGGGCGTTTTTACATACAACGGGAACACAGGATTCCACTGTTGTACTGCACGAAAAGGAGAACCGTTCAAACAGTCACTTTCACCTTTATTTATTCCACGTTGGCTGTTTCAGCTTGCGCCATACTGCAGGTACCGTTAAACACAGCCCCTGGCTCTATCATCAACGTCGAAGCTTTGACCTGACCATTGAGTACTGCCTGACTGCGCAACGAAAGGACCTCCTTTACTTCCACATCGGCATCAACTTTGCCTAGAATTTCAGCATTGACACAATGAATGGTGCCTTTTAAATAGGCGTTCGATCCGAGCACTAATTTACCGTGACAGATCATGTCTCCCAGTAATTGGCCATCCAGGCGAATATCGTTGTCGGTTTCAATTGTTCCTTCAATCCGCGTTCCCACAGCGATCACGCTGTACACGGTAGTATTGGTTGGTGGTACTTCTTTTGCCATTGTTACATGATTAGAACCACAAAAATACATATTTACCTCAATAAAGCACAAAATAATGGACGATTCGTCCGGATATGAACCTAAACCTGTACATTTGAATCAAACTCCCTGCACAATGGACTACCTATATTTAAAAGGCCTGCGGTTTTACGCCTATCACGGTGTGTTTGATCAAGAGCGCAAAGTGGGCAATACGTTTATGGTCGATTTAAAACTGGGCGGTGATTTCAGTACCGCTTGCCTGACGGACGCCATCGATCATGCCCTCAATTACGCCGAGGTGTATCAAGTCGTCGCAGAGGCCATGGCCATACCTTCCAACCTGCTTGAACACGCCGCTGAACGGATCTGTCAACAACTCAAGGCGACTTTTCCTGTTATTTCCAGCCTGGAAGTCACACTAACCAAGACCAATCCGCCCCTGGTGGGTGAAATGGAAAGTGCCAGTATCATTCTTACCCGTTGACGGAAAATAGTTTCCAATTTTTATCCAGACATACAAAACTTTACGTACTTTTGCCGTCCCTAATAAGTATTCACCCAATCCATCTCACTCGGATTGCTTCGTCTCATCCAATCCAAGTGAGTCGGATTTTCACAAAACGGCAAAATGAAGAACAAGTATATCCATCTGATCGAGCAGTCGTTTGAATTTCCGAACGATGAGTTCAGCCTGGTTGACAATGAATTGAGCTGGTACAACATCCCCTTGATGGACGTCATTAAGCAGTATGGTACACCACTGAGAATCTTCTACTTACCTAAAATTGGCCAAAATATTCAACGCTCCAGGAGGATGTTCAATGTAGCCATGGCCAAGGCTGAATACGATGGTGATTACCACTATTGTTACTGCACCAAAAGCTCCCACTTCTCCTTTGTTCTGGAAGAAGTACTCAAGCACAACGTTCATATTGAAACCTCATCGGCATTCGACATCAACATCATTGAGACGCTGTATGAGATGGGCAAATTGGATAAAAGCAAATACATCATCTGCAACGGATTCAAGCGTCCTCAATACATCGAGAACATTCAAGGTCTTCTGAAACAGGGCTTTGTAAACACCATACCCATCCTTGACAACAAGTTCGAGCTTGACTTGTTGATGAAGGATATGGATCAAACCATCAAGGTGGGTATCCGGATTGCTTCTGAAGAAGAGCCCAAGTTTGACTTTTATACTTCCAGGTTGGGCATTCGTTACAACGACATCATTCCCTATTACCTGGAGAAGATCAACACCAATCCGTTGGTCGAACTGAAGATGCTTCACTTTTTCATCAACACGGGCATCAAGGACACCGCTTATTACTGGAATGAATTGATCAAAGCGGTTGAACTGTACTGTGAATTGAAACAGATTTGCCCTGAACTCGACACCATCAACATAGGCGGGGGCTTCCCCATTCAGGTCCACCTGGACTTTGAATACGATTATGAATACATGGCTGAGGAAATCATCTCACAGATCAAGAACATCTGCGTGCAGAACAAGGTCAAGGAGCCGGACATCTTTACCGAATTCGGCTCATTCACCGTGGGAGAAAGTGGCGCCATGCTGTATTCCATCATCAACCAGAAGCAACAGAACGACAGGGAGTTGTGGAATATGATCGATAGTTCTTTTATTACAACCCTGCCCGACACCTGGGCCATCAACCAGCGTTTTGTTCAGTTGGCCATCAACAACTGGGACTCTGAATATCAACGGGTTCACTT
The DNA here is from genome assembly GCA_012718945.1 of Bacteroidales bacterium. Lineage (GTDB taxonomy): Bacteria > Bacteroidota > Bacteroidia > Bacteroidales > UBA1402 > UBA8389. The sequence continues at coordinate 6,515 of JAAYBL010000184.1, forward strand.
GGGTGGCCTGACCTGCGACAGCGAGGACTTCTACAACTCTGAAGCTCACTCCAACGCTGTGTTCCTGCCCAAAATCGTTCCGGACAAGGAGCAATACATCGGCTTCTTCCATTGTGGAGCCTACCAGGAATCGTTGAGCGGTTACGGGGGTATCCAACACTGCTTGATCCCAGCGCCTAAAATGGTACTGATCGACATTGACGAGAACGGCGAGTACTACACCAAACTTTTCGCCAAGGAACAGAGTTACAAATCGATGATGAAGATTCTGGGTTATTGATCCGTTGGTTTCAACGGAAAAAATCGGGAAACCGCTTCTTACCCAGCAAATAATACCCCAACACCAAGCTGCCTTTGTACACGCCTGGTATGTCGCGACGCTTGGCTAACCGTAGGTTTTCCAGGCGTTGCGTCTTGAAACGCCCACGTAGCTGCCAAAAGGCCACCCTGGCTTTCACAACGGCAAGGGCGTCGCCGGTCTTACCGCTCAACAGGAACACCAGTGCAGAGAGGTAATCCATCACACCTCTTATCAACATGACGGTCCAAAGTGAAGCGGTTGACCGGTTCTTGTAAATCATCAACAGGTTGTTCCGAAAGTTCAGGAAGGTCTTTCGTGGATTGCTTTTCGACAGGGTGGCGCCTCCCAGGTGAAAGACCGTGCTTTGGGGCACACAGACCAATCGGTAGCCCCGCAGCCAGAGTCGCCAGCACAAGTCTATTTCTTCCATGTGGGCGAAAAAACGGGCATCCAGGCCTCCAACTTCCCTGAAGGTATCCAATCGTATACATAGACAGGCTCCAGTTGCCCAAAAGACGTCCACTACAGCCTCGTATTGCCCAGTATCGACCTCCACGTCGTTCATGACCCTACCCCTGCAAAATGGGTACCCTAGCCAGTCGATGTACCCACCGGCTGCACCGGCATGTTCAAACAATTCGGGTTGCTTCAGGGCGCGGATTTTTGGTTGGCAGCCTACTACCTCCGGATGACGATCAAGGTAATCGATCAGTGTATCTAACCAACCTGGCGTAACCTCCACGTCTGAGTTGAGTAGCACCACATACTCGGCATCCACCTGAGTCAAGGCCAGGTTGTAGCCTTCGGCAAAGCCGTGGTTGTGTTGGAGGTCAATACACCTGACGGTGGTTGGATATGTTTCTTTGACATAGTCGAGGGAACCATCGGTCGAACCATTATCGGCCAACACCACTTCAACAGTGCCCTCTTTGTTGAGGGAATAGTCCACCACTGTACCCAGCCATTGCTTGAGCAGAGAAAGACCATTCCAGTTTAGTATGACCACAGCGGTCTTCAAGGGCGTTTTTATCATTTGTTGGTCAATTGGCATGTTCAGTGCGTTTGTGTTTCCAGCGTTTGTGCGTCCACAGCCAGTAAGCAGGATCCCTCAGGATGGTGGCTTCCATCAAGCGGGCGTAGCGCTCTGTCAGGCTGTTTTCTGGCTCTTCTTTGGGCTGATCGGTCAAACAGATGTATTGGGTTTGGTAGTAGCCTCGCTTTACCTTTGTGACATCGCCATAGACGACAGCAAAACCTGTCTGCTTGGCCATGCGCTCTGGGCCGGTCAAAATGGCCGTATCCTGGTTGAGGAAGGTCGTCCAATAGTGCAGGTTATTCTTTGACGGCGATTGATCACTCACCAAACCGAACACGCCGGGAATGTTGTCACGACGTAGGCGAATCACAAGCCGGTAAGTATCGTCTTTGGCAACAATGCCGCCGTTAAACCGGGTACGGATGCGTTGGTAAAGATAATCAAAAGCCCGGCTTTTCAAAGGGCGATAGACACTGTATCCTTGTTGGTTACCCTGTTTGAGCATGTTCAAAAAAAGGAAGGGTTGGTATTCCCAATTGCCGTAATGGCCTATCAGGAGTAGGACGCCTTGATTTTTGGCGGCAAAATCGGTTACCACTTCTGGATTAACGAAGTGCATGCGTCGACCGGCTTCTTCAGGCGACAGACTCAACACCTTGATCATTTCCATAAAACTGTCGCAGAAATGGTGGTAGAAACGCACCTCAACGCGCTTACGCTCGGCTTTCGACCAGTGGGGAAAGGCATTGGCCAGATTGGTCCTGACCACTTTGCGCCGGTAGCCCACCAAGAGATAAACCACCGGAAACAAGAACAGGTCGGAAAAGGCATACAAACAACCCAGAGGCAGGAGAGAGAGGGGCTTGAGGAGCCAGAAAAGCCATTTGTCGGACCAATTTTTCATTGTTATTGAGTGTTATCAACGTATCATTTAAGGTAGAGCATTCCTATTGCCAGGCAAGGGCCGCTAGTTAGGTGATGGCCGTCAACGCCGTTCCTTCTTCATTAAAGCTACCCAATCGCAGGGAGACCAGATTGTTGACCCACTCAGGGTGGTATTCGGCCTCGACTCTGATGTAATTGGCGGTAAAGCCTACCATGCGGCTTCCTTTCACCGCATGTTCAAAGAGTACTACCTGGTCTGTGCCTATGTGGCGTTCGTAAAAGGCCTTCCATTTGGCGTCCGACAGGTTTTGCACGCGTTCGTGCCGTACCTTCTTATCAGCTTGTGACACCTGGTGTTCAATGCCGAGTGCCATGGTATCTGGCCTTTCTGAATAGGGGAAGACGTGAAATTGGGTCACATCGAGGGATTCCATGAATCGATAGGCTGATTCAAACAGTGCTTCTGTTTCGCCCCGACTACCCACTATGACGTCGACCCCGATAAATGCGTGGGGTATGTGCTGGCGGATGAATGCAATGTGTGAGGCAAACAAGTTGGTGTCGTAACGGCGGTGCATGAGGCGAAGCAGGGTGTCGTCGCCGGCTTGTAGTGGAATATGAAAATGCGGCATGAAGCGCTTGGAACTGGCCACAAAACGGATGATGTCTTCGTTGAGGAGGTTGGGTTCGACAGAAGAGATGCGGAACCGCTTGATGCTTTCCACCTCGTCCAATGCCTTAAGCAAGTCCAGGAAAGACTCCCCTGTGGTCTTACCGAAATCGCCGATGTTCACACCGGAAAGTACGATTTCCAATCCGCCTTCTTCTGCTATTTGTCTGGCTTGAGCCACCAGTGACTGAATGCTGCCGTTGCGGCTACGGCCCCTGGCTTTGGGAATGGTGCAGTACGTGCAATAGTAATCGCAGCCATCTTGTACCTTGAGGAAATAGCGGGTTCTGTCATCCTTTGAAAAGGCTGGCTGAAAGTTATTTATATCTTTTATTGGAGTCGTCAGCACTGATTTGGCTGTACCTGATTCGGCGCGTTCCAGGTAGGCTGGCAAATCCATTTTTTCGTTGGCGCCCAACACCAGGTCGACACCGGGAATGGCTGCGATCTCTTCTGGCTTGAGCTGGGCATAGCAGCCTGTCACGACCATATAGGCGTTGGGGAAGCGACGGATCAGGCGATGTATGGCTTGCCTGTCTTTTTTATCGGCAGTCTCGGTGACGGAGCAGGTGTTGATAACACAGAGGTCGGCTTGCTCTCCGGCTCTAACCGGCAAAAATCCGGCGGCCTCGAGTTGGCGGCCCAGGCTTGACATCTCGGCAAAGTTCAACTTGCAGCCAAGACTGGTGTAATACACCCGGCGGTAGGGGAAACGATTTTCGTCTATCATGCGTTACTTGTCAACACGCAAAGGTACGCATTTTGGTGCATCGGCTAAATGAGTTAGCTTCATAATATAGTTGCAAACTTTGTTGGATTTGTGCATAATTATTGTATATCTTTGCATCAATGAGTTGTTTTTGGCAAAAAAAGGCTCAAAAAAAAAGATTTTTAGTTTTTTTTACGATTTCCCGTACACAACTAGAAAAATATACTTAATTTTGCCGCGATTTCAATGAACTCCTATTTATTGTTTTAAAACAGAAAAAAATGAAAAAGTTAGTATTGTTCTTTGCCGTTATCGTAGCTGTTTCCTTCGCATCTTGTGGCAACAAAGCTGAAGCTCCTGCCGAAGAAGTTGCAACCGAAGAAGTTGTTGCCGTTGAAGAAGCTGCTCCTGTAGCTGAAGCCGACAGCGTTGCTCCTGTTGCTGAAGAAGCTGCTCCCGTTGCTGAATAAGCAATCAAAAGACATTGAGAAGGTCCGCATTTTTGCGGACCTTTTTTTTGCTACTACGCAACCTTACCCATTTGACTTCTGTTCGTACCGAACAATCTTGGCGCTCCCTTGGCACCTTCAGTGATGGGCAAAAAAAAACACCCCTTACGAGGTGTTTTTTATATGATTGAATGCGGTGCTTATTCAGCAACAACCTCGAAAGGTACGTCAACGCTGACTTCGCGGTGCAATTTTAAGATAGCGGTGTAGTTGCCCACTTCCTTGACGGCATCCTTGATAACGATGATCTTGCGATCGACTTCGAATCCGGCTTTTTCCAATGCTTCTGCAACCTGGATGGCTCCTACTGAACCGAAGATCTTACCGGTTGAGCTTACCTTGGCACCAATGGTCAAGCTGACGCCCTGCAGCTTGGCTGCCTGAGCTTCTGCATCTTTCTTCAATTGGGCCAACTTGTGGGCGCGTTGTTTGAGGTTTTCTGCCAACACCTTCAGGGCTGATTCAGTGGCTACAACAGCCTTGCCCTGGGGGATCAGATAGTTCCTTCCGTAACCATCCTTGACGGTCACCACGTCGTCCTTATAACCTAAGGTGGGGACGTCTTCTTTCAATATAATTTTCATTGCGTTCCTCCTTTTTTATTTCATCATATCGGTTACAAAGGGCAGCAGAGCCAGGTGCCTGGCACGTTTGACGGCCTGAGCCACCTTGCGTTGGTACTTCAGAGAGGTTCCAGTGAGGCGACGGGGCAGGATCTTACCTTGTTCGTTCAAAAACTTTTTGAGGAATTCGGGGTCCTTGTAATCGATGTAGCGAATGCCGCTCTTTTTGAAACGACAGTATTTTTTCTTTTTCAGGTCTACCGTAGGAGGTGTCAAATAACGGATTTCCGATGAATTCTGTGCCATGTCTTAGTTCTCCTTTTCTTTAGACTGTTTCAAACTTCTCCTTTTTTCGGCGTACAATGCGTGGTACTTGTCCTGCTTGATGGTCAGGAAGCGAATCACGCGTTCGTCACGACGGAAATTGAGTTCCAACTTGGCAACAACGGCTGGGTTGCCTTTGAATTCCAGCATGTGGTAGAATCCGGAAGATTTCTTCTCGATGGGGTATTCCAGCTTGCGCAGGCCCCAGGACTCTTCATGCACAATTTCAGAGCCATCTGCTTCAAGCAGGGCCTTGAATTTTTCTACCGCTTCCTTCATCTGAACATCAGACAAAACGGGAGTTAAAATGAAAACGGTTTCGTAATTGTTCATAAATAAGTTTAATTAAAAACATTGATGTGCTAAATGACAGAAGGTTGCCCTTCCCGCAAAAAGCGGGGCGAAGATAGGCATATTTTCCCAATCTGCCAAACTGTATATCAAAGAGTTTATAAAAAAACCCACCGATGGAGGTGGGTCTTTTAGTTGACAGTGGCAGCTGGTGTTAGTCTGGAGCAACCAATTTGTATCCTTTGCCGTGGATGTTCATAATCTGCACGGTCTCATCGTCTTTGAGGTGTTTACGCAATTTGGTGATGTAAACATCCATACTTCTGGCGTTGAAGTAGGTATTTTCTTCCCAAATGGTCATCAGGGTGTAGTTGCGCTCCAAAATTTGATTCTTATGGGCGCAGAGCAGCGTGAGCAGCTCACAATCCTTGGTGGTCAGTTTGGTTTGCTGATCGTCGAGCATGAGTAGTTGTTTCTGGGTATCAAAGTTGTATTTCCCAATTTGATAGGTGGATACTTCTTTGCTTTTCTTACCCTTGACACGACGGATGATGGCTTCTATCCTGAACAACAGTTCTTCCATACTGAATGGCTTGGTGATGTAGTCGTCAGCCCCAATTTTGAAGCCGTTCAGGATATCTTCTTTTAAGTTTTTGGCCGTCAGGAAGATAATGGGCGTTTCTGCATTGATGGCCCTGATGTCCTGAGCCAGCGTGAAGCCGTCCTTCTTGGGCATCATGACATCGAGTACGCAGAGGTCGTACTTGGTTTTTTGAAACGCCTTGAGGCCTTTTTCCCCGTCGGTCATCAAATCGGTGACCAACCCTTTCGCTTGCAGATACTCTCGCAGGAGCATCCCCAGGTTTTCATCATCCTCGCAAAGTAGGATGTGCAGCTTTTCTTCCTTCATAAGGCTACTTTATTAATGGTAAATGAATAATAAACGCTGTACCGTTGTCGAAACCACTTTCAGCACGGATGGTGCCGTTGTGGTTTTCCACTATCTTCTTGACATAGGCCAGGCCTAAACCAAAGCCCTTCACGTTATGCACATTGCCTGTGGGAACCCTGTAGAAGCGGTCAAACACTTTCTTCAGGTGTTCTTTATGAATGCCTACTCCGTTGTCTCTGATGCACACCACCACCATGTCCTTCTCATTCCAGGTACTGACGTCAAGGGTCAGATCCCTGTCTGGATGGCGATACTTGACGGCATTGTCCATCAGGTTGAAGAAGACGTTGGTCAGGTGCATTTCATCGGCTGTAATATCTGACTGAAGGGCTTTTAAGTCTTTGTTGATGACGCCATCAAAGTTTTCGACCTTCAGCTTGAAGGTGGCAATGACATTTTCCAGCATCTCATTGACATCCACTTCCTTGAAGGTGAGGTTGGCATTGTCCCGTTCAAAGAGGGAAACCTGCAGCACCTTTTCCACCTGGAAGCCCAACCGTTTGGTCTCATCAACGATGACACCGGAGATATGTTTGAGCATGGCCGGGGTTTTACCCACATCGACATCGCGCAGCATCTGGGCAGCCAGTGATATGGTCGATATGGGGGTCTTGAGTTCGTGGGTCATGTTGTTGACAAAATCGTTCTTCATATCGCTCAACTTCTTCTGTCTGAAGATGATGAATATTGTGAAGCCAAAGACCATCAGCAAAACGATGGACAGCAACACGGAGGGCACAAAGATTTTCAGGTTCTGGATGTCCTGGTTCTTGCGGCGTGGAAAGGTCAGGTAAAGGGTACCTGTCTTCACGCCGGGATCGTTGGGAAATAGGGCTTGCTTGTAGGCTTTCCGGGGTGTGCCGAGCATGTCGCGGCAGCGGTATACTTCCTTGTTGTTCTTATCTGTGACCCGAAAATGGAAGGGAATGTCGCCCAACCCATTGTTGGTCAACTCCACCATCAGGTAATGTTCGAGTTTGCTGAAGTCGATGCGCTGTTCGATGGGTCTGTCGTTGGCTTCGTACAGGATGCGCAGGATGACATCTTCCATCAGGCCTTTTTGTGCCAGGTAGCGTTCCCGCAGGGTTTCCTGTACCTTGGCTGTGGTGTTGTACAGGGTGTTGCCCTGACTCATGGAAATAAAAACCTGGGGACCGGTCTGGGTCAAGGTGGTGCTCTCCTGAAATTCCATAACAGAGGAGAAGGAGGGCGAGCCCCCAATGGACAGGAGTCGGGAGGATTTTTTGGTTGTAGTGGTGGTCAGGGGACCAAGTTGGGACAGGCTGATCGCACTGGCTTCCCGCTCATCGAGTTCTTCTTCCAGGTAACGGGCTGTTTCGTCGAGTTCCAGGTTACGAACCACTTGAAACAAGGCTCGCCTGACGGATTCATCAAACTGCTCGGCTCTGGTTCGGGTCAGGGTGCGGATATAGGTGTACTGCATCACCATCAGGCTGGTGAAGGTCAGCACCATCAATCCTACCAACATCCAAATCACCGATTTTCTCATGCAACAAAAATAGGTTTCAATTTTAACATTTCCACTGCCTTTTTAGTTATTTGACGTTTATGAAACAGAAATTAACAATCGGGAAAGAACACTTGTTGTCCAATTGAACTATTTTCCTCTATTCATTTTTTTGAATGAAACCAATCACGTACCTTTGTGCATACACGGTTAAAAACCATTGACATGAAATACGTAATCATTGGCGGTGTGGCCGGAGGTGCCACGACAGCTGCCCGCCTCAGGCGGTTAGACGAGCAAAGCGACATCATCCTGTTTGAAAGAGGGGCTCATATTTCATACGCCAACTGTGGTCTGCCCTACTACATCGGCGGGGTCATCACAGAGAGGGACAATTTGTTGATTCAAACGCCTTCTTCGTTTGGTACCCGTTTCAACATTGACGTCAGAATCCACTCGGAAGTCACGGCCATCAATCCGAAAGAGAAAACGGTGACGGTAAAAAATGCCCTGACCGACGCTACATACGTGGAATCGTACGATAAGCTGGTGCTTTCGCCTGGTGCCGAGCCCATCAAGCCGGCCTTGCCCGGGGTCAACCTGGAGGGCATTTTCACCCTGCGAAATGTGACAGACACAGACACCATCAAACGCTACATCGATCAACACAACCCGCGTCACGCCGTGGTGGTGGGGGCTGGTTTTATCGGCCTGGAGATGGCTGAAAATTTACATAAGGCTGGGCTCAAGGTGACCTTGATTGAAATGGCCGAACAGGTGATGACGCCACTCGATTATTCCATGGCCGCACTGGTTCATCAACACCTCAAAACGAAACAGGTGGAATTCTACCTCAAATCGGCGGTGGCCTCCTTCAGTCGTTCCGAAGACAAACTGGTAGTGACCATGCATTCGTCCAAAAGTATCACAACCGACATGGTCGTACTCTCCATCGGCGTGCGTCCTGACAGTCACCTGGCCAAAGAGGCCGGCCTGACCATTGGGGAAACGGGAGGCATTGTGGTCAATGACTTTCTGCAAACCTCTGATCCATCCATCTACGCTTTGGGGGACGCCATCGAATTTATCAATCCGATAATCGGTCAGAAAATGAGTACGTACCTGGCTGGACCGACCAACAAGCAGGGGCGCATTGTGGCCGACAACCTGGTCAGGGGCAATGTTAAACGGTACAAAGGTTCTATCAATACGGCTATTGCCAAAGTGTTTGACTTGACAGTGGCCTCTACGGGCATTTCCGGCAAGTTGCTGCAACGGATGAATATTCCCCACATCGACTCAACCATACATGCTTCTTCCCACGCGGGTTACTACCCCGGGGCTCAACCGATGACAGTCAAGATTTCGTTCTCTCCTGAGGATGGTAAACTGTTGGGGGCTCAGATTGTGGGGTTTGATGGGGTGGACAAGCGCATTGACTTGTTGTCGACAGCCATACAAGCTGGCAAGACCGTTCACGAGTTGGCCGACATCGAACATGCCTATGCCCCGCCCTACGCCTCGGCCAAAGATCCGGTCAACATTGCCGGAATGGTGGCCGAAAACATCCTCGACGGCACTACCCGCATCATTTACTGGCGCGACGTGGTGGAAAGTCACGGCAAGGGTTTGTTCTTGCTCGACATCCGCACCAGAGATGAATTCATTTTAGGTTCCATTGAGGGGGCTGTCAACATTCCTTTGGACGAACTGAGGGCCCACCTTGACGAACTTCCCAAGGACACTAAAATTGTCGTGTTTTGCGGCGTCGGCCTCCGTGCGCACGTTGCTTGCCGCATCTTGACACAGCATGGTTTCAAAGAAGTGTTCAACTTGTCGGGCGGGCTCAAGACCTACGAAACGGCTAGCCAGAAGCAAAGCAATGAGGACTTGTTTGCCAAGGATTACATCGGCATCGACGACCTGATCTACCAAGGGAACAAGGAGGCTTCAGCTAAGGCGCCTGTCTTTTCCTTTGAGCCTTTGTTACGTGTGGATGCGTGTGGTTTACAATGTCCTGGTCCCATCCTCAAACTGAAAAAGGCCATGGATGACCTGCCTGTGGGTGAAGTGCTCAACATTACGGCTTCCGATGCTGGCTTCTACAAGGATGTGCAGGCATGGACCAAGGTGACTGGTCACGAACTGTTGGAGCTGAATATGGCTGACAATCGTATTGTGGCTTCCATCCGAAAAGGGCAAGCGCCTTCCGCTCCTACTCAGACCACTGGTGGTCGTGATGCTACCTTGATTTGCTTCAGCGACGACCTGGATAAGGCGCTGGCGACGTTTGTCATTGCCAACGGGGCAGCCTCCATGGGTAAGAAGGTTACCATCTTTTTCACTTTCTGGGGGTTGAATGTCATCAAACGGAAGCACAAACCGGCTGTCTCCAAAGATATTTTTGGTAAGATGTTCGGCATGATGATGGCCTCATCCAGCCTCAAACTCGGTTTATCCAAAATGAACATGGGTGGCATGGGGAGCAAGATGATGCGGATGGTCATGAAAAAGCGTCAGGTGGATTCGTTGGAGAACATGATGAAGACGGCGCTTGAGAATGGCATTAATTTCGTCGCTTGCCAGATGTCGATGGATGTGATGGGGGTTAAGGCTGAGGAATTTATCGATGGGGTTCAAATTGGTGGTGTGGCTACGTATTTGGAGCGTACTGAGTCGGCTAATTTGAATTTGTTTATGTAAAGGCTTGAATCGCTTTTGCTCTTCAATCCCGCTCTCTTAAGGGCGGGATTCTTTTTACCCTTCGATTCCGCTCCCCTTAAGGCGGAGTCGGGTATTGTCTCCAGTACCCGACCCCGATAAGGGAAGCGGTCTCGAAGGACAAAAAACGTTGCAGCCTCTAAAGAAAAGTGCCTCAAACATTGAATTTGAGGCACCTTTCTATTTCACGAAACAACGAGCAGTTGTCAATCCTTCTCCTGTTGTTGCGCTTCGTATTCCTTAAGCAACTTATCCTGCACATCAGAAGCTACCAACTCATAGGAAGCAAACTTCATGCTAAACGAGGCGCGACCACCAGTCAACGAACTCAGTGTGGTAGAATAGTTGGACATTTCCTTTAGAGGCACTTTGGCGGAGAGTTTTTCAAAACCCTTTTCACTATTCATACCCATAATCATGGCACGACGTCCTTGCAGGTCACCCATCACATCACCCATGCGATCGCCAGGCACTTGCACCTCTACATCGTAAATAGGTTCGAGAATCTTGGGACCAGCTTGCTTGAACGCTTCGCTGAAGGCGTTGCGACCAGCCAACATAAAGGAAATTTCATTGGAATCCACGGGGTGCATTTTACCATCGTAGACGATAACCCGCACATCCCTGGCGTAGGAACCCGTCAAGGGGCCTTGTTCCATGCGTGACATGATACCCTTGAGAATAGCGGGCATGAAGCGAGCATCGATGGAACCACCCACGATACTGTTGATGAACACCAGTTTACCGCCCCACTCCAAGGCGATTTCCTGAGTGTCACGAACAGAAATCTTGTATTCCTGACCACCGAACCTGTAGACTTCGGGGGTGGGAACACCTTCAATATAGGGCTCAACAATCAGGTGAACTTCACCAAATTGACCAGCACCACCGGATTGTTTCTTGTGCCTGTAGTCGGCCCTGGCAGACTTGGTAATGGTTTCACGGTAGGGTATCCGGGGTTCCAGGAACTGGATAGGCAATTTATCGTTGTTTTCGATACGCCATTTAAGGGTTCTGAGGTGGAATTCTCCTTGCCCGTGAACGATGGTTTGTTTGAGTTCCTTGGATTGTTCGATGATCCAGGTGGGGTCTTCCTCGCGCATGCGATTAAGTATGCCCATCATCTTTTCCACATCGGCTTCGTTGATAGGTTTGATAGCCCTGCGGTATTTGGGTTCCGGGTATTTGATAAACTTGTAGAGATGTTCTGAGCCCTTGCCGTTCAAGGTGTTGCCCGTCTTGACATCTTTCAGTTTCACTGTGGCGCCGATATCACCGGCGACCAATTCTTCTACCTTGATTCGGTTGGAACCGGCTACGCAGAAAAGTTGGGCGATGCGTTCCTTGGAGCCACGGTCGCTGTTGAGCAAATCGTCACCTTCCTTGATCTTGCCCGACATGACACGGAAATAGTTGACTTCACCGATGTGAGGTTCAACGGAGGTCTTGAAGAAAAAGACGCTGGTCGACCCGTTGGCTTCGGGAGCCACAGGTTCGCCTTTGGTATCGCAATAGTGAGGCATGTCGGTCACATAGGGGGCAACATTGCCTAAGAATTCCATCAAGCGACGAACGCCCATGTCCTTATTGGCAGAGACGCAGAAAACAGGGAAAAGGCTGCGGGTCACCAGACCTTCACGCATACCAAGTCTGATATCGTCTTCGGTCAAGGTTTCTTCGGCGAAAAACTTCTCCATCAGGGCTTCATCGTTTTCGGCTGCGGCTTCAACAAGGGCAGCTCTCATGGCTAGCGCCTTGTCCATCTCGCCGGCAGGTATATCATCGAGCGTTGGAGCACCACCATCGGGGCCCCAAGTAAGACGTTTCATCAGGATTACATCGATCAAACTGTTGAAACCCGGGCCTGTAGCCAGCGGATACTGCACGGGCAACACTTTATTGCCGTAATTCTCACGTAGTTGATCAAGGATTTGGTCGTAATCTGCCTTTTCGTGATCCAACTGGTTCACAACAAAGATGGCAGGTTTGTTGTATTTGTCAGTGTTTCTAAAACTGTGGTCGGTACCCACTTCAACCCCATACTGGCCATTAATCAAGATAAGGGCCGTATCGGTTACATTCAAGGCTGTGACGGCACCGCCCACGAAGTCATCGGAGCCAGGGCAGTCAATGATGTTCAGCTTCTTACCGTTCCATTCCACGTGAAATACCGTGGCGAAGACGGAATAGCCATACTCGTGTTCTACCGGGAAGTAGTCACTAACGGTGTTTTGAGCCTCAACGGTCCCGCGACGTTTTATCAAACCAC
>JAAYBL010000185.1 GCA_012718945.1 Bacteroidales bacterium
AAGCGTACAGATACACACCTCAAGGTCAGGGACTGTTATATTCAACAAATCGAACAACTCACAGCCAAAGGGCAAACGGTAACCGCCAGTCTGGACGACCGTATCCGCGTGTTGGCCGATTAATCTCTACACATAGTTCATAGAACACCCCATTCACATTCTTACGATGAAACACCGCTGCTATACGCTCCTTCTGCTGAGTCTGATTACCTTGACTGTTGTCAACGCGCAAACGCCCCTGGTGCTCTTGCATACCAATGATGTACACAGCCAACTTGAACCGCTACCGGCCGACGACCCTCGTAATCCCGACAAGGGCGGCATTCTCAGGCGCGAAGCCGTTTGCCGAACCATCAGGGCACAGGAACCCAATGTGCTTGTTTTTGAATCGGGTGATTTTGTGCAGGGAACGCCCTATTTTAATTTCTTTAAAGGAGAGGCCGAAGTGCGTTTGTTGAATGCGATCAAGCCGACAGCAGTCACCTTGGGTAATCATGAATTCGACAACGGTGTGGATTTCCTGGCAGATATGTTGAAACACGCCGATTTTCCCATCATCTGCACCAATTATGTCGTGAAAGGTACCCCATTGGCCAGGTATGTCAAGCCTTGGATGATTGTCCGAAAGGGTGGTTTGCGCATCGGAGTCATCAGTGCCAACATCAGACCTGATGGTTTGATTGCTCAGGCAAATTTCAAAGGCCTGAAATGGTTGGACCCTGTGAAAACCGCTGAAAAACGAGCTGCCTGGCTTAAGCGGGTCAAAAAATGCGATCTTGTTATCTGTTTATCGCACCTTGGCCACAAAATGGACGAGGGTATGGTGGATGACCTGGCGTTGGCTGCCGGTAGCCGCCACATCGATGTGATTTTAGGCGCCCATACGCACACGTTTCTGCGCCAACCTGTCAAGGTCAACAATCTGGATGGCCATCCTGTCATCATTAATCAGGCGGGGAAATCGGGCATTTACGTAGGCCGTCTGGATTTGTTGGTGGAACCAGATTGAGTGGTAGCACCTGATTGAATGGTGGTACCCGTAAAAAGGATAAATGCCGACCTATTCGAATTGGAGAGAGAAGACCAACAACCGTGAGGTGATGCGGTCGAAAGCGTTGGTATAACGAAGGTACACTTCCCCATCCTGGTCTTTTCTGTTGTGCTCAAAAATATCGTTCATCCCCAGACAGAATTTCAATTCAGGAACCAGCCTGAAATAGGGTAAGTACAAATCGCAGCCCACACCGAATTCCAGGTAGGGGTGGATGGCTTTCAGCAGGATGGGTTCTTTTTTATCCCTGCCCATGTCCAAACCGGCACTTACCCCTGTCATCAGGTATGGACGGTAGTTGTTGGTGCGTGCACCACGGTACCGCAATGATAAGGGTACCATGAAGTAATTTGACCGAACCTGCGTTTTTAACGATGCTGTCCCGGGAGCATCACCAACTAGGATCACGTCTTTGCTCCCGAAGTGAATGCTTGGACTCAACCGCAGGCTTAGAAAATCAGTAAGTCTGAGGTCGCCCAATACGCCGACGGTAAACCCTGGCGTATACGCGGGTACACTGCCATACCATCGCTCCCCATTATCGTCTACCTGTCCGCTGTGCTCCAGGATGAGGTCTTGGGTGTGCAGGCCGACCAGGAACCCGAAGTGATAAGGTTTCAAGTCTTCGTATTGCAGGTATTGCACCGTTCGCTGAGCCTGCAAACACAGGGGTAGGAGTGTCAGCAGGAAGCAGATCAGTTGCGTTTTCAGTCGGTTTCGTGTCATTGCAAAGGACAGATATGGCTGGATACGGAGGGTCTGTAGGGTTGCTCCACCCCAGCAATTTATAGAAACGGGTATCGCCCCATTTTATTGCCGCATTTTTTGGAAGTACTGCATTTTTACGTACATTTGCGCAGTCAAATAATACTCATTTAATCTGTTGTATCATGGCTCATGTTATTAGTGAAGATTGCATTGCCTGTGGCACTTGCATCGATGAGTGTCCGGTAGAAGCCATTTCCGAAGGCGATATTTATAAGATTGATCCGGAAGTGTGCACCGATTGCGGTACTTGCGCCGACGTTTGTCCGGTGGAAGCCATTCATCCGGCATAAATCATCACTCCCTTTGCTTAAAGAGACTGCCCAATGGCGGTCTCTTTGCATTATTGGGGTATTCCTTTGTTCATGTTATCAACGGAGAAGCCTCCGGCACCCTCGTCCTTTTTTTTTTGCGCTATTAGGACGTTTCTCTTTTTTATGTACATTTGACCGACCATGATGACGCAAGCCCTCTTTATCAGCCTGCTGCAGAATACGGCTATACTTATTTCTGCGGTGTTGCTCTATGATTATTTCTGGATCAAGGGCGATGTGACCAAGCGCTGGTATGATAAGGTGTTGGCCGGACTATCCATCTCTCTTATCGGATCCCTGTTGATGCTGACACCTTGGAGTGCGTCAGAGGGTTTGTTTTTCGATACCAGGTCTATCTTGCTATCCATTTCGGGTGTCTTTTTAGGCCCCTTGCCGACGATTATCGCCTCTCTTTTATTGGCGCTTTACCGGTTTATTCTGGGAGGCCCAGGAATGTGGATGGGTGTAACTGTCATCCTGACAGCCGGGAGTATCGGTATTGCCTGGGGGCTTTTTATACGGAGGCGTACAAAGCGTATCGGCTGGCTGCAATTGTGGCTGATCGGTTTGAACGTCCACCTGGTCATGTTGCTTTGTACCCTTCTGCTACCTTCAGCGTTGTTTCTCCCCACACTCAAGGTGATGATTTTTCCCATCCTCATTGTTTACCCCTTGGGTTTCACTTTAATGGGCCTGGTCATGCTCAGGCGAAACGAAAACTGGGGGTATCGGCAGAAATTGGTCGAATCGAAGGCTTTATATACATCACTGGTCAATCATATGCCGGCTGGTGTATTTCGAAAAACAAAGGATGGACGCTATGTTTATGTCAACCAGCGTTTCTGCGAATTGAAGGGCTTGACAGAAGAAGAAATTTTAGGTAAGGATCCTCAGGAATTGGCCGCATACGAGGCGCAAAAAGACAAATCAGGTGGCTATTTGACAGAACCTGTTCAGCGCACCATGGTTAAACAGGGCACCGATCACCATGAATGGATCCTTCGACATGGTATGCCCATTGTGGTAGAGGAAGCTTATACACACCGTGATGGTCATGTTGATTATTTTCAGGTAGTTAAGACTCCTATTCTGGATCCACAGGGTAATGTTATCGGATCTCAGGGCATGCAGTTTGACATCACACAACATAAGCGTACCGAGGAGGCGCTGTTGGCTGAACAATACCTGTTGAACGCCTTTATGGACAATACACCCGATTTGGTGTATTTCAAAGACGCCGAAAGCCGTATCATACGTTTCAATAAAGCGTATTTACGTGCTCAGCGAGCCACCGATGAACGAGCCATTTTGGGTAAGACGGACTTTGACTTTTTTACGGCTGAACATGCCAAAAAGGCGTTTGAGGATGAGCAGTCTATCATGCGAACCGGTGAGCCACTCATCAACATAGAGGAAAAGGAAACCTGGCAAGACGGGCGTGTCACCTGGAGTTTGACCTCGAAATTCCCTTCGCGAAACAAAGAAGGTGTCATTACCGGCACCTTTGGGGTTTCCAGAGATATTACAGCCCAAAAATTGTTGGAGCAAGAATTGATAGCCGCTAAAATTAAAGCGGAAGAAAGCGACCGCCTCAAGACGGCTTTTCTCCACAATATTTCCCATGAAATTCGTACACCCATGAACGCTATCATGGGTTTCTCCGGTTTCTTGAGCGATCCCGACATGAGTGAGGAACAAAAGACTCACTTTGCTCAAGTGATTCAACAAAGCAGCCAACAGCTATTGTCCATTATTGACGACATCGTACGGATAGCCACGATTGAAGCAGGTCAAGAGAAACTGAATGAAAATGAGCTTCATTTAAACAATCTTCTGGTGTTCCTGCGTGAGCAGTTTGCGGCAAAGGCAGGGGTGAAGAACCTGAGTTTTGAGATGATGCCTGGCCTTGATGACGACCGTTCGCTGATCATAGCCGATGAGACCAAGCTCATGCAAATCTTGTCCAACCTCCTTGAAAACGCCATCAAGTTTACCCGGGAAGGGCAGGTGTTGGTGGGGTATACCCTCAAACATGGTCAGCTGGAATTTTTTGTCAAGGACACTGGTATCGGTATTCCTGAATCCATGCATGAGACCATTTTCAACCGCTTCAGCCAGGTGGAAAGCTCAATTTCCAGGCAGTTTGGCGGTTCAGGGTTGGGTTTGTCCATCAGTAAAGCCTATGTTGATCTTCAGGGTGGCAAGATTTGGGTTGAATCTGAGCCGGGAGAAGGGTCGTCGTTCTATTTTACCCTTCCTTACCGTCACGTCTCACGTGCCAACAACCGATCTGATGTCAGCCCTATCACGTTGCAAACGGAGGAGGGTCAGGGTACGACCTTCCTTGTGGCTGAAGATGAAGACCTCAACTTTATGTTGGTGCGAGAACTGTTGCGAAAATTCGAGGTGAAGATTATCCGGGCTATAAATGGTGCTGAAGCGGTGGAAATCGCTCGTACGACCAAGGTCGACTTGGTGCTCATGGATTTAAAAATGCCCGTCATGGATGGCTTTGAAGCGACGAGGGCTATCAAGTCTTTTCAGCCTGATCTGCCCATTTTAGCCTTGACTGCTTATTCACTGGAGGCCGACAGGGTGAGGGCGCTCCAAAGCGGCTGCGCTGATGTCATCGTGAAGCCCATCAATCGTGAACATTTGTATGAACGGCTAAACGCCTATCTTGGTTAAAAATACCGACCTTGGTAAAAATAGAAAGCCGCCGGTGATCAAACCGACGGCTTTCCCTCTCTTTTAAACCAAAAACCACCTAAAAAACGGAGAGTTTAATTGACAATGGTCGGACGGGAGGTAACTAGTTAGTTGAACTCATATCCATCACCCAAGGCAATGTGTTTAAGAGCTACGGTCAAGACATTCAGCGCACTGAACCGTGATAAGTAGCCGGATGCACCCAGTCTGAACGCTTTCAATGAGGATTGTCCTTCTGGAAATTCGCTGAAAATCAGAACTTTGGTGCTCTTATGCTTGTTTCTTATTTTTTGCAGGATATCCAGGCCGCCAATGCCGGGAATGTTTTCCCCAATAATGGCTACGTCGTATTGACCTGAATCAACTTTCTCAAGAGCAGATTGTCCGTCTGCCACTTCATCCACCTGTGTATTTCTTGGCAGAGAGGCCATCACTTGCCTGACATTGTCACGCACGATGGACAGGTTGTCGGCTATTAGGATTTTCATAGGGCTGTGGTTTTAAGGAGTGAAGAGGATACAACAGGAGTGGTTTAATTGTAGTTGACCGTTACGGGGAACGGGCTGACAGAGGCGTATTCACCAAGGATTTGGTCGCCGGTAACCACCAAGGTGGCGCCGACCTTAACATCCTTGCTGCCATCGGCAAGGTCTCCAAAACCTGAGGGAGTGCTGGTGAAATCGGTCACCATCATGCTCTTGCTGCCGTTACTGATCATAACGGGTGATTGAGGAAGGGAGATTGAAAACGTGGCACCCTGGTATCCTTTCACTTTGAAAGAGGCTACGGAAACGGCTCCACCTTCCATCAACTCAACATCACCGGAAACCAAGCGAGCCTGGTTTTCAGGAGATAAGGTGACACTACCTACACCCGATTCAACGGATACATGACCGAAGTTCATGTCTTGGGTCTTCGTGATTGAGATAGGGGAGACAATGGTGACGGCTACATGCCCTGTGGCTGTTACCTGAGAAAACGCACATGTGACACTTGCAACGATCGCTGCTAATGTCAGGAGGAGTTGATTCGTTTTCATAACCTTGGAGTCTTGTGGTTTTGGTACTCCAAAGGTAGGGAGGGGGGAATCTTTTCTTTGAGAGGGAAAAAGGCTAAGTCGTTGCTGCTTTTTCTGTTTGGTTTGTAGGGGAAACCTTACACCTTGTCGGTCTTAAAGTGATTTACTCAATCAGCTTGTTCTTAAGGGCATACATGGTCAGATCGGCGTTGGTGCGTAGGTTCATTTTTTCCAACAAACGAGCCCTGTAAGTGCTCACTGTTTTGTCGGATAAAAAGAGGGCGTGGGCGATTTCCGTCACGGAATGACCTTGCGCCAATTGAATCATAATCTGGAATTCTCGTTCTGAAAGAGCCTCGTGGGGCAATCGCCCGGCTGGATCGATATCCTGGAACAATAGTCGCTCGGCTAAGGCCGCTGAGACGTAACGCCCGCCAGCCGCAATCTTACGGATGGCTGTGGCCAGTTCATCAAATGCGCTGTCTTTCGACAAATACCCGGATGCGCCCAGTTTAAAGGCTCTGATGGCATATTGTTCCTGGGGGTAGAAGCTAAACATGAGCACACGTGCCTGAATGTTTCTATCTTTCATGCGCTGCAGGACGTCAAGACCAGACATGCCAGGCATGGAAATGTCCAGAATCACAACGTCATACTCTGTGGAACAGATCTTGGCAAAGGCTTCATTGCCATCCGATACTTCTTCAATCAGCTTTACTTCGGGCAAACCGCGTACAATCTGTTTGACCCCTTCACGCACGATGGCATGATCATCTGCTATTAGGATATTCATGATGGTTGCCGTTTAGGTATACTGGCATGCACTACGCTACCTTGACCAGGAACCCCCGACAAGGTAAGTGTGCCGCCACATTGCTCAATGCGTTGACGCATACCGATGAGCCCGAACGATTTGCCGGATTCTATGACCTCGGCCGAAAGACCGATGCCGTTATCAATGATGGATAGTCCGATGGCTGGTTCGCACTTCAGTTCGATGGTTACCGATGAGGCGTTGGCGTGCCTGATGACGTTGGTCATGGCTTCCTGGAAGATGCGAAACAGGGCCAGGTTGATCTTGGAGGTCAGTTCTTCGTTTTCATCCAAGTCCAGCTTGCAGGGAATACCCGTTCTGTCAGTAAATTCCTTGCAGTACCATTCGATGGCTGCTACCAGGCCCAAGTCGTCCAGGAGGCCGGGGTGAAGTTCCGACGAAATGTTCTGCACCTTGCGGATGACATCGTTGGTCATGTTGACCATGCGGTTGATCTTTTCAACGGTGGTGTCGCCTTTGTCCAGGTTTTGACGCACCCAACTCAAATCCATTTTGAGCGCTGTCATGGCTTGCCCCAATTCGTCGTGCACGCGCAGGGAAATGGCTGTTCTTTCTTCTTCAATGGCTTTGATCAGGTACTCGTTCATTTGTTCGAGTTGTTTCTTGGCCACCAATAAGGCCGCTTCCGATTCCCTCAGCTTTTCCGTGTTTTCCACCACCCGCCATTTCTGCCAGTACAATTCCAGGAAAACCCTAATCTTGCTGGTCAGAATCAATTCGTTCACCGGTTTGATGATGTAATCGACCGCGCCGGCACGGTATCCTTCAAGGATGCGCGCGTTTTCCGGAAAGTTGGCAGTCAGGAAAATGATGGGCACCTTGTTCTCAGCCCTGTTTTCGTTTAGTCGAACGGCCAGTTCATAGCCGTTCATGTGAGGCATTTGAACATCAAGGATGGCAAGCGACAAGTCGACTTCCTTTGTCAACTCCAGGGCTTCGGCTCCCGACAACGCTTTAATAAGGTTGGCCTGAATGTTCCTGAGAATGATTTCCAGGTATAGGATATTCGTCGCGTTATCATCCACAATGAGGATGTTGGGTAATGAGGACATGAAGGTGGTTTTGGTGTGAATAGGAATCATAACAAAGATAATAAATCAATGAGAAATGCGAGGGTAAGTTGAGAGTAAATGCGTACAAATAGGGAAAAAAATGCGGAATTCTTTGACGGTTCTCAATTTTACACTATCTTCACGCATGTATAAAAGCGCCTCTCCAAACATGCCTAAGAACCGCATTCTCATTGTTGACGACAACCCTCACGCCGTTTCTTTGGTTTCCATTGTGCTGTCCAGAAAACTGGATTGCGAGTTATCCGTCGCTTTTGATGGCTCATCAGCCATAAAACAGGCCAGGGAAATTAATCCCGATTTAGTATTGATGGATTGGCAGATGCCTGGTATTGATGGGGTTAGGGCTATTGAAATCTTGAAGGAAGATCCCTCGACTGCCAGCATTCCCATCATCATGATTACCTGTTATTCGGAGAAAGACTATCTGGAGAAAGCCTTTGCCGCCGGCGTGGTCGACTTTATCCGCAAGCCTTTCGATAACATTGAGTTGCTGGCCAGGGTCAAATCGGTGCTCACGACCCGCGACTACTTCAACAAGATGGTGGAGGCTCAAAAAAGGGAAACGGTGGCTTTATCCATGCAAACTGTACAAGGGGAGGAATTCCGCAACAAAATTGTGAGTGATCTCAAGCAATTGAAGGCCAAGAGTGAAACCGAGCCCGAACAAATGCCGATTGTTATTGAACGCCTGATCCGTGAAATTGCTTCCGATTCGCAGTCTACCTCCTGGAATCAGATAGAAAAACGCATAAAGGACACTGACCAACAGTTTTTCAGAAGTCTGGGCGAAAAACACCCCAATCTGACTCCTGCAGAAATGAAGTTATGCCTGTATCTTCGTATGAATCTGTCAACCAAGGAGATATCGGGAATGACGTTCCAAACCTATGACAGTGTGCGCATCGCCAGAACCCGGTTGAGAAAGAAGCTGAACCTAACCAGCGACGATAACCTGGTAGGCTATATTTCTTCATTCTAGGGCTTTCTTTCTCACGTCCACTCTCTAGTTGCTTCCTTTTTGTATCCTAGGCTTGCCCCCACCTGTTACTTTTTGCTCACACAGACACACAAAGCCTTTGAATCCTGTGTCTTACCTTTGATGTTGGTATCGATACCTTGCCCCATGGGGTGAATGATTAGTTTAAACAATTGATGGTCAACAGGATATACTGGATGCTAAAGGTCTTTTTCACATCGGTTACCGATGGTGGGCTCCCTTGGCGTATCCTGTTCCTACTGATGCCGACTCTTTTGCTTGGTGGTGTGGCTCTGGCAGCCTCAGCCAGCTGGAACTACACCACAGCTACAGGTTCTCTCGGTACCACCTACAGTTGGATCGACTGTTCCGGTGGCAGCACTATTACCACTGGAGATGATGCACAGAACACGATAGCCTGGCCCTTCGAGTTCGAATTTTTCGATGACAGTTATACGACGTCTGATGTGCTGAGTGTGTGTACCAATGGGTTTATCCGGTTGGACGGAACGGCCAGTACGAACTACAACGAAGCAAGTGGCTATACATTAAGCAGTTCTAGTACTGAACTGGGGCAGATTATCGCTCTCGGTGTGTACGACAATAAAGTGGGAGACAATGGCGGTTGGGTGCGCTCGTCTGTTACGGGTACGGCTCCGTTCAGGGTGTTTACCATCGAGTACAACAACCTGGAGATCAATTATAATAATAGTCGATACGCCGACATACAGGTACAGTTTTTCGAGACTAGTCATAAAGTCGTTCTTTTACTTGGTACCGAGGATACTCGGTCTCAATATGGCGGTAATGCAGAAATTGGACTTCATGCTGGTGTCAATGGCTTCTCTCATTTGTGGGGAACGGTATATGGCCTGGCAGACAACACCTGGATCGAATACAGCCCACCCCCCATTTTGGTCACAGCCACTTCCGGCACCACCAAAGCCAGGTATTTTACCAAAGGCGGCTTTTGACGCCATCAATGCCGGTACCCACACTGATGCCGTGACCATTAAGGTGACCGGTAACACCACAGAGACAGCCACAGCCACCCTAAATGCCAGCGGCCAGGGCAGCACCGATTACACCGATATCACCATGTATCCCCTAGTGCCCGGTGTCAGCATCAGCGGTAGTGTAGCAGGCCCTCTTGTCAACTTGAACGGAGCCGACAACGTGACCATCGATGGGCGCCTTAACGCAACGGGTTCGACCATTGACCTGACCTTCAACAACACCAACACGGGTACTGGAGCCATTACGCTTCAATGGAACAACGGTGCCACCAACAACACTGTTCAGTACTGTACGCTACTGGGTGGGGGTGGCACGGCTTCCAACAGTACCGTTTTCTTCGGCTCCTCGGGGTCCAATTCAAACAATACCCTGGCTAACAACGCCATCACCAACAACGGATCCCGCCGTGTGAACGCCCTTTATAGCGTTGGCGGGGCCAATGCCGACAATGTGTTGAGCAATAACGCTTTTTTCGACACCTGGTCTACCTCCGCCACATCATACAGCATCAACCTGGGCAGTGGTTCCACCAGCTGGAACCTAAGCGGCAACAGCTTCTACGAGACCACGACCTACAATCCAGGCGGCGCTTATTCCTACTACGGCATCCACATCAACAACACCTCCGGGCAGGGTTATTCCCTGACGGGTAATTTCTTTGGGGGCAGGGCACTGGCCGCCGGTGGTTCAGCCATGAGCATCGGTCAATCGTCCTTACAGTCAATCACGTTGATTCCGGTATTCCTCAATGTCGGATCAACCACTGCTACCACCATTCAGGATAACTACATACGCAACATCACCTATCGTAGTGCTTCGGCCACCCCCTTCTATGGATTTAAGCTTGATGGCGGTGCCGTTAACCTCGGGACGGTGAGCAGCAATGCCTTGGGAGATACCACTGGCACGGCGTCTGTCATAGTGACGGCCACCAATACGGCAGCCACGTCATACGGCGTTCACATACAATCAACAGCCGATGTGTCGGTACATAACATGCGTATGGGTGCCTTGACATTGGCAAACGCGTCGTCCTCCAATGCACACAGTTTTTTCGGCATCTACAAAACCTGGGGAGCCGGTACACTTAGCCTGCAGGCCAATACCATCGGCAGTTTGGGTACTCCGGCCAGCATCAATTGTTCTTCTACGGCCACCGGCAACGAGCAGGCGCTGGTCGGCGTGTATACCCAAGCGACGGGTACGGCGGTGTTGGAAAGCAATACGGTGGCCAACTTGCGTAACCAGACCACCAGGGACAACGCCAACGCGTACGTGGCCGGACTCCAAATGGGAGCCACTTCGACCACTACCCTGTCAAAAAACCTCATTTATGGATTGAGCTGTGCCTCAACCGGGAGCAACAACCTGGTTGCCGGGATATATACGACTTTTTCTAGTTCAACCGGCTCGCTGTTGGCCACCAACAACATCGTATCCCTGGGGGCCAATTTATCTAATCCACTTTACGGTGTTTATGGTGTTTACAACCTTAGCAATGCCCCTGAAACCTATTACCACAACACCATCTCCCTGACACCCACCC
>JAAYBL010000024.1 GCA_012718945.1 Bacteroidales bacterium
ACTTTTACACCCGGCTGTGATCAGCGATCGATATTATTCGTCCAGACATGGTGGTTTTCGGGACATTGGCGTGCCGTTTGACCTGACACCGTGGCTACACCGTTGCCGTTTCGTGGAAGAGGACCTGTTGCTCGAGGACGGTACGTTCATCTATGCTTGCCATACGGATAAATTTGCGCAACCAAAGGCCAATGTAACCTTGTGGAAGGGTGCCTTGCCTGATCCGCAACTCGATACGTTTGACCACGAGCTGATGTTGGTGGTGGGCGGTCCAAACGGTTTGCTCTACACCGGTTGTGCCCACAAAGGGCTATTGAACATGCTTGCCGAAACTTCCGGTCGTGGGCTGACACCTGGCTGGGTGGTGGGTGGTTTTCACTTGCTCGACAGTCTTCCTGGGCACTTTTACGAGGATGCAGAGACCATTCATCACATCGCCGAATGGTTGTCGGCTGATTATCCGGAAACGAACTTCCTGACCGGTCATTGCACGGGGGATACTGTCTTTGAACGGATGAAGGTCGTCATGGGGCCTCATTTGCAACAATTCTACACCGGACTCAAGCAGATCATGGCGTAAAAATCCCAACAAATGGGGAGTGTCGGTTTGAAGGTCTTTTTTTACCTTTGTGCCGACAATGAAAACAAGAGCGCACCATACGAAGACCCGCATCCACTGGATGAGCCTGGCCTTGATTGCTGTTTATCTGTTCGGTATAATTAATGCTCATTTCTTTGTTCATCCTCACACGGTGGATGGTCGGTTGATAGTCCATTCGCATCCTTACCAAAAACAATCCGGGTCAAATAGTCAGCTCCCGGCCTCCCACCAGCACAGCGCCCATGGTTACTTGCTGGTGCAGGCGTTGGACAATTCAATCCCTGATTTGCCGGCTGAGGCTCCTGGTGTTTGCGTTTCCATTCGGGTGGTTGCTGCCACTTATGCCCCTGAGGTTGTTTCGTTAACGTTGTCCGCTTTTCCTGGTGCTTCCCTATGGCGGGCGCCTCCTTTGGTTTGATTGTTCTTCCGCGAGACAATCATCCTTTCAATGATTGATACCTCATTCTCTTCTTTCCTTTTCATTTTTTGAACCGTCAACAGATTGACGGATTGTTTGACATTCCTACACGCATGCAGGTCTGCTGTGTGCCGTGTATGACCATTACGGTCAATAAACTCACTCATTAACGCTAAAACCCGCTTTATGAAACGACGTATATTCCTGCTATACTTACTGTTGCTTACTGTGCTACCCTTGTTTGCAGAGAAAACCGACGCTATGTTGTTCGGTGATGTCAAGTCGGTACGTACCAACGAGCATGTACCCTACGTGACCCTGACTGTGAGGGGAACCAGCCTCGCTACGACCACTGATGCCAGCGGTCACTTCAAGTTGGCCAACCTGCCGCTGGGCACTCAAACCATCGTCGTGACCGGCATTGGTTACAAGACTGAGGTCGTTGAGGTTGAGATGAAGCGTGGTGAATCTACCGAATGCTTCATCAAGCTGGAAGACGACCCGTTGAACCTGCAGCAGGTGGTGGTGACGGGTACCCGCACCAAACACCTGATGCGCGACGTGCCCATCCGAACGGAGCTGATTTCAGCCAAGACTATTGAGGTGAAAAACGCCTCCAACCTATTCCAGGCGCTGGAAGGTACACCCGGAGTGCGGGTGGAAAATCAATGTCAGGCCTGCAACTTCACCATGGTTCGCATGCAGGGGCTTGGGGCTGAACATACGCAGGTCATGGTCAATGGCCAACCCTTGTATTCGGGTCTGGCCGGGGTGTATGGGTTGGAGCAGGTGGCTACCACGGACATCGGGCAGATTGAGGTCATCA
>JAAYBL010000186.1 GCA_012718945.1 Bacteroidales bacterium
GAGATTAATCGGCCAACACGCGGATACGGTCGTCCAGACTGGCGGTTACCGTTTGCCCTTTGGCTGTGAGTTGTTCGATTTGTTGAATATAACAGTCCCTGACCTTGAGGTGTGTATCTGTACGCTTGACCGCCTTCAAAAAGGCTGTCATACCGCTGTTTCCAGCCGCCAGGTAATCCATTGTGGCCACCAAATACTGCTTAGCCTCATCCAGGGGCTGATTTCCTATCAGAACACGTTCAGCTTTACCTGTCTTGATAGACAACGTGGCACCGGACAAGCCTTCACCACCAGAAGCTGCTATATGATCAAAAATGGCCTTAAGATCTGCACCAGTCATGGTTAGCAGCACCAGTTCGTTTTCGAAGGGCATGATTTTGTATATATCCCCCACCGTGATCGGCCCTTTCTTGAGAGGAGCCCTGATACCACCCAGATTGAGGATGGCCACATCCATCGGTTGCGCCGAAAGGCTATTGGCCTGATTGAGCAATAGGTCGGCCAGCAAATTGGACAACAGACTCTCTGGAGCAGAAGCTGTCATCAAGCAATCACTGATACCGATTTGACGGTTGACAGCCTCGCTCAACTTTTGTTGGTAGCCCTCCATCAGGCTTTGCATATCCGGATTAACCAGGCTATCGTAGGTGGCGTTGACTTCTACCCTGGTCGCCGACTGCAGCGTGACTTTGGCGAGCATGTTTGTGGGCAACAACAGCACCGTGGAAATAAGCAGTGAGAAAAGAGTAAGTCGCTTCATAAATAGGGATTTGACAGCGAATTTACACCAAAAAAATCGGCATCATTTCTTGTGCATGCAATTTTTTTTGCCTTCCTTTGCAGCCGCTTTGCGTAATCGCTGGCAGGAAATAGAGTTGCCTGTTATGTTGCGCCGGTTAATCACAAATAACACAGAGCATTATGGATTTACTTAAAGTGGCCGAACAGGCCTTCGCCACCGGCAAGGAACACCCCTCCTTCAAGAGCGGCGACACGGTGACTATCGCCTACCGCATTAAAGAAGGCAACAAGGAACGTATCCAGCAGTACCGCGGTGTGGTCATCAAAATCAGCGGACACGGTGAAAAGAAGCGCTTCACGGTTCGTAAAATGTCGGAAAACGTGGGTGTAGAACGTATCTTCCCCCTCGAATCCCCCTTTATTGAAAGCATCACTGTCAACAAGGTAGGTAAGGTACGCCGCGCCAAGCTGTACTACCTCCGCGCCCTGACTGGCAAAAAGGCCCGTATCAAGGAAAAAAGGGCCTAAGCACCAGCGACAAACTCTTTTAACATTCCGAAAGGCATCCTTTTTTCTTAAGGATGCCTTTCTTTTTTGTTTTTTTTGTAATTTGCGTCGATTTAATCTTACCCCTGTACTAAACCTTTCGGATTCGCTTTCATCTTACCTCTATACGTAACCTTCCCATTCGCCATCATGATCAAACAGCGCACGCTCTTACTTTCACTATTGTGCCTCCTCGCCTTGCCCATCGTTGCACAAGACAGCACCTCCATCGCCTCAATCAGTCGAAAGGCCATTACGGGATTGGCGTCACAGTTGAAATCCTTCCCACAGGAAAAAATCTACCTACATTTTGACAAGCCTTACTATGCGATGGGCGAACGTATTTGGTTCAGGGCTCATTTGGTCCACTCGGCCATTAACATACCGTACAACCTCAGCCGCTATGTCTACGTCGAATTGGTCAACGGCGACAACAGCGTGGTGGGCAGAAAAAAACTGTACCCCATTTCCAATATGTATTTCGGACAAATGGATCTTTCTGCCGAATTACCAGAAGGCTGGTACACCCTTCGTGCGTACACCAGTCACCTGCGCAACGTGGGAGAGCCCTACTTCTTCCGACGTCTGGTGTACATTGGCAACAATTTGAAAGAGCAGAAGAAAGCAGAAGCCTCAGCAAAAGGCCGCAACCATGAGGATACGTTTGAGGTTGGCTTTTACCCGGAGGGCGGACACCTGACACCCGGTTTACGCCAAAAGGTGGCCATCAGGGCGGTAGCCAGCGACGGTCTTGAAACAGAAGTCAGTGGCCGCATAGTCGACCAGAACAACATGGAAGTAGCCATTTTCCCCTTAACAGCCAACGGTTTGGGGCTAATCTCCTTTGAACCCCAAACAGGAAGTCGCTATACCGCTCATTGTGAAAACAAAGAGGGCAAGCAGCTTTCCTTCCCCCTGCCGGCTGTCTCTGCATCGGGCATCGCACTTTCGGCCTATCAAAACGATACCCTGCTGTCCGTTGCATTCAACACCTCTGACCCGTCTTATACGACAGACACATTGATGCTACTGGTGCATCAACGAGGAGTTCCCGTTTACCACACCTTTTTCGCACCTGGCCAGCAAGCCTTGACCATCTCAAAAAAAGGCTTTTCCGATGGGGTACTGCAATTGGTACTGTACAACAGAAACATGGACGTTCTCAGCGAAAGGCAGCTATTCATCCTGGGGCAAGACGCCGTAACGGTAAACGTGACCACCGATAAACCTTCTTATCGACGCCGCGATCGGGTTAAAGCCACCATCCAACTGCTCGATCAGAAAGGGAATCCCATCCCGGGTGATTTTTCACTTAGTGTGACCGATGATGCCGATGTCGTCTTGAAACCAGACAACGAAACCATCCTTAGCCGTATTCTATTGCAATCCGAATTTGAACAATCCATCTCCAGGCCCAATCGGTTTTTAAACAATGGCAACGCCAAGACCAAAGACTCGCTTGACCTGCTCATGATGACGCTGCCCTGGAATCGTTACAAGGTGGCCAACATCTTCAAGGGCCAGCCAGCCAAGGGTGATGTTTTCCCCGTTGAACGAGGAGGTGTCATCAGTGGTCAGTTGCTGAGTTATCCTGCCAGACGTCCCATTCCCGGCAATACCGTTTCCTTGTATATTCAACGCATCAACCACATTGATGTCCAAAAAACAGACAAGGATGGCCGGTTTTATTTTGAAGGATTTGAATTTCCAGACAGCACCTCGATCATGTTGAATGCAGAGAAAGGAGTGGGCAACTTCAGGGACTTATTGATTGACCCAGACAGCTTCCCCGCTGTCAAGTCAGTATTGCCTCTATCGGAAAATGTCCTTGTTGAGGCAGCGATGGGTCGTTTCATGAAAAGAAGCCGTGAAAAATACGCGCAAGAAAAAGGGCTGATCACCATCGACCTGGCTGAAATTGAAGTGGTGGCAAGGAAGCAACAAGAGAAAAAAATGCAGCAACTCAGGCTTGACAGAGGGGCTGCCTACTTCATGCCCAGCAAGTCTTTCACCAGTGATAAGATTCAGGAAGCCAACACCTTGATTGACCTATTGATCACTGTCGCCGGCGTCACATTATCGCCCGACGGCTCAGGCGTGCTGATCCGTAATGCCACTCCTCTCATTATGGTCGACAACATAGAGCGCGATATGAACGAGTTGACATATATTCAACCCAGCGAGGTGGAATTGATGGATGTTTTGAAAGACCCGACCGACCTGGCATTGTATGGATCCAAAGGAGCTAACGGTGTCATCAGCATTTTTCTGAAAAGAGGGGAACAAAACGCGGCCAAGGATCAACCTAGAAACCACCAGGCCTTTGTAAAGCCGCTGGGCTATTGTGTGCCAGAAGTTTTCCCGCAACCCGATTACTTCAAGCCTGAAGAACGTATGAATGGCATTCCCGACTTGAGAAGCACCATCTATTGGCATCCGGCCGTTGTATGCAACGAGGAAGGTATGGCTTCTGTCGATTTTTTCCTGGCAGACAACCACGGCACATGCACACTGATCCTGGAAGGGGTGACACCTCAAGGCAAGCCTTTCCGTTACCAAGGTAAAATCACTGTCAGGCCTTAACGGGGGTCCTGCCTGGGATCCATACCCCAATACAGCTTTTGGCGAAGGGTCTGCAAGAAAGAATGATCGTAGGGTTTGAACGCCATCACCTGGTATTTCGCCTGCGTAATCTGCAATTTGGCGGTACAAGGCAGGGTGTATGATTGCCCATCAAGGGACACCAGAAAATTCTGACTCCGGCTCTCTATCTCCAGGTCGATAACGGAGGTATCATCAACGACGATGGGCCTGACAGTCAGATTATGAGGGGCTACTGCCACAATTTGCCAATTACGGGTGTTTGGCATCAAAAGTGGACCACCCACACTCAAGGCATAGGCTGTCGATCCGGTAGGGGTGGCAATCAGCAAACCATCAGCCTGATAGCCGTTCAGGTAATCGCCATTGACAAACGCATGAATGTTGATCATGGACGCATTGTCACCCTTGAGGATGGCAATTTCATTGAGCGCGCAGGGGTATTGTTCAAAAACAGCGCCATTCACCTTTAACTGCACCAACCGCTTCGCTTCCAGGGTATAACGCCGTTGACTGATGTCTTCCAACACAGTGGGGAGGTCAGTGCATTCGATGTCGGCAAGGAAACCAAGACGCCCCGTGTTGATACCCAGTATAGGAAATCCTTTATCGCCTATACGATGGGCTGTCCGCAGGTAGGAACCGTCGCCACCCACACTCACCACAAAGTCGGCCGTGAAATCATCACCATCAATCAGTCCCTCCACCTTGGGTGGTTCAGTCATGGCTGAAGCCAAAAAATCGTAAAAATCGCGGCAAACATACAGGGCAGCACCACGCGATCGGAAGGCCTCAAAAAGGCTCAGAACCTGACAGCGCTTGTCTGATTGAAAACGACTTCCGAAGATGGCAACACTAAGTCCCTTCATGATGCTCGTATTAGAGGATGAGATTCAACGTCTTCGTCCCAGTATTTTAATTCGATTTAACAACCAAAGGCCGTCATACCTGAAAAAAGATGTAACTTTGCAGACAGAGCTAATCCGTCTGCGCGCCCCGTTGCGGGCACAGCAGCCGTACAAAAGTGAGAAATCTTCGCGACATGACAAAACTGAGTGTCAACATCAATAAAATAGCCACCCTCAGGAATGCACGGGGGGGCAATGTCCCCGACGTTCTGAAAGCCGCCGTCGATTGCGAGGCGTTTGGGGCTGATGGTATAACGGTTCACCCAAGGCCGGACGAACGCCACATTCGCTACGACGACGTGGTTCAACTCAAACCCCTGATCACCACGGAATTCAACATTGAAGGAAACCCGGAGAAGCGCTTCATGGACCTCGTACTGGCTGTCAAGCCTCATCAGGTCACCCTGGTGCCAGACTCTCACGACGCCCTGACCTCCAGCGCTGGCTGGGACACTCAAACCCACTTCGCCTTTTTATCAGACATCGTGGAGACGCTACGCAGCCAAGGCATCCGTAGTTCCATCTTTGTAGATTCGGATATCACACACATTGAGTTTGCCGCCAAGATTGGCGCAGACCGGATTGAACTCTATACAGAGCCCTACGCGGCCAATTACGCCGCCGACAGACAGGCAGCCATCGCCTCATTCGTCAAGGCTGCCACGGTGGCCAAAAGCCTTGGCTTGGGTGTTAATGCAGGGCACGACCTGAGTCTGGAAAACCTGACTTTCTTCCACGAGCAGATTCCCTGGGTGGAAGAAGTCTCCATCGGCCATGCATTGATTGCCGACGCTCTTTACCTGGGCCTGAAAAAAGCCATCCAATCGTATAAAAATTGCCTCAAATAAACTGACTCACTCCATGAACTTGCTCCTGACACTTCAGACCACGGCCGCCGAAGCGCTGCCCACTTTGTCCACCATGCAATCGTCCACTACGGAAGTCGAACCACTACGGTTCTTTGATATGGCCGTCAAAGGGGGCTGGTTGATGTTGCCCCTTTTCCTATTGCTTCTCATCGCTATTTACATTTTTGTGGAACGCTTGTTGGTCATCAACGCAGCGTCTAAGGATGATCCAACCTTTATGAACCGCATCAAGGATCACATCCTGAATGGCAAAATGGAATCGGCCATCAAGCTGTGCAAGCAAACAAACACTCCTTCTTCCCGCATGATCGAGAAAGGTATTACACGTATTGGCCGCCCCATGAACGATGTTCAAGTAGCCATCGAAAACATGGGCAACATTGAAGTCTCCAAACTGGAAAAAGGCCTTTCCGTTTTGGCCTCCGTCGCTGGCGGTGCCCCCATGATTGGTTTCCTGGGTACTGTGCTGGGTATGGTTCAAGCGTTCTACGACATGGCATCTGCCGGCAGCAACGTAGACATTTCCATCTTGTCTTCCGGTATCTACGTGGCCATGGTCACCACCGTGGGCGGCCTCATCGTGGGCATCCTCGCCTTCTTTGCCAACAACTACCTCATTTCCAGAATCCGCAACCTGGTTACCAATCTGGAGACCAAGACCATGGAATTCATGGACCTTCTTCACGAACCGACAAAACTCTGATATGGCCCTCAAACAACGCACCAAGGTTGACGCCAGCTTCAGCATGGCTTCCATGACGGACATCATATTTCTGCTGTTGCTGTTTTTCATGATTACCTCCACGGTGGTCAACCCCAATGCCATCAAGATTCTCTTGCCGGAAAGCAAGCAACAAACAGCAGCCAAGCCTTTGACCAGGGTCACCATTGACAAAGACCTGAATTACTACGTAGCCTTTGGCAAGGAAAAGGAAAGACAAGTGTCGTTCGACGCGATTGAACCGTTCCTGCAATCAATGATCCTGGAAGAGCCCGATATGTACGTGGCTTTATACGCCGATGAAACCATCCCTTACAAAGAGTTGGTCAAGGTGTTGAACATTTGTAACGCTAACAATTTTAAGCTGGTGCTGGCCACCCGACCTCAGAAAAATGACGTTCCCACGCCATAAACTCATCGCCGCATCGGTCACCCTGCTTGTGTACGCACTGATGGTGGCACTGCTGTTCATGCTCAGTTTGAAACGCACCATTCAACCTGACAGGGAGGAAGGCTTATTTGTCAACTTCGGCACCATTGACGCAGCCGCTGGTTTATTTGAACCAGAAACGGCTCCTCAACCGGAACCGGTTACCGAGGCTCCTTCCGAGACGGCTGCTGAGCCCCTCATCACTCAGGACATGGAAACCAGCATAGCCTTGGCCGAGAAAAAGGAGGAAGAGGCCAAACGCAAACTGGAAGCCGAGCAACAACGTAAGGCTGAAGCCATCAGGCGCCAAACAGCCTCCGTCTTTTCCAAAACCAGCGGCAGCACGGAAAGCCAGGGATCGGCGGCAACCGGTACAGGCAACCAGGGTGTGGCCAATGGCACTCCTGAAGCCACCAGCACCGTAGGTGGAGGCCAGGGGTACGGTAATTTCTCCCTGGATGGCCGCAGTATTGATGGAGCCTTACCCAGACCCTCCTACACCATACAAGAGGAAGGCGTCGTGGTTGTACGCATCGTGGTCAATCCTCGTGGATCGGTCGTGAGTGCCGACATCCAGTTGCGGGGTACCACCACAGACAGTCCATCTCTACGATCGGCCGCCTTGAGCGCTGCCAAGCAAGCCCGCTTCAACGACATCGCAGGCTCACACAATCAGAGCGGAACCATTACCTATCGGTTTAAATTACGTTA
>JAAYBL010000187.1 GCA_012718945.1 Bacteroidales bacterium
ACCGTAAAACAACAGCGTTACCGGGGGCAACATACCCACAAAACCTTTCAGCAAGAGCATCAGTGCAAACAACCCACCCGCGACAAGAGGAATCAGCAAATTGATCAGCAGTCGCTTGGTTTGAGCATCCCAGGCTGGTTGTTGTTGTTTTTTTGTCTGCCTTCTTGTAAAAAAGAGGGCACTGATGACAGACAGGACCAAGGTAGCTAAGGCAATGACGAGCAATCGCCCCGTTAAAGCGCCGCTGAGTCCTACCGTTTCATAAACCAGGTAATCCGCGCCTTTGAAAAAGGTCTGATAGGCAACAATGGCGCCAGCCAAGGCAATGATGCCGGTCGACACGCCGGAAAGCCCACTCAACGAGATGAATCGGGTAGACCGGTTCATGATGTCCTTGATTTGTTCGAGGTCTTTGATGTAGTCTGTTTTCATATTTGAAAGTACTTTGTTATGCAAAGTAAATACACTTTTTGATCAGAAAAAACATTTTTGCATTTATTTTGAATTTCTAGGCGTATTTTTGCCCTAAAGCACCACGCCATGACTGATCTACTCACTCTCATCAAAAGTCGCCAAAGCGACAGAGCCTACGATACAAACCGCCCCGTTGAACAGGAAAAGTTGGATTACATCCTGGAAGCAGCCAGGTTGGCGCCATCGGCTTGCAACGCTCAGCCCTGGACTTTTGTCGTGGTCAATGACCCTGCGCTGCGTCGTCAAATGGCCTCAGCAGTATCAGACATGGGCTTGAATCACTTTTCCTACCAAGCTCCCGTATTGATTGTGCTGGTACAGGAAGCCCCTAATTTTACCTCAAAAGCCGGTGGGTGGATCAAGCAAAAGCACTATCCAGACACTGACATGGGCATAGCGGCGGCTCATATGACCCTGGCCGCTACTGAACAGGGGCTGGGATCGTGCATAGTAGGATGGTTTGATGAAAAGCAAGTAAGGTCGTTACTGGGTATTCCGAGTTCGAAACGACCTCTGCTGATTATTACACTGGGGTATTCCACCCAACCTGCCCGCCCAAAGAAACGTAAGGAGTTGTCGGAGGTGGTGGTGTATAATGCCTACAAGACTAAAACGCGCTGAAGGTACTAAAACTCACTGACCACTTCCTTGCCATCAAGCCAGGCGGCCATGTTGAGTACCAGAAAATTCCAGTTTTGGAAGCCCTTGTTCAAAACGGGGGTTCCATTGTCGGGGAGATAGTATTCGTGCAAGGCCCCATACTGTTCGAAGTCTTTGCCCAATAACAGGATGGTTTTCTCTGCGACTTCCCTGGCTTCCTGATCGTAGCCATAATTGATAAGCCCTCTGAAAACCAGGTAATTCACATTGATCCAGACAGGACCCAACCAGGAAGAGGGATTGCCGCTGGCCCTGGTGTCGTACATCTTTTCCAAGGGTGACAAGGTGCGGACACCGGCAGGGGCGTTGAATGAAGTCGTGTCGCGAAAATGTTCGTTTACCATGCGTTCAGCCTGTTCGGGGGTCGCAATGCCAGCCCAGAGTGCCATAAAACCACTCCAGACACTGAATCGTTGTATCAAACAATCGTACGTACGGGGCTGTCCCACATGGAGGTACAGTTGCCCAGGTTGAAGCCCCTCGATGGCCGGTTTTTCTACCGGACGCAGGTTGAGGTCTACACTGTAGTAAAAACCATCTCTGGGATCCCAGCAATGCTCCCGGACAGCCGCCTTCAACCGATCGGCTTCCCGCTGATAAAAAGTGGTGATATCGGGTAACGACAGGCGCTCGGCCAGGTAAGCCATAGCCAGCAACTCTTTATACATCAAAGCATTCAGGAAAATGGAACCTGAGCTGGCGTAGGGGCGGTAATAAGTGGAAGGATCGTTGTCTACCCCGATGGCCTCATCGGTTTCCCAGTAGATAAGTCCGGTGGCCTTGTGCCGGTGATGGTTGAGGTACTTGTTGACGAACGCCTGCAGGTAGTAGAAATCATCCCTGAGCCATTCAGTATCGCCTTCGTTGTATGAGACAATCAAAGCAGCATGTTGGGCCAATGTGGGTTTGTGCATGTTGCTTTTCCAGGGGTTTCGGTGTTTGAGCATCTCTTCCCTGGAAGGCGCGTTACGTTCTATCCAGATGGGTATCCAGCCATCCATACCCCCGTAACTGAGGGCATTCAACACACAGCCTTGCTCGTAACGCAGGGCCGTTTGCTTGTCGGCTTTGGTGCCTTTCTCCAGGAGGATTTGTTTCAAGGCCACATTGCTCAGCCAGGAATCCCAATCCCATAACATGTCAAGGTATTGAGCACTGCCAGGTGCCAGAAAAGGATAGGCCAGGGAACCGCCGGGTTCCCTGTACATGCCTTTCATTTCTTTGTGGATGAACGTACGACAGAGGGTCTTGTAGTGCGCAACGGTTTCAGCATTGCGAGGGGGCAACTGAGCTTGTAGATGCAGGCTCATGCCAACCAGCAACAAGGTTAGCAACAGGTGTTTTCTCATGGTCGTACGTTTTTGTCGCTTTCATCCAGCCTGGCCAAATGAAAGCGGCGTGGCCGACTGCTTTAGTCTGCCACGTTTTTTAGTTCAAGGCCGTAGCCTTTTTTCTTGTCTTCCTGCTTCAGCGCTACGGCCACAAAAATAGACAGGGCAGCCAGTAAAGAGAAGAGGAACATCACCAGGGTGTAGTCGTAGCCAATGCTGCCATCGGGTCTTTCCACCTTGCAGAAGGCATCCAGCACCTTACCTACCGCAAAGGGTACACCCATCAAACCGATGTTCTGTATCCAGAAAATCAAGGCATAAGCTGTTCCCAACTGCTTTTCGGGAATGATCTTGGCGACCGAAGGCCACATAGCCGAAGGCACCAACGAGAAAGAGATGCCCAGGACAATCATAAGCACGACGGCCAGGATCCAGTTGTTGAGGAAGGGAATGGTGAAGATGACGTGAACCATCAGCAGGATGACAGCA
>JAAYBL010000188.1 GCA_012718945.1 Bacteroidales bacterium
GGTTCACGGCTACCTTTGGGGGCGGTGAAGCCAATGTGGCTGTTTCCTTGGCCAATTATGGGATGGAAGCTTCCTTTGTGACCCGCTTACCCAAAAACGACATCGCCCAGTCCTGTTTGATGAACCTTCGCAAATACGGCGTCTGCACGAAAGACGTGATTTTCGGTGGTGAACGTGTGGGCATTTATTTTCTGGAAACGGGTGCCGTTGCCAGGGCCAGCAAAGTCGTCTACGACAGAGCCCATTCCTCCATCGCCGACATCCAACCCGGCATGATCAACTGGAAAGAAGTGCTCAAGGGTGCTGATTGGTTCCACTGGACAGGTATCACCCCAGCCCTTTCTCAAGGCGCTGCCGATGCTTGCCTGGAAGCCATCAAAGCCTGCAATGAGATGGGTATCACCGTGTCGACCGACCTGAACTACCGCAAGAACTTGTGGAAATACGGCAAAAAGGCATCCGAAGTGATGCCTGCCCTGGTAGAAGGCTGCGATATCATCCTGGGTAACGAAGAAGACGCCGAAATGGTGTTCGGCATCAAACCCGAAGGTTTTGAAGTGGCTCACACCGGTGGTGACGTCAACGCTGCCGAGTTTGAATCGGTCTGCACCCAACTGATGGCCCGCTTCCCCCGTGCCAAGAAAGTCATCATCACCTTGAGGGGTTCCATCAACGCCAACCACAACACCTGGGGTGGCGTTTTGTATGCCGATGGCAAACTGTACCAATCCAAACGCTACGACATCACCCATATCGTCGATCGAGTGGGCGGTGGCGACTCATTCATGGGTGGTCTGATTTATGGCTTGCTTACCTACACAGGTGACGACCAAAAAGCCCTGGAGTTTGCCGTGGCAGCCTCCTGCCTCAAGCATACCATTTACGGAGACTTCAACCTGGTCACCGTCGACGAAGTAGAAAAACTGATGGGTGGCGACGCTTCGGGTCGTGTATCCCGATAACCATCAACACCGTTAAAACAACAAATACCTATGGCTCGTTTTAATAAACTTCACGTAATCAGCACCATGGCCGCAACAGGCATGGTGCCTGTTTTCTATCACAAGGATGCCGACGTGGCCAAAAAGGTGCTGAAAGCCTGCTACGACGGAGGTGTCCGCGCCTTTGAATTCACCAACCGGGGCGACTTTGCCCAAGAGGTCTTCGCCGACCTGGTGAAATATGCCGCCAAAGAATGCCCGGACATGATTCTGGGTATCGGCTCCATTGTCGACCCTGGCACGGCAGCCCTCTACCTTCAATTGGGTGCCAATTTTGTGGTCGGTCCCCTGTTCAACCCTGAAGTAGCCAAGATCTGCAACCGCAGGTTGGTGCCCTACTCCCCGGGCTGTGGTTCCGTCTCCGAAATCGGTTTTGCCCAGGAAGCTGGCTGTGACCTCTGCAAGGTCTTTCCTGCCGGCAATGTGGGTGGCCCCTCTTTTGTCAAAAATGTCCTCGGACCCTTACCTTGGTCGCTGTTGATGGTGACCGGTGCCGTAGAACCAACGCAGGAAAACCTGACAGCCTGGGTAAAAGCCGGCGTCACTTGCGTAGGCATGGGTTCCAACCTGTTCCCCAAGGATGAACTGGCAGCCAGCAACTGGTCGGCCATCACCGAACGCTGTCGTCAATCATTGGCATTTATTCAACAAGCACGATAATTAATCAACCATGGTAAAAAACACAGAAAAAATGACCAGCTTCCGGTGGACCATCACCGTCTTGCTGTTTGCCGCGACCACCGTCAACTACCTGGACCGCCAGGTGTTGTCGTTAACCTACGAGGAATTCATCAAACCCGAATTTCATTGGAATGAATCCCACTACGGTACCATCACCTCCTTCTTCTCCATCTTCTACGCTATCTGCATGTTGTTTGCAGGCCGCTTCGTGGAATGGATGGGAACGAAGAAAGGATTCCTCTGGGCCATCGGCGTCTGGAGTGTCGGTGCCTGTTTGCACGCCATTTGTGGCATCGTAACAGAAGCCTACGTTGGTCTGGAAGACAAGGCTGCCTTGATTTCCGCTACCGGCGATGTGGCCGTAGTCATCGCAACAGTTGGTATGTGGGCCTTCCTGGTCGCCCGAGCCATCCTGGCCTTGGGTGAGGCGGGCAACTTCCCTGCTGCCATCAAAGCGACGGCTGAGTATTTCCCCAAGAAAGACCGCGCCTACGCTACCTCTATCTTCAATTCCGGCGCCTCCATCGGAGCCTTGTTTGCCCCCCTTACTATTCCGCCCATCGCCAAATACCTGGGCTGGGAAGCCGCTTTCCTTATCATCGGTGCGCTTGGTTTCATCTGGATGGGCTTCTGGGTCTTCTTGTATGACAAACCCAACAAGAGCAAACGGGTAAACAAACTTGAACTCGATTACATCGAACAAGATAAACATGAAATGTCGGCCGAAGCGTTCAGCAAGACCGAGGAAAAGATGCCTTTCTGGAAGTGTTTCTCCTACAAGCAGACCTGGGCTTTTGCGTTTGGTAAGTTCATGACCGACGGTGTGTGGTGGTTCTTCCTCTTCTGGACGCCCTCCTATTTGAATATGCAGTTCAATATTAAAACGTCTGAGGGATTGGGTATGGCATTGATCTTCACCCTTTACCTCATCGTGACCGTGTTGTCCATCTACGGTGGCAAGCTACCAACCATCTTCATCAACCGCAGCGGACAAAATCCCTATGCGGCACGTATGAAGGCCATGTTGATTTTTGCCTTCTTCCCCTTAGTGGTCTTATTGGCTCAACCACTGGGTATGCAGTTTGCCGACCTTGGCAGAAATGCCGCTTGGATTCCTGTCCTGCTCATTTCTATTGGTTGTGCAGCTCACCAGGCTTGGAGTGCCAACCTCTTCTCCACCATCGGTGACATGTTCCCCAAAGGTGCCATTGCAACCATCACCGGTATCGGTGGTATGGCTGGTGGTATTGGTTCAATGATCATGCAGAAGAGTGCGGGTAACTTGTTTGTCTACGCTTCTGGTTCCACCCTTGTGGATGGTCATAAGGTTGAAATGACGCCTGATTTGCTGGCTCAAGGAGCTGAATACCTTCGTATGCCGTTGGAATTCATGGGCTTCTCGGGTAAGCCGGCTGGTTACTTCATCATCTTCTGTATTTGTGCCACGGCTTACCTGATTGGTTGGAGTGTCATGAAGTTGTTGGTTCCGAAGTACAAACCCATCGAAAACGTTTAAGTAGCGTAACGCTCTCTATAAAAGGCATCCCCCAAAAGGATGCCTTTTTTTGTTCTCCCTTCGATTCTGCTCCCTTTAGGGTGGAAATCTCTTTCTTTCTTCGATTTCACTCCCCTTGGGGCGGAAATCTCTTTCTTTCTTCGATTTCACTCCCCTTGGGCGGAGTCGGGTATTGTCTCCGGCACCCGTTCCTCAGGGTTTGCGTCCCCTAGACAGCGGCGCCGATCGTTCGTCTCAAGTGACTTCACGAAGTCGGCAATGCCGCTCTCGTCGGGTTCGCTGGCACCCTTCGTCAATGCTGCCGGATTCAATACCCAACCCCGCTGCGGTGCGTTCCGGCATCAAAACCATCAAGGTACTACCCAATAAGAAAGTGCTTAAAGAGGGAACCAAGCAAGAGACAGCAAAACAAAGACCATCTAAAAGAAAGTACTAAGCAACGCTTCAAAAAACCGAGCATTGATAATTGGCATCAGTGGTGAGCAGTCCTATTGCCGGTCTACTATTAGATCAGATTGTTGTCGCTATAGATAGCTGCAGACGTTGTTGTTTTCTGGTTCGTTGGCGCTTTTCTGTGGGGTAGTTCCTGGTTAGTTTCACTGCGGTAGCGGACCGCCAAAGGGGTTGGGTGTTGAATCCAGTAACATTGATTATCAAAACTTTTTAGTTATCCAAACTTATACTCATAGCCCATTGATTTACTGCATGGTAGCGTAAAAAAGTTTTGATAACACTATCGAACTTTGTGTCCTAAACCAAAACATATTAAATTATGGACACAACGCATCTACAATCATCAAAACACTTGTTGCTCGACTACATGATTAAGAATGGTTACAAAGAGGATGCTCCCTGAAAAGAGATGTTTGGCAGTAGCCTTTGAAATATACACGAAACGACCATATTATTATCCAAACTTTTTGGATGGAAGTGCTTGATTATGTGCTCTATAAATAAAGAAGTATTGATAACTAAAAAGTTGTGATAATCAATGTTATCCAAAATTTTGGATAACATTGACGAGGGGTGCCAGCGGATGCTTTGAGATCGGCAAGGCCAACCTCGCGAGTCACTTGAGACGAGCGATTGGCGCCGATGTCGAAGCGTGCGCCAGCCCTGAGGAACGGGTACTGGAGACAATACCCAGCCCATTCAAGGGACGCGGCCTCGAAGAGAAAAGAAGAAGCTGACTCCGTAAAGAGAGCGGATTCGAAGAAAAGAAGTCTCGTGTTAGAACAAAGGCCGCAGCACATTGAGCAACTGCGACTTACTATGCACACCAGCCTGACGATACACCAAGTTACCCCCCTTGAAAACCATCAAAGTAGGAACACTCTGCACCTGATAGGCGGCAGCCAGCTGATTATTCTGATCGACATCAATTTTTAGAATCCTTACCTTTTCACCCAATTCAGCAGCCACTTCCTTGAGTACAGGAGCCTGAGCCTTGCATGGTCCACACCAGGTAGCGTGAAAATCCACAATAACAGGGCGTTGCTCAGCAATAAGTGTTGAAAAATTTCCTTTCATATCCTAAAAAACGTATTTTTGCAAGTGATTTGTTGTCTAATAACATTATTGTTCATTCAAAAACAATGCCAAACCTAACCTTCGACATAAAAGGCATGAGTTGCGCGGCTTGTGTTAATCACATAGAGCAACGCGTAAGTCATATACCCGCCATCAAAACGGTTCAAGTACAGTTGTTGACCAACAGCATGAGTCTTCAGGTTGACGAAGGACAAAACCAAGCCGACGTCACGAAGACAGTAATGGATGCTGTCAAAAAGGCAGGCTATGAAGCCATCCCAAAAGGAGCCTCCGGATTTTCAGGCAATGAAGACGCCACTCAAACAGGCACCTACACGACTTTGAGGTCGGCCAATACCAACACCATGACCAGTCTGGCCGAAGAAGCTGCATCAGATCTCTGGCACCGTTTCCTCTACAGTTTAGTGGGCTGGTTGCCCCTGATGGTGCTGAACATGGGGCCCATGATTGGGTTACACCTACCTTGGGTTCCCGATGCCACTAGTAACCCCATGACGGTGGGCTTGCTCAACGCCCTGCTCACCCTGCCACCGGTCTGGGTGAATCGCCATTATTTCACAGCCGGTTTCAGGGCGCTGCGCCAAGGATCACCCACCATGGACTCTCTGGTGGCCGTTGGCAGTAGTGCTGCGATTGCCTATGGGCTCTATGTGTTGTTCAAACTCGCCACGCTTTTGGAAACCAACCAAGCCTCCATGACCGGGCATTGGGTTCACCAACTCTTTTTTGAATCAGCAGCCACCATCCTAACCTTGGTAACATTGGGTAAGTACCTCGAAGCCAAATCCAAGCACAAAACGACGGCTGCCATCACCGGATTAATGAACCTCTCCCCAAAAACCGCTACCATACAACAAAACGGCAACGAGGTGGAAATACCGGTTGAAGCCGTTAAAAAAGGAGACATCGTGGTGTTCAAGGTAGGACAAACAGCGCCGGTGGATGGTGTGGTGTTGGAAGGACAGGCATACGTGGATGAATCGGCCTTGACGGGCGAAAGCCTCCCTGTATTGAAAAATGTCGGCGATACCATACGCTCAGGGACAGTATGCAAGGATGGTTACCTGGTATTTGAAGCCACCCATGTCGGCGAAGAAGCCACCCTCAACCAAATCATCCGCTTGATGGAAGCCACCGTGGCCTCCAAAGCGCCCGTTTCTAAGCTGGTCGACCGTATCAGTCGCTGGTTTGTGCCCACTGTCCTGGTGTTGGCCATAGTGACCATGGCAGGCTGGCTGCTGGCAGGTCACCCGTTTGAGTTTGCCCTCACCACAAGCATCGCCGTTCTCGTCATCGCCTGTCCCTGCGCCCTGGGGCTGGCCACCCCCGTTGCCATCATGGTGGGCACAGGCAGAGGGGCAGCCAAGGGTTTGTTGTTCAAATCGGCCGAAGCTTTGGAACTGGCCCACCAGGTAGACACCCTTTTTCTCGACAAAACAGGCACCCTCACGACAGGTCACCCTACTGTGAAAGGCCTATACCCCGTTGAAGGCCAATCAGTAACGACCCTTTTAAAAGTGGCCGCCTCACTGGAAAAATTAAGCACTCACCCGTTGGGCAAAGCGGTCATAGACAAAGCGCAAGCAGAAAATGTACCCCTGTTAGAAACGACATCCTTCAAGGTCGACATCGGTGCGGGCCTCAGTGGAAACATTCAGGGAGACGCGGCTATCATTGGACATCAGGCCTACCTGGAAGCTGGAGGCATAGCTGTTGAAGAATCATGGATGACCTTGGGTGCCAAGGAAGCCGGCTTAGGACACACGGTATTGTTTGTAGCCCACAAAGGCAGTCTTCTGGGCTTGATAAGCGTTGCCGACAGTCTCAAGCCCGGTGCAAAAGAGGCCATTGCTCAACTGCAACGGCAAAATAGGCATATCGTCTTGCTCACAGGCGACAGGCTGGAAACGGCCAATGCTATTGCCACCGAAGCGGGCATCAATCGGGTCGAAGCCGGGTTGACACCCCAGGAAAAACAAGCCCTGGTTGAGGCCGAGCAAGCAAAAGGGCATAAGGTGGCCATGGTTGGCGACGGCATCAACGACGCCCCAGCTTTGGCAGCCGCCACCGTGGGCATCGCCATGGGAAAAGGCACCGATATCGCCCTCGAATCGGCCGACGTGGTTCTGATGCGCGACGACCTCAACAGTCTGCTGGTGCTGTTCACCTTAAGTCGCAAAGTCATGCGTACCATCAAGGAAAACCTCTTCTGGGCCTTCTTCTATAACGTGATAGGTATACCCCTGGCTGCCGGGCTCTTTTACCTGTCCACCGGCTGGCTGCTCAGCCCTATGGTTGCCGCAGCCGCCATGAGCCTCAGCTCAGTGACTGTTGTACTCAACGCGTTGCGTTTGCGCGGCATTAAACTAGACACATCCAACAAACACTTTCAAAAAAACAGCCCTATGAAAACCATCCTACACATCGAAGGCATGAGTTGCCACCATTGCACCAGCACCGTAGAAAAGGCTCTCACAGCCATCAATGGCGTACAAGCTACCGTCAGCTTGTCATC
Source organism: Bacteroidales bacterium (assembly GCA_012718945.1). GTDB lineage: Bacteria > Bacteroidota > Bacteroidia > Bacteroidales > UBA1402 > UBA8389. Next base: position 7,265 of record JAAYBL010000188.1, read on the forward strand.
AGGTACCGCTACGGTAGAGCATGAAAACAGCATCACTGTGGCCGATTTGATCAAGGCTGTAGAAGCTGCCGGTTACTCCGTAAAAAATTAATAGGCATTCGTGGACAGCAGCACCAACGTGCAAGCTTCTTCAGCAACGATGCCGGCCGCTCTGAGACGCGCAGCAAAAGGCGGGTTTTCCGTACCGGGATTGAAGATGACCCGACGCGGATGGAGCGATAAAATGTAGTCGTAGTAGTCCGGCTGATTGGCCGGGCCCAGATAGAGCGTCACCGTATCCACATCGGTATAAGGCAGCGGGGCGGCCTCTATGGGCAGATTAAACAAAGTCCCCGCCCTGGCCCCCAACATATAAATCGCATGACCATTGGCCAGCAGACGTTCAGCCGCCTTGTATGAATAACGATCAGGGTTAACACTCGCGCCTATAATCAACGTTTTTGTCTTCATCGTCGTAGAGTTGATTGGTTGAACAAAGAATTGATTGGTTGAACAAAGAATCAAGGGTTCAAACAAATATACAA
>JAAYBL010000189.1 GCA_012718945.1 Bacteroidales bacterium
ATTTTAACACATCCAGAGCTTATTCGAAGCTAAGTGTTGGTTATTCCAACGTAACCACCGCCTCCTGCAGCCAGTTGGCGCTAAAGGTGATGGTCAAAGGGCCAGCCTGAGGAGCCGGTTTCACGTAGGCTTTCAACCGTCCCTGGTAAACCCGTTGCCTGAAGTCGGTGTAATCGCCCATGTCGGAAGGATTCCCAGACTCCATGCCCAGCAAACGAGCCTGGCCCTGAATGCGGCAGCTGATTTCATCGTCGGCCATAAAGACGGGTAAACCCTTGTCATCGACCACCTGGAGAGTGATTTCCACCACGTCGGGTTGACCGGATAACGAAGTAACAGAGGGAGTGGCCACTAGGGCGTGGGGCCTGCCACTGGTTTTCAAGGCAAAGCGAGCGGCTTCTTTTCCACCATTCAACCCGACAGCTTCCAATGTACCAGCCTGATAGGGCACTTCCCAGGCTATCATACCTGTTTCGGCATCCCTCGACTTGGGTTCGCCGATGGGTTGACCGTTGAGCAGGAGTTTGGCTTGCTCACAGTTGGTGTAACAGCTGACGAGGACGGTTGAACCGTCCCTGTAGTTCCACAAAGCAGGCGCATCCATGCTGGGGCGGTTGTTGCGGAAGCGGAACGAGGTGCCAATGTAAATCATAGGGTTGGTTGACCACAGGCTCTCCCTGAAATAGGCCCTAGGCTTCTTGAAACCGGCCAAATCGAGCAAACCTGAGGTAAAACCTCGGGATGGCCAGGCGTGGGCTTCACCCAGGTAATCGATACCCGTCCATAGGAATTGGCCGAAGATGTATTCGTTGTCGGTCACGGCTTTCCAGGCATCATAGCCATGTCCGTTTTCACTACCGTACAACACCCGTTTGGGGTAGGCAGCGTGATCCTGGGCGTAACGGCGTTCGGTGTAGTTGTAGCCGGCCACGTCGAGCGCTCCGGGGTAATCGGTTTCGTTGGACATGACAGGGCCGGCCAACCCGGCTGTCACCGGCCTGGTGGGATCATTTGCCCTGACAACGGCAGCGAGACGTTTGGCGATGGCCCCCAGTCTATCGGCATGCGGCTGATTGGGTAAGTATCCGGCAGTGTGCTGTTGTTGAATGCCCTCCTTGTCGAGGATGGGGTGCGAATAAGGATCGTTGGGGTAATCCACCTCATTGCCAATGCTCCACATGAATACGGAGGGGTGGTTGCGGTCGCGCAGCACCAGGTCTTTGAGGTCTCGTTCACCCCAATCGCTGAAGAAGGCAGAGGAACCAAAGAAAAGGGGTTTGCCCTGGTTCCAGCCAGATACCCATTTCTTTTTGGCAAATTCCCATTCGTCGTAGGCTTCGTTCATAACCAAAAGACCCAGTTCGTCACAAAGGGCGTACAAGGCCGGAGCCTGGGGATTGTGGCTGGTACGTATAGCATTGACGCCCATAGATTTCAGCGTCATCAAACGATTACGCCATACGGATGTAGGCACGGCGGATCCCAAACAGCCGGCGTCGTGGTGCACACATACGCCTTTGACCTTCATCCAGGTGCCGTTCAGGGCAAAGCCCTTGTTGGGATCGAAGGTGAGTTGGCGAATACCTACCTTGGTACTGGTTTTGTCAATGAGCTGATTCTTTTGCAGGATCCTGGTTTCCAAGGTATAGAGATGAGGCGTCTCCAGCGACCAAAGCATCGGATTTTTGGCGTTCATAAAGAGGGGAAAGGTCGCTGTCTGACCGGCTGGGACCTTGACAGTGGTCTTCGACTTTGAAACGATGCGGCCGTTTGGATCCACCAGGTCTTGTTCCAACCGCAAGGTCACCTCGGCGGCTGATGTATTGTTCAAGGTTGTTTCGACCTGTGCCTTGGCTCGATCGCGGGAAATCTCGGGGGTGGAGAAAAAGACACCCCACTGGGCGATATGCACGGGGTTGGCGGCTACCAAATACACATCCCGGTAGATACCAGAACCGGTGTACCAGCGGGAATCGGCGTACTTGCTGTGGTCAACCTTCACGGCGACGACATTGCGGCCTTCCGTCAGATGATCGGTCAGGTCATGCAGGTAGGAAATGTAGCCGTTGGGACGGACACCGAGGGAATGGCCGTTGATAAAGACTTCGCCGTAGTTGTATACGCCCTCGAAGTAGATATAAATACGTTTCCCTTTCTGTTCGGGGGTCAGGTCAAAGGCCTTACGGTACCAGGCCACACCGCCGGGCAGGTAGCCGGTAGCACTGGCCAGATCGGGACTGGAGGGCCCTTCCACGCTCCAATCGTGGGGCAGTTGTACCCGCCGCCAGCGGCTGTCGTCGAAAGTGGGTTGAGAGGCTTCAGGCACATCGCCTTTTTGGAATGTCCAGTTATCATTAAAGAGCTGGGATTCACCAAAAGAGACTTGACCCGACAGGGTCGTAATACAGCAGGCCAGTAAAAGGCCGGGCAAGAGGTGTTTTTTCATAGCAAACAGGCCATTTTAGGATTGTAAAATGGCCTGTAAGGTACAAAAAGTAGGGGAAAGGGCGTTGTTATCAGGCAAAATTCCGCCTGGCAGCATCGCTTAACATCTTAACCAGTGCTTTTTCCAGATCAAATCCGGCTATGGCCACGCCATCAACACCGCCGAAAAAGCCGTCGCTACCATGTTTCAAGCCCAATGAGTGACCGATTTCATGGGCCATAATCAAGATGTCGGCTTTGTATCGTTCTTTGACAACGATGGTCGTTCCATCAGAGCATGCTGGGGTATCCGAACCGACCACATCACCGTTGGCGTCGGTTTGAATGGGATAAGGACATTCGTTAGGGATAACGGTCACCGTGTTAACTGGTACATTCTGTGCCTGGTTGTTGACTGTCAAATTGAAAGCTACAGCATACACTTCTTTTTTACCCTTCACCTTGATGGTGCAGGTCTGTGTTTGGTTGTTCCACAGTTTAATGGCTTCTTCGAGGGTACCGCCCAGATCGGCGAAGGATTGGAAGTTGGCCGAAATGGTCACGGTCTTCTTTTCATGATTGACATCCAAGGTTCTAGCGGCAGAAAGTTGACCGGCGAGAGTGGTCACAATAAACAGACAGGCAAGTTTAATCCAATTGATTGTTTTCATAGTGACGAGATTGTTATTTGGTTTATGATATTGAACTTATCTAATGACGAGCAAAGTTACATATTGTTACATTAATTACCAATATTAAGCCTTAAAACGTGTTAAAAATCCATTCAAACTCGACTAAACCAACCTTCGGCTTACTATATGACACTTTTTCGCATACTTACGAATCGTAAGCAATTCTAAGGTAATCGACTATTGTAATGACGTGGCAACAGAAAATTTGTTACATGACGCTCACATTTTTTTGATTTTTGTGTCGACTTTCTGCGATACCGGGATAATTCGTACTTTTGCAGTCACCTAAACACACCTCATGTCACGACTAATTGCCATCAACGATTTTCGTCGCAGCCTAATGAAAGCCGCCACCCGCTCCATAGGGCGTTCTTCATTGTCCAAACTGCAACAACCTTTGAATCCGGCCAGCGTCAAACGCATTTTAATCAGTCGTCCCAATCACCGATTGGGCAACATGTTGTTGATTACACCACTTATTCAGGATGTGCAGCGTGTGTTCCCCAACGCCACCATCGATTTCTTTGTCAAAGGAGGCGTGGCTCCTATCTTATTTCAGGAGTATGAACGCATCGGCCGCTTCATCTCCTTGCCCAGAAAACACTTCAAGCAGCTTGGGCAGTATTTGAATGGTTGGCTGAATCTGCGCTCCTATCGATACGACCTGGTCATCAATACGGTCAGCAATTCATCATCTGGTCGCTTGTCTACCTTGTTCGCTCGCTCCAGGTATAAATTGTACGGTGATGAAGGGCAAGACCTGTTGTCAGACAAGTCTGATTGGATGCACATTGCCAAACACCCGGTTTATCGTTTCCGCTGTGCGTTGACGCTATTGGGGATACAGGACACAGATGCCCCCGTCCCTGTACTCAACCTCAAGCTCAGCGAAGCAGAACGCGAGAGCGGTCGGAAACAATTGGCGACCTTGGTCCCCGATCCTTCGCGCAAAACTATTTGCCTCTACACGTTTGCCACGGGAGCAAAATGCTACACATCCGAATGGTGGTTACCTTTTCTGAGCAGCCTCAAGTCCACATTTCCTGATTATAACATCCTGGAGATTCTGCCTGTGGAGAATGTGTCGAGCATCAATTTCTGCGAGCCCTCCTTTTATAGTAGAGACGTTCGTGAGATGGCTGCCGTGATGAGTCATGCAGCTGTATTGATCACAGCCGACTGTGGTATCATGCACCTGGCCAGCGCTGCTCAAACGCCCATTGTTGCGTTGTTTTCTGTCACCGAGCCCATCATTTACGGTCCTTACAACGCCGGTAGCATCAGTTTGCAAACCGAAGGCCTCAAAAAAGAAGCCATTCTAGAGGCTGTTGGCTCATTAATCTCTTAAGACCCTTCGAAGCCGTTTCCCTTCATTATTTGTATTTTAACATACCTGATAACGTCCTTTTTATGTTAAAAAGGATGCGCATGTGGCGGTTTTTGCATACTTTTGCCCGGAATGTGCAAAAAAGATTGGATTAATGCCGGTAGAACACGCAGGCCACATCAAAGAACGCAGGGGTAATACAGTTTACGTACGTATCGCACAACAATCGGCTTGTGGTTCGTGTGAAGCCAGTGGCCATTGCCTGGCGGAAAACAAAAGCGAAGCTATCATTGAGGCTATAACCGACGACCATAGCCTCCGACCAGGCGACGCCGTCATGTTGACGGCCCACAAACACACAGGCTTAAAGGCTGTATTCCTGGCATACATTTTCCCTCTCGTCCTATTGATTGGTAGTTTGATTGGTAGCTTGACCCTGTTGTTCCCCGGCAAGGAAACAATAGCCGCACTGCTGGCGTTGTCGGTACCCGTTGTTTATTATTGCCTGTTACTGCCTTTCAAACGCCACCTTGCCAGCACGTTCCGATTCAAGGCCAGTGCCCTTACAGACACGCTCAGTTCTACCAACCTGCCCTGACACTTCTCTATACATGACAACTACTTTATCCGCTATTCTGATTTTAGGTGCCATTGGTTTTGCCTTGGCTGCCATCTTGTTTTTAGTATCGAAACGGTTCGCTGTATACGAAGATCCCCGCATTGACCAGGTGGAACAAAGTTTGCCAGGTGCCAACTGTGGCGGCTGTGGGTTTCCAGGCTGTCGAAATTTTGCCGAAGCCTGTGTAAAAGGCGATCTAAGCACCCTACGCTGTCCTGTGGGTGGTAATGACACCATGAAAACGGTAGCCACCATCTTAGGTCGAGAAGCAGTTGAATCAGCCCCAAAGGTAGCCGTGTTGCTGTGCAACGGTGCCTGCGACAAACGCCCTAAGACCAACCAATACAACGGTGCCACCTCGTGCAGCATCGAAGCCCTGACGTATGCCGGTGACACAGCTTGCCAGTATGGATGCCTGGGTCAAGGAGAATGCGCTGATGCCTGTACGTTTGACGCGCTTCACATGGATCCACTAACAGGATTACCCGTGGTGGACGAAGCTGTCTGCACGGCTTGCGGGGCCTGCGTTAAAGCTTGTCCGCGTGGACTTTTCGAACTAAGATTGAAGGGCGACGAAGCCAAACGCGTCTACGTTGCCTGCAAGAACAAGGACAAAGGAGCCGTGGCTCGCAAAGCCTGCAACGTGGCCTGCATCGCCTGTAGTAAATGCCAACAAGCATGTCAATTTGACGCCATTACCATAACCGACAACCTGGCTTACATCAACGATGAAGCCTGTACGGTTTGCGGTACCTGTGTCAGCGTCTGCCCTACCGGTTCTATTCTTTCCACCTTCACCATTGAAAGCGCCCAAGCATGAAAACTAGCGCCCTCCGTATGAAAACGTTCAAAATCGGCGGCATACACCCGCCCGACTACAAATTAACCGCCCAACACCCCATACACACCACTCGGCTGCCCGAAACGGCAGTGGTGTTGCTCAACCAACACCTTGGAGCGCTGGCTCAGCCCCTTGTTGGCAAGGGAGATCAGGTAAAAGTAGGTCAACTCATCGCCAAGGCAAACGGCTTCATTTCTGCCAACATCCATGCCCCCGTTTCAGGCAAGGTTGTCAAGGTTGAACCAGTCGCAGATGTGACCGGCTATGCTCAACCCGCCATCCACATCGCCGTAGAGGGAGACGAATGGTTGGAGAGCATTGACAGGAGCGACGACTTGATAACCACCTGTGACCTAGAACCAAAAGCCATCGTTGACCGTATTTTCGAAGCCGGCATTGTGGGGTTGGGAGGGGCCTGCTTCCCTACCCATGTAAAACTTTCCCCACCTCCTGGGAAACAAGCCAGCTGCATCATCGTCAACGCGGTAGAGTGCGAACCCTACCTGACCACCGACCACAGGCTCCTCCTGGAAAAGGGGGAAGAAATCGTGGTCGGTCTCTGCCTGGCTATGAAAGCCACCAACGCCCCCACCGGTTACATCGGCATTGAAGCCAATAAAAAGGATGCCATCCTTTACCTTCAATCGATCAGCAAAAAATACCCCGGCATTCAGGTGGTACCTTTGCAGATGAAGTACCCACAAGGCGGTGAGAAACAATTGATTGACGCCATTACCGGATGCAGGGTACCATCGGGAAAACTGCCCATAGATGTAGGCGCCATCGTACTGAACGCCTCCACTACTTTCGCTATCTATGAAGCTGTCCAGAAAAAAAAGCCCCTCATTGAAAGGGTATTGACGGTCACTGGCGAAGCCCTGACGCAACCTGGTAATTACAGGGTGCGTATTGGCAGTCCCATGAGTATGCTGGCGGAAGAAGCCGGCGGTGTACCCGAGAACACAGCAAAGCTGGTGGCTGGTGGCCCCATGATGGGTAAAGCCTTATCCAGCTTAAACAGTCCTGTCACCAAAGGCAGCGGCGGCTTGTTGATGCTAGCGTCGGAAAACGCCGTTCGCAAGCCTTCCAGGCAATGCATCCGGTGTGGCAAGTGCATCACTGCCTGCCCCATGGGGCTGGAGCCTCATCTCTTCATGACCCTGGCTGAATTTGAAGCCTGGGACCAATTGGAAAAGGCCCACATCATGGACTGCATTGAATGTGGCTGTTGTACCTTTTCCTGTCCTTCAAACCGTCCCCTACTCGACTACCTGCGTATTGGTAAAACCACGGTGGGACGTCTCCGTAAAACCCGTCAACAAGCATGAAACAGACGCCTATCGTAGCGATGTCACCCCATTTGCACAGCGGTGACAGTGTAGAGAAAAAAATGTACCGGGTGCTGCTGGCCCTCCTACCGGCTTTTGGAGTTTCCCTCTTCGTATTTGGTTGGGGGACTTTGATTACCACCTTGGTGGCCGTTACTGCCTGTGTCCTGTTTGAATACCTTATACAACGTTTTGTACTCAAACTGCCCACAACGGTGACCGATGGTTCTGCAGCCTTGACAGGTTTGTTGTTGGCCTTCAATCTACCATCCAATCTTCCCATATGGATCATCGTTATCGGTGCCTTGTTCGCCATCGGTCTGGTCAAACAAACATTTGGCGGACTGGGCAACAATCCTTTCAACCCAGCCATCGCCGCCAGGGTCTTCCTGCTCGTTTCGTTTCCAGCTCAAATGACCACCTGGCCACAGCCCATGCAACGAAGTTACCTCGATGCCCTAACAGGAGCCACACCTTTGGAAGCACTTAAGTATCATGGTCACGATCTTCCCAACTTGAACGACCTTTTGCTTGGTACCACCGGTGGCAGTCTGGGTGAAATCGGCGCACTGGCGCTGCTCCTGGGAGGTGCTTACCTGTTGCTTCGTAAAGTCATTACCTGGCACGTTCCAGTGAGCATCCTGGGTACTGTCTTCCTGTTTACCTTTCTGTTGGGCTGGCTCAATCCGACGTCATACCATGCGGTGGTTTCAACCAATGCCGTGACCAATGGTCTGACTTTCGCCGTGTTCCACCTCTTAAGTGGTGGCCTTTTGCTAGGCGCTTTGTTTATGGCCACTGACTACGTCACCTCCCCTATGACCACCAAGGGTCAATTGATCTATGGTGTCGGGATTGGTGCCATTACCGTCATCATAAGGATCTTCGGTTCCTACCCTGAAGGTGTCTCTTTTGCCATCTTGATCATGAACGCCCTCACCCCACTAATTAACCACTACGTCAAACCTACCCGTTTCAGTCCAGGTCGCTCATGAAAAAAATAGCTTCCACGTTTACATCGATGTTTCTGGTACTGGGTGGGGTATCCGTCCTGGCAGCAGCCGCCTTGGCCTCTGTCCAGAAACTAACCGAAGAGCCCATCCGTAAAGCAGCCCTGGCAGCTCAGGAAACGGCTATCAAAGCGGTAGTACCTACTTTTGACAACAGCCCCGTAGAGGAACAATACTGGCTGCCCACCTCAGAAGGCGACAGTCTTTGCTGCTTTCCCGCTTCCAAAGGGGGAAAATTACAAGGCGTTGCCATTGAGTCGTATTCGCGCAACGGGTACGGAGGTCTCATCAAGGTCATGGTTGG
>JAAYBL010000190.1 GCA_012718945.1 Bacteroidales bacterium
CCTTAAGTCAAGTTATTTCAATTAATGCATTGATAATCAATAAAATACACGAAAATCACAAAAAACACTTAAATACTTGGTATATAGATGCTTACAAAAAGTAACTTGAGCGAAGGAGAGAAGCAGTCTTGATTTTTTAAAAGTAAGCCCCCTCCCAATTTGGAAAGAGCAGATTTTGATTATTCAATTCTTTTTCCTTTATACGTGCCTTTTGCTCTTCGATCAGCTCTTGCCACGCTTTCTCCGGATTCTCAAAGAAGCTTTTGGCATTTATATAGCTCATCAGGTGTTGTCTTACTATCGAAACCATGTTTGAGAAAGCCCATTTCCTATGAATTTGGCTTTTGAGGATCATCAAAAGCAAGTTGGCCAGCATGACAGACCAGATTTGAATAATGATGGCATTTTCATTGTCTCCTAGAAAGTACTTCAGCGGAAAGTTTTGCTTCAACTGCTTGAAAAGCAACTCGATTTGCCATCTTTTTTTATAAATCCGGGCAATGTCCTCTGCTGCAAGATCCATATTGTTGGTTATGAACTCAAACAAGCGGCCATTAGTGGAATCCCAGTAGGCTATGCGTCTGGACACGTGCTTTTCTGCCTTGCTCTTGCCGTAGGAGAGCTCAATCAGTTCATCCTTCAGGATACCTGAATCCGCATCATCGGGAATGTCGAACTCTTTGCGCGCCTCGTAAAGGGCGTTATCCTTCAGCCGGGTCACGTACCAGATACTTTTCTGTGTGAAAACCTCGTACTGTGCGTAATCCACATACCCTTTGTCAAAGCAAAGGATGGAGTCCTGGGGCAGTTCTACATCCTTGAGCAGAAGATGATCGTGTTTGGCAGCCTCCGTGTAACGGATGAAGCAGGGTTGGTTATCCTCCGAACGGATGATCGTATGGGCCTTAATGCCACCTTTCCTCTTTCCATTGGCCGGATTACGACCTACGCCTCTCAGAATGTCCTTAAACAGCGTAATGGTGGTCGAATCCATGATGTAAAGCCGTTTCATATCCGTTTTGCTCAAGCAGCTGTCCGTTAAACTTCCAGAGAAGCGCTTGTACGTATCGTAATACGCATCAGCAAAGACCTCAGGAGTGCGACGGGCATTAGCCTCGGAAAGTGTACTGCGCCTCACAAGATAGTCCAGCCCCAGGTGTTGAAGTCTGTGGGCATTGGAAAGCAGACCCAATACGGTCTCACGAATGGAGTTATAGCCCTCGAAGGCGGCAAACAACATCACAACAACATGTTTGTAGCTGGTGAATCGCTTCACGTACTTATCAGCACCCAACGCTTTGGAGCTTTTCGATATTTTTGACTTGTCCAGAAAATTTAACAGCTGAGTGAAGATCGGCTGTCCGCTAAAATTTGTACTTTTGCCCATGTCGGTTACTATTACTTTGGTTTCGCAACCGTAAAGGTAAACCTTCAGGGGGGAATTACCGAAAGGGGTTCCCCTTCCTTTTAGCTTCAAAAATTATTTAACCGGACACTAGTGAAAAAGAATCAAAGTGCAGCCGCCGCCAAACGGCGAATCTCGGCCAAGCGGTCTGCAAAGGGTTTGTTTCGTTTAGCTGTCTGAATATCGTAACTGGCCTGCATCCGTATGAAGAGGCCAGCATCTATACCAAGCGCTGCCTCAAAAAGCAACGCATACTTGGTTGTTACCGATCGTTTGGCATTCAACACCTCATTGAGCACCGAATAGGCAAGTCCCATCTGCGAAGCTAACTTTTTTTGCGAAATACCACGGTACTCGATTTCCTCCTTCAGCACGTCTCCCGGATGGGTTGGTTCATAAGGAGTAAGGTTGTTGGCTATCATTGCAGGATCAATCCCCTTTAATGTAATCATGACAGTTTCATTTATAGTGGTTTGACAACTCCAAAATCGTACACACGGTTATGACAGGTTCAAGACCATTGTCTGACACAGTAAATTCAATGCGGTACTGCTTATCAACCCTAATGGAGGAGATTCCAGCCTTGTCTCCTTTCAAGACTTCATAATTCAATGAATGAATCACAAACAAATCCTCCACCCTGTCGGCTTCCAACAGCGTACTGATGCGTTTCTTGTATTTCATGATGACCTCGGGTTGAAAACGGTGTTTTTTATCCGTCGTTTTACCTGATTCATACAGCTCACGCAAATAGTTTTCCTCAAACGTTACAATCATACCGCCTGTTTCTCAGACGACAAATATACGGAATATTCATTGATATTCGCACATTTGCGATTTTTATTAAAATCAGCGTTGGGTTTTATCCCATCGGGGGTTGTGTCACAGTTGTCATACTTCAATCTTCAATCACCACTTTAGATGTTTGGTCGGTCTTCACGGTCATAGTGCCGGGGGATTTGGCCAGACGAACGGTGGCTTTATTAGTGAGGTTGAGGTCGACAGACTGACCAACGGTTTGATTGGCAATCAATTCACCGCCGTTCATCGTAGCTGACAGTGACTTGAAGGCTGTTTCCACCAGCACCCGTCCATTGTCGGCTAAAACGGTGAGGTTTAGCGTATCTATTTTGTTCACCCCTTCGGCCACATAATCCTTCAGGACCACGTCTCCGTTTTGGTTGACAATGGTCAGATTGACCTGCGTTGCATTAACCAGTGCTACGGTACTGAAGTGTCTTGCAACGACAGACTTGATGGCCGTGGTATGTATCACCATGCCTTCAGGTTCCCGGTTTGGCGTTTTGATGACATACAGGGTATCGTGACTAAGTCTGGTCAGGTTACCGTAATCCAAATCATCATCCCTGTGAGTCCATGTGATGTGTGCGCTATCTTCAAGCGTTATCTGGCAAACACAGGAGCTGTCTACCACCACCACGTTGAAGGAGGGATCCAAAGAGAATGTGGTAACCACAGTCCCCTTCTGATTTGCTTTTTTTATTTCGACATTGTTCTTTGCCAGAATAAACAGGGTCAGGATAAGTGCCAGTATCAAGGCTACATATGTCAGGAGTATTTTGGTGCTTGTTTTCATGCTTGGGTTGTATTTTTTTCTATCAGTTGGATCAATGAGTGTAATTCATCGGCCGTCAATCGTAGCAGACTGACTTTTTCCATAAAGGCAGGCAGCATGTCTTCAAAAAAGGCCGCCTTTTCCCTCGTTCGGATGCGTTCTACCGCGTCGTCCGACACGAAGAATCCCACCCCACGCTGGTTTTCAATGATGCCGGCATCGTTCAACAGGGCAAAGGTGCGCAACAGCGTGTTCCGGTTCACCTCAAACTCCTCGGCCAAGTCCCTGACGGAAGGCACGCGATCGCCCGCCTTCAGACTCCCCTCAAGTATGCGGTGAGCCAGGGTGTCAGCTATCTGCTCGAAGATGCCCTTGGATGCTTTAAAATCGGTACTCATACTGTTTTTTCCTTAAGTTTGAAATAACCAATCACTAGCAGGACAGGGAAAGCCGTCGATAATAAGACGTTAAACAAATACTCAAAGGCGTCCATGTCGTGAAATATCCGGTAGTCAGTCAGCGCTATATCAAAACCACTGGTTTCCGGGAAGAAGAGGTGCGAAAGCCCCACCGACAACGTGATCAATCCAAAGAGGATTGTAACATACAACAGAGCCGTTTTCAACAGGGGGAGTTTACGGAAGAACAAGGGCACGACAAAAAAGAAGGCACCACTGCTAAGCAGGGAGAAGACATTTAGCCACAGTTGCTTGCCTAAACCGGATTCAGGGTTTGTAAACAGGTAATAGCTGAAGGGTTCGTAGGCAAAGCCACGCTCAGCGGCATACCCATACTGCGGTGTCAACTGGACAGTCAGTCGGGCTAGGTTGGCACACACCCAAAAGATGAGTAAGGTCAGGATGAATCCTCCTACAAAGCGGATCAGAAAGGCTGACAGGTATTTTTCAAATGTGGAGGCCGGAAGCAACAAAAATTGCCTCCGTTGATGGCTACTTGACCAATAAAACGACAGACCAATCAAAACGACCAAAACGGTCATTAAAAACAAGAATGTTTTGTAATAATCATTA
>JAAYBL010000191.1 GCA_012718945.1 Bacteroidales bacterium
CCTTATCATCAATCCGGAACGTATGGTCTTCAAAGACGGCTACCTTTACAGCCTCCAAAACTTGAAAAACGCCACCGGCATACCCATGAGGCTGGTTCGCTTCAAACTGACCCCTCCATAAAAAAATTGGGTTTCCGTATCACTTAAACCTCTCTACCATGAAAAAAAGCGCTCTGTTTCTCCTTTCATGCGTACTTTGTCCCCTGATTGCCTGTTCCGGCAAAACAGACACCACTGATGACACCCTTACCGACATACCCGAAGACGCCATTCCCTTCGAGTACGATGTTACCATGACGAAATTTATCAAGTTGAAAGGTACGGTGAACGACTCCCTCCCCATGGACATACTTTTTGACACAGGTATGCCGGATGGTATCGTCGTTTCCGATTCGCTGAGGGGGTTGATTCCATCGGTGGTCAACGTGCAGATTGGTCACCAGATCCGTCCCATGAACGTTTATTTTAAACCACGCAAAGACCCCCTTTTCACGCACTATCTTGGCTCCAACGGAGCCATCCTCAGTTGGCGATTCTTCGAGGATCAACGCTTGAAAATTTCCTTTCAACACACCTACCTGCACGTGATGGATTCCTCCGAATCATTGACAGCGTATGACAGTGTTCCCCTCTATCGTCACCCCATCCAACCCAACTACCTCCTAGTGCCGGTTTCCATATATACACAAGGCAAGGTTATTCCCGTTCGCTTGCTCTTCGATACCGGCACCAATATTTTTGCGTCCAACCTGCATCCCGAGTTGGGCCTTACCTACGGTTTGAAACTCGACAGCACCTACTTTAAAAATGGGAAAAAACCCTTCAAGGAAGGCTTCCAACTTAAATCTGATTCTATCGGCATTGGCAAGATGAACGTCCCCACAGGCCGATTTGGAGTAGGTTTCTACCAACACCGCCGCAACAACCAACTCTTTGACGGCTTGTTGGGCACCCTCTATATGGAGCACTATGACATGGTACTGGACTTCGAACACTTCGTCTTGTACCTTAAGGCCAGAACCGACACGCTGGAAGACAAAATGGAATGGCATTATTTCTAATAATCACCTAATTACACCAAAATGAGATCAAAGCAAATAGTAGGAGACCGTCAGGCCTCCAGAAGAGCAACAACCCTGTTGCTTGCCGTGGGATTCATGACACTGACTGCCTCAACTGGCACGATGGAAGCCGCCGTTCCCCAGCCCACTGGCAAACTCACCGTCTGCAACTTCAGTAAAGTGGGCAAGGAAGTCACCGTGCCACTGAGCAGCCTGGTTAGCAGCTGCACCCTGGTACGATTGGAAAACAACGATGAAGCCCTGTTCAAACCGTGGTATACAACGGTCACCAACAAGTACATCGGTGTGCGCCAACAAGGCTCCCAGCCCTACAAACTGTTCGACCGCTCCGGCAAGTTCCTATGTAACGTCGGCGCTGTGGGTAACGGTCCCGGTGAATACGCCATCACGGTCTACGATGATTTGATCGATGATGTCAACGAACGGGTTTACCTGGCTCCCATGACAGGATCCAGCATCCTGGTATACGACACCAAGGGCAAGTTTCAGAAAAAACTGGAGGCGCCCAATGGTTTGCACAAGCCCAAAATTCACCTCTCGACCAACGGCATCCTTACCGTAACCCACATGCCCTTCCAAGGTGACAAGGCCATGGTGATGCAATTTGATGCAAACGGAAAGCTTATCAAGCAGTTAGCTCCCAAGAAACACCTACTGGCCAGTAATTTCGATGGCGAGATCTTCAACACCCGCAATACCCAAGCCTTCGACTTTCAGCACACAGGCTGTGATACCCTCTTCCATTACGACGCCAAGGCCAACGCCCTGCGCCCCGTATTTACCATGAAGGTGAAAGAAGACATGACTAATTTCAAGCAGTACATCGAGTTACCCCGTCACTACGCCACCTACGTCTTCGGAAAAGGTCTGGTGCTCACCAACAAACAAAGTGGCAACTCCACCTACTTTAAATTGGTCAACGATTTTTACGGCAACCTATCCACGCCATTCTCCGTCATGCACCTCAGAAACGGCTACTACGTGTCCAATGTGGAACCAGGCCAACTGATCACAGCCATCGAAAACCGCCTGAAAGAAAGCGATTGCACCGCCAAAGACAAGCAAACCCTCACCAAACTCTTGGGCACCCTCGACGAAGACAGTAACAACCTGGTGTTTATCGGAAAGTTGAAATGAGTCATTTAATTACTCATTTTTGATACACCTCACCGAGAAGGCATCTGATTTATAGCCCTGACCCAGATAGGCGCTCCCCATCCAGGAAACCAATTCAAAGGTGCTAGCGTTGTAATCCTCGGTACCAGGCGTGGTACTCCACC
>JAAYBL010000192.1 GCA_012718945.1 Bacteroidales bacterium
GTGTTACGGCCGAAACGGGACGAACCATCAATAGCCATGGTAGCTGTCAGCATGTAGCGCTCATCATACACATAGTCGGCTTGCACGTAATTGGACAAAGACCTGGTTTTGTTGTTGATACCATCCACCAGCAAGAAATCGTTGGAGCCGGTGATGATGGTATTGTTGTCATCACCTGTATTGTGCTCTTCCGCATAATCGGATTCGTAGTAATTATCAATAAAACGAATGCCATAAAGTGCTTTGAGGTGATGCAGTTGATCGAATGTTTCTTCGTACGTCAGCCTGGTATCACTGAAAATGGCCGTATTTCGCATGACCTGGCTATTGATTTCATTACTGGAATAACCTTTGTTCTGAATGTATCTAGGTCTTGTACCCGTCATGGGGACAAAACGTCGTTCAACGGATTTGTCAAGGCTGTAATCAAAGACAGTGGTCAAGGTAAGCGCCTTATTGATGCGGTACTCGGGAGCCACATTCACGTTAACCCTGTATTTTTTTGTGCTATTCAGTGAGCGGAGCAGTACCTGAACAGGGTTGCCAATACCCAATACATCGACATTGGCGTAATCGGGTGTTATGACCCCTTCATCGGTAAAGCTGTAAGGACTGACAAAGGGTGATTTGATCTTGGCCAACCATGTGGGTGAGGTGTAGGGATTAATGCCATCGTCTTGCAAGGTTCGTTCAATACGTGTAAAGCCTACGTTCACGCCCATTTCCAGGTTGTTCAACAACTTCAGGTCGGTATTGAAACGGGTATTAAACCGCGACATGCCTGTTTCCTTGATGACACTTTTACTATCAGCCAAACCAACGGAAAAATAGTACATGGCTTTTTCGTCACCACCGGTCACGTCAATCAGGTACTGATTGGTCTTACCCTGGCGATACACCTGATCGTTCCAATCCGTGTTGTTATGATAAACCGGATACAAGGGGCTGTTTTGATTGGTTTCCGCAAAACCCCACCTGGCAATATTGGCACTGGTGTACCCCATCGAGCCACACATGTCGGTCGCATACAAGCGATAGGATTCTCCATCCATCATGGGCAGGGATTCAGGTGCTGAGGTTAATGAAGAGAGCACGTTCAGACCAATTTTTGTAACGGGGTCTTTGCCTCGTTTGGTAGTAATGATGATGACACCGTTTGAAGCTTTACTACCGTACAATGACGTTCCGTCCCTAAGTACAGAGATGGATTCCACATCATGTAAGTCAATGTTCTCCAAGGCATTGGAGAAATAACCTTCCTGAATGGAGGCCACGTCATATTGACTGTTCCAAACAACACCATCCACTACAAACAAGGGTTGTGCATTGGCATTCAGAGAGTTGATACCTCTGATAAACAAGGCTGATCCCAATCCGGGCAAACCTGAGCGGCTGTTGGCTTTCAGCACGCCACCCAACTCAGCTTGCATAATCTCGTCTGCAGCCAAAGGTGTTTGGTCGGTAAAACGCTGCAGGGTTGTTCTCGCAGCCACTTGTCTGGCTCTCGGTTGTTCACCCGTCAGGGTGGTTACTGTCGAAAACGAGGGTGTGAATACATCAGGAAAAAGCTTAATGGTCAGCGTCTTTCTGTTCCTGACAGGTATTTCCACTTGTGCGTAGTCGTACGCTTCGATCCGCAAAACGTCTTTGGTCGAGCTCAGGGCAATGGCGAAGCGGCCTTGCTCATCGGTTACAGCCGAGGAGGCTTTATTGACGACTGAAATCTTAGCCGCCATGATTGGTTCTCCCGTTCTGGCATCCTGAATGATTCCCCTCAGGCTGTCGATAGCAGCCGTCTGCTGAGCTGACAGTCCTGTGGCAATCAGCAACAAAAGACCAGCCAGGAGGCTCTTAAATAGAGCCAAGGATTGTTGCAACGTATTAACAGGCAGTATAGTTGTCCTTTTCTTCATGGTTGTAGCTCACTATGGGTTATTGAACGGGTTCCAGTATGATGCAGTCCACGCGAATGGTTCTATTAAAGTTGGCCATTTCTTCTGCGGTCACACCGGTTTCGTTCTTTATTCGAATGTTGACGGTTGCCGTTTCCGACCCTGTAAGTCCAGGCATGGAAACAATATTGCTGTAAGGGAAACTGAAGTTTTCTGCTACGAGCACTTTGGTTACGTTGGTACTGTCAGTCACGACCTTATCACTCATCTTGGCATCTTTGACTAGTCTTCCTGTCGGGCCAACATAAGTAAGGGTGAAACTCACTTTATAGGGCCGTTTGTCGTTTTTGTCGATCACGGACGACGGTATGAATACAGCGTAGATGTTATACTTGGCAGATAGCGTATTGGGTATCGGGAACCGTATGAATAATTGGGAGATTCTGTTCATCGTCTTCGGAATAGCCGTCACAAAAGCCTTACCGGAAGCTTCTACGTTCGTTCCAACACTGGAGGTGTTGACCAGTGTGTAGTTGTTGGGAAGACGTGTATTACCTTGATTGTCCTCGGCTTCAATCCGTATTTCCTTATGCCAGGTGGGGATGGCCTTGAAGGGGTAATGGGTCGCAGTATAGGCGTAACCATTGCTCAATTCCTCAAACGTCTTATCGAAGAACAGGCTGTCGGGTAAACCCATGTTGGTGCCATAAGTGGAATACACCACCGTGTCAGCATAAGGTACTTTAAGGCGTTCACGGTAAATCAAGTCCTTGACCATTGTCCATTTGGCGTTGGCTTCCTGAACCTCTTCACCACCATCTTCTTCCAATGTTTTGAAATAGGATTTCGTCAACTCCAATCCCTCGTTCCAAGCATCTTCGTTGGGCATGATCATGGTATACGTGCTATCTTCAAGGTTCAAATCACCCAGCAAGGTCAGGATGGGATTGGTGACCTTCATCACAGAATCAATCAGAATACCATTGCCATCAAAACTGGCTTCGCCATCCAATTCATATTCAAACAAACTATTCACATACGCTTGCAGTGACTCAAAACCCTCTGCCTGAAGAAGGTATTCCCAAAGGTTAAGCCTGTAAGGAACATAACCATCCAACACGTGAACGATGCCGTTTCTCAGCGCAATGTCGCTCTTAGCGATGTGCCTGTTGTCATACAGGAATCCATCAGCACCTTTGGTAAACAAAAGCCGCTTGTTGTTCAGGGTCGTGATGATTTGATCATCAGCGTCTCTGACCGGCTTGGAGAACCAGCAAATGTGGTTTTCCACAAACAACTTCATGTCATTGATGTTTGGGAAAAACACCGTAGACAACGCGTCGTTGGTCGGAGCCCATACGGTGTACACTTGGCCTGCATTCAACACGGAGTCGTACCCTGTGATGAACAACATTTCGGCAAAGTAAGACAGATCTTCCTGCGAGGCGATGTAGTCGAACAAGCCACTATCGGACTTGCCTACCACGTCTCTGTTGTAATGTTCGTCCCAATTATCCTGGCAGGAGGCAAAGGCCACAATGACCATGAGCAGGATTGATAGGCCTAGATGATGGGGATTATTCCGTTTCTTCATTCTTTTTTTCTTAAAGGGTAAGGCTGGTCATTTTGATATCAGCGCACGGAGGAACTGTTTTTCTGTTCGTAATAGGGATTCTGAGTCAAGAAGGGATTGCTTGACAATTCCGTTTTCGAGATAGGCATGTACATGGCATCCATGACAGGGGCGCCCAAAATGGCGTTACTTCCACTGGCTTTGAGTTCCACATAGGAGTTCAAGGCTGAAACGGAGTTTTCACGCTTGGCCAACCGCACCAGGTCGTACCAGCGCTTGCCTTCAAACAGGAGCTCGCGTTGGCGTTCCCTCAAAACCAAATCAGCCAAGTCAGACTTGGTGGGATACGTCTCCATACGGAGGGAGTCTGCAGTGAGATTGGAGCGCAAGTAAGTCGTATTGACCAACGTGAGCGCTTCTTTCATGTTGGCTTCCCCACCTAGTTGGACCAAGGCCTCTGCTTTCATCAACATCACATCGGGCAAGCGGTAGACAATCCAGTTGGGTGTTGTAGAGCGGTATCGGTAGGTGAATTTACCAGGTGTATTTTCCTCACGACGGATACCGGCGTATTTGAAAATGAAGAACATACCACTGTAGGGTCGAATAAACTCATTACAGCGGATATCATCCACACTTTCCGTCACCGTGCTATTGATCTTTTTGTTGAAGGGGGAGTTTTCACCCTTTACATTGTCTTCAGCATCATAAGCCAAGGCGACAGGAAAGGAAAGGTCTCCATAGGGATCGTTTGCATCCCCGTAATAGTCGATGACCGATTCGTTTTGTTGCACGCGTTGGTCAAACTGAAGCTCAAAAATGCTTTCGGTCGAGTTACCTTGGTAAAACACCTGTGTGAAAAAGCTTTCACCTTCCACAAGGCTCAGTTTGGTATCGGCCAGGACCTCGTTACAGGCATTGACGCAGTCGCTGTAGCAACCCATCCACAGATAAACATCGGCCAACAAGGCATTAACGGCATTCAGCGTCATAAAGCCCTTGTTCTTGACCTTGTTGCCAAAGTCCCTGACAATATACTGTTTGGATTTTATCAAGTCTTGCTCTATGTGCGCCAGAATTTCCCTTTCAGACGACTTTGGCACCTGGAATAACTGATTATCAGATATACTGGCTTCTTCAACCCAAGGAACCTCGTTGAACGACCGTACCAGGTAAAAATAGCACAGCGATCGGATGGCCAACGCCTCCGATGTTATCCTGTTCAAGTCATTTTGAGTGAAGTTGGCGTCTGCCTCCAAGACCTTGGGCGCGTAGTATAAAAGGGTATTGCAGTAATTGATGACAGAGTAGAACTTGTCCCAAGAGCAGAAACCGTTGGAAGAAATGATGTTGCCGACCAGAATCTGATAAATATCATATTTAACGCTTCCACCGATAGTCATGTTGTCAGACCGGAGTTCACCCCAGACAATCATGCGGCTGATGACATCCTTCTCCGTCAATCCCCTGTAACAGGACATCAACACAGATTCCACTTGAGACTCTGTTTGCCAAAAATCTTCCAAAACGATTTTATTTTCGGGCTTAATGTCCAGCCAATCGTCACAGCTGGTCATGCCTGCCAGTGTAAAGGCCAGCACCGGCAATAGGATATGTTTGGTATTCATTGTCTTCATCATTAAAAGCCGACCGAAAGGCCAAGGGTTACATCTTTGGTTCTGGGAGTATTCGCTTCGTCAGTACTCAAGTTTAATGAGCCATAATTTACTTCAGGATCGACACCGGTGTACTTGGACCATACGAACACGTTATTAAATGTCAGATACATGCTCACCTTGTTGAGTCCCCACCTCTTGACCATTTCGTTAGGCACGGCGTAATTGAACGTCAGGTATTTGAAACGCAAGAACGAGCCGTCTTCAACATAGCGGTCACTACCCAGCCAGTTTTTGCCGTATTCGTGCAAGGCCCTGGGCATTTCGGTTTTATCACCGTCTTTGCGCCAACGCCAGTTGACAGCGATGCTTTGGTTGTTGTCGTAATACATGTTTTCAGCATTCATCCTGGCTTTGTTGATGATCTTGTTGCCATACCTGAACACAAAATACAGGTTGCAAGACAAGGGACCATACCTGAATGTCGGGCCAAAACCGCCATTGATTTTAGGATTACTGTTGCCTAGGTAAACAATGTCCAATTCATCGATACTACCGTCATAATTGACATCTTCATAAATGGCATCTCCACCTCTGAACAAGTATTGTTCTTCATGGCCATAGGCAAAATACATGGGTCTGGCTTTGCCGTTCTGGTCGGTAACGACGTTGCCTTTCCTGTCTCTGGTCACCGGCGCACTTTCCTGCGATCCCGCCATGTATTCGTCGTATTGATAAACACCTTTGTACCTGAATCCGTAAATGGAACCAAAGGCATTACCTTCTTGAACATGTGTCAGGTAACTACCGTTGTTGTAGTCGAATTCCTTGTTGATACCTTTCAACAACGCCGGATCAAGTGAAACAATCACGTTCTTGTAATTGGACAGGTTGAAGCGGAAATCCATGCTGAATTTACCTTGAGTGACAAAGCGGTTGGCGTAAAGGTTGAATTCCCAGCCATCATTATCCATGGTACCTCCATTGATGTAGGGTACATTGGTGAAACCAGATGAGGAAGCGATGTCCACATTCTGAAACAACATGTCTCTGGTTGTCTTGTTATAAAGGTTTATGTCAAACTGCAACTTATCGTCAAAGAGCCCCAGGTCAAGTCCGTAGTTGAAGGAGGAGGTCGTAGACCACTTCAAATCATCCAAACGGAGGTTGACAGGCCTGACGGCTGCAAAACCCATGTATGAATCATACTGTCCGTACAAACTGTTGTGCAAATTGTTCGCTCCTGGCTGACTGCCACTGATACCCCATGCCGGTCTGAAGGCCAACATACTCAACCAGCTTTTGGTGCTTTCCATGAACGGTTCGTCAGAGGCTATCCATTTCAAGGAAACAGCGGGGAAGTTGCCATAACGGTTGCCCTTACCAAATTTGGTACTACCATCGCGACGGAAGGTGGCTCCCACGACATAACGTGACTTGTAGGTGTAATTAAAGCGGCCCAACAAAGCCAACGACCTGTCGACCCCACTGCCTGTATTCAGACCTAATAGATAGGCATTGTTGGAGGCATCAATCACCGTTCCGCTAGGAAGCGAGTGAATGGTCATACCTTGACTGGCGTGGTTGGATGTTTGAACTTGAAACGCGCCGTACAACAATAGATTATGGTCCTCATTCTCAAAACGGGGTTGCCAGGCTATGCTTTGTTCTGAATAAATGGTCAAACTTTCTGAGTCTGCGTTTTCAGCTCTATTGACATCTTTGTTGTCCCAGCGCAGATTGGACGCTTCCTGAGGTAAGAATTTCGCGGTCTTGCTGTTATTGATGTCAAACGACACGTGCATGCTGTACCGCAGCATGGTTTCATTGGGATCCAACAAATCGTACTGCAGTTGAAATTTTGGAAGGATACGGAACGACTTAAGTCTGTTGGTGGCCAGATTGGCCAGTGCCACGGGATTCCTGAGGTATTTCTGGTCATCGTCCAACCTAGAGGAAGACAGGATATTATAATAGGCGTCGGTATTTCTCCCTTGGGCATCCTGGGTGTACACGCTTACGTTGGGCATCTTTCTGTAGGCAATACCCAACAGGTTTTCGTAGCTTCTGAGGTTGTCCGAGTTGGTCAATGAAAAGTCCATCGAGAAACGGATACGATCGGATACCGCGTATTCAAACATGGCGCGCGTGCTGATACGATTGAGCGTTTGCCCGATGATGGTACCTTGCTGGTTGAAGAAACCGCCGGATACGCGGTAGGTGGCGCGCTCACCCCCACCCGACAAGGTGACATAATGGTCGTGAATGAAACCTAACTGGGATACTTCCTTGACCCAGTCGGTGTTGTTGTTGAACTGTTCGTATTCTGAAAAGTTCTGGTTATACTTGTATTCATCAAGCCTATCGGTCGCGTCGTCGTTTTGAACAGGATTCAGGTAAGCTTCTTTCATCAACATGGTGAAGTCACCACCATTGAGCATATTAAGACCTTTGGGCTGTCTGGTGCCGGTAAATCGGTAGGAATAATCCACCTTCATGGCTCCCATGGCGCCCTTTTTGGTTGTAATCATCAAAACACCGTTGGCACCCTTTGAACCCCAAATGGCCGAAGCAGCGGCATCTTTGAGTACAGAGATTTCAAGGATATCATCAGGATTGATACTCAACATGTTGGCATATTGTTCCTGATTGGAGTTGGCATAGTCGAAGTTGGGGTCTACCTGCACTTCATAGGGTACACCGTTCAAGACAATCAACGGCTCACTACTACCGGTAATGGAGGTCACACCGCGGATACGCATGGAGGTTCCACTCCCGGGGTCACCGGAGTTGGCTACAATATCCAGACCGGCGATGCGTCCTTGCAAGGCTTCATCTATACTGGAGACCTGCAAGCCTTCAAATTCCTTGGCATTGATGGTCTGAATAGCTGTACCGATTTCCCTTTCCGGTATGGAGAACCCGCCTTGTGTACTCTTTTTGGTAGCCTGGACGACAACCTGGCCGATGGTGTAGGCATTGTCTTTGAGTACGACATTGATTACCTTCCTGTTGTTGATTTGAAGAATGGATTTCTCATACCCCAGGTAGGTAACCGTCATCCGGTTTGTAGGGCTTTTTACCTTTAGGACGTATTGGCCGTTCACATCAGTGGCGGTTGCGCTCAACACGCGGTTGGTGGCGTCAATTTCACTGACGGTGGCTCCAATGAGGCCTTCCCCATCCGAACTGGATGTTACTTTACCTTGTACGATGGACGTCGTGGTTTGTGCCCAACCGATACATGGCAATAGCAGGAGGGAAAGGAGGATCAATACACCGACTTGTTGCTTCATCTGTATGTTCTTTATTTTTTCATCTAAGGTTTTTTGGTTGTTCCTATGCCGGTACCTGGTACTGAATGGAACGGAGTAGCGTTACACTCCTCATTGATACGTCAATACATCGCTGATTTGGTGGATAACGGCCGATGAGCCTGTTGTAATTCTGGACGTATTAAACGCCGACCCAGCCCCTGTTCCGTCCACATTCTTGTATTGTGACAAGATTTTATCGAAAATATAATCCTTGACTACGATGTTGTAAAGATTGCCCGACGTTTGTACCGGGACCGATTTGTTGGTTTCTGTGGTCAGTGTCAACGAGTGATCAGTCGATTTCACCTTTAGCTTGTAGTACTTGTTGACAGCTGTTGCAAAACCGGCTGTGTTTTGATAATTGTCTCCACCCAACCGAATCGTGGCTGATTGGTAAACATCGTCTACGGGTTGTCCGATAAATACGGCATCATCCTGGAAGTGATAGCGCAGGAAGCGGATCATTTTCTGTATTTCCAATCCTTGTTGTACAGGATCGGCTATGGCATAAATCGTATCCCAAGGCTGAATGATGTGGTTGTTGAGGGCCCGTTGGATAGCATCGTTCGTGGGGACATAAATGGTATAACGGAAAGCGCTGAAGAAATTAATTCGCTGGTTGTCAACACCACCCTCGGAGAAAATCTGAGAAATACAGGTATCCGGGACACCGTTGAGCAAGTTATAGAACTCGGAGAATTCGGGTGTTTCGCTCATCACTGTAAACACCGACTTCAAAGCCGGTTGAATGGGCTTATCGATAAAGTAGGTTGAGCCATTTTCTTGCCTAAAGACTTCGTTGACACGGCATGTCTGCCCCTTGTCCAAATCATACCCACCTTGTACGGTCAACGCTTTGTCCTTTCCGGTCACCTTGATGATGTCGTTACCTTTGGTGACAAAGAATTGACGACCATCTTCAACATCACCAACCACCACATGTCCATCCAGAATATTCCAAAGACGGTTCTTCAGGAAGGCAGCATCCTGAATGAGCGTGACAGAATCACCTACGGTATTCGTTAGCTTATCGAATTTATAAACAACGGCATAAACACCAACATCGAGTGTGGGCGTTTCAACCTCGTTGTATTTGTACTTGATGACGGCCGGAACTTCCTGCCCATAAGCAATGGGATCCAGGAATGTTTCAAAATACTCGTCGGTGGGAATGAAAAGACTGTAATGACTGGAAAGTGCATTGAGGTACAACTTGTAGAAAGCAAATAACGTCTGGTCATAGGCACTCGTTTCGGTAATTTCGATGGCCCATTTCATGACCTTGGTATTACCGCTTAACAATACGGGGCTAAAAACAGAAATGTAATCAACAGGTGGATACACATTGTTTGTCACATAGACCTGGCCATTGACGCCGGTATACGTTTGTTCAACATGGCTGTTCTGTACCGGCATCCGATAATTCTCAGCATCCACCATTTTTGAAAAACGACTGGGCACTGATTCAACAAAAGAGGTCCTCATGTGGCGCTTGATAAAGGGTAACACGATGTTGTCTGGAATTTGCTCCCAGTCCCAATTAAAACGCTCACCTAGAATCTTACCCATGGGGCTGTTCAGATACGCTGTCATGGCTTCGTCGGTTGGCACAAACATGGCAGCCATGTCTACCTCCACATCGTTGCTGACAGTATAGCTGTTCCACCCTGGATCGAAGGGTAACAGGTTGGTAGCCGAAGCGCCCGTTGGCAGCACGGTGGAACCACCTCTACTGGCAAAGTACTTCAGGACAAATATGGAATCGGCAAAGTCCTTGTTGATTTTCCGGTAATTTTCGGTCAATGCCGCATCGTAAAACGGGGCGGAGAACCGATCGAGCAATTTGGAGAAGATGCTGGTGTTGGCGTTGTTCCTGATATAGTCTGACATATTATAAGGAGGAACCATCACCTTATCAATAACATTGATGTAGCCGTTTTTACAAACAATGTCTGGTTCAATCACCTTGGTTGTAAACAGGTAGAAATCGTCTGATTCACGTTGTTGACCACCAGAAAACAACCTGAAATCCTCGTTGGTAATCACCTGTTTTCTCAGGAAATCCTTGGCAAAAAAGACCAAAGGCACCTTGGTTTCATCTTTCATCAGATAGAGGCCTTTGCTCCTGTATTTGTCCCATGCAGGGAAGGGTGGCAGCGAATTGGCGGGAATAAAGGGCAAGGAGTCGTATACATCAAACGCAGTTTGCCTGCGCATGACCACGTTCTCATTGTATGTCCCATTATAGAAGTTAACGATGGTCGTACTCAGATAAGCATTGTTGATGAGGCTGTATTTGAAAAGCATCTTCCGCTGTGCAATCGACAGGTCTTCGTAGCGACTGACTCCCCAGGGATTATTTTTGAAA
>JAAYBL010000193.1 GCA_012718945.1 Bacteroidales bacterium
ATCCTTACGGTGACGGGAACATCGGTATTGTAGGTTCCTTTCACGGCCATCAGGTAAATGCCGTGTGCCATGCTTGGCGTTGTCGTGGTGAAATGTTCGGCATATTGGTTGAATCCCAGGCTGTTTTGCCCAACCAATGGGCCCTTTTCCGGGGCTTGCAATCGAAGAATGCCTATACTGTCGGTCGGCAGGATGTTGCTCACTCGGCGGGCAGGGTTGTCTTGGTAGGGATCCATCCCATCGATGGCTATGACCTGGTTGGTGGAATCAGTCAATCCGGGGGCCAGCCAGTATTTGAGTTGCTTGCTTGAATCAGGAAATTGATCCCAGGCTTTGTAGAAGCGGAAGAAGAAGTCGCCCACATAAATAGAGTCACATCCTTTTTCACCGCCAGAGTCGCCACCTGTCAGACCTCCGCACAAACGAAGGTGTTTGTCAAACAACGGCGAACCTGATGATCCATACCAGGTGTGTCCTTTTTCCCAACGGAGTATCCGCCAGTGGTTCCCTCTGGCGATGCCGTCGTTGATGCCTGTCCAGTTGGTTGGAATGACAGTGTCAGTTTCCAGACTGTATTTGAGTGGTTCACCCCACGGGTGGTGCAGGTTGATGTATGGGTTGGCGGTATTGATGGTATCTGTGGTCCAACCTGACAGGTACGGTCTGTAATCGGCCGGTGGCAGTTCGTTGAGTTCGAGCAAAGCGAAATCCACTTCGTTGGATAAGGCCCTGGTTTTGCTGCCAGATAGCGAGAAGGCTTCGGCACCTCTGATCTTGGGATTGCAGCGCGGGGCTTGGTAATTGAAGAAGGCAACGACGCGGCTACCGTAGGAGGCATTGTTTTGCAGACAGTGCGAGGCTGTCAGGACATAGGGCTTGCCATCTCCGGCCGTATTGTTGAGCAGGGTGCCTGTGCAGTACGTGTTGCCGTTGACAATAAGCAGGCAGGTGCTGCGGGATTGTTGTTCCAATGTGCTGTCACAGCTCACTTCAGGGAGGCAGGGCAGGTCTAGTTGGTTGAAACGGGTGCCGACCCTGAATAGTCCCAGGTAGTCATGGTTGATTTCAGTGATGCGTAATCTGCCTCTGAAGGCTGCATCGATGGGCTCGTGGTACTCAATGGTCAGGGCGTCACCCTCCACGGGAGCAACACTGAATTCGCCGCCGTCAGGCTTGTTTTGATTGGTGAAACCGCCGAGTACTGTGCTGCGGTCGTCGTTGTACACATACACGCTGGCACCATCGGGCAGGTCAAATTCGCTGAAAAGGACGTTCAGGCTGTAGGCACCTGGTGAGCGAACACCTACCTTCCACACCCGGATGCTATCGCCAACTGTAAACGTGGCGCCTGCATTTTCGGGGCTTAGGTTGGTAAAAAGGGTATGGGCGAATTTCAATCCGCCAATACGGTTGCCAGGCAATGCATCAATGGCCAGGAGGGAATCTACGTTGAAAGGGGGCAACTGTTGCACGATATCAAGGGGTGCACCAATGGCTGTGGTCTTTTCGACACCAATGGCGAGTGGGTTGCCACCATAGGATCGTTGGGCTTGTGTTGGAGTAGCTACCAGGCAACAAAGAACAATGAGCCAGCCTGCGGCTTTCCGTAAAGCGGAAGCCTGTCTGGTGTGCGTCCTCAACCGTTCAGGTTGGTGTGGGCTTTGACCAATCGTCTCATGAAAGGTCATTTGTGTCATCGGATCCTTTACTATTACGGTTGAAGTAGAGTTGGACCGGCCACCAGGTGGCTGGAAGACTGATGAGCAGGGTGGTGACCAGGATGAGCAACACATCGGTCAGTTGGAGTACGACAGGATAGGCATCAACGATGTAATGCCCCCCGCCACCAAGTTTCAGCAGCCCGAAGGTTTGCTGGAGCCAGCAGCCCAATGATCCTAGAATAATACCCAGGATGGCGCCGGTCGCGACGATTAACCGGCCTTCGGTCAGAAACACTCGGCGGATGAGGGTGCGGTCGGCTCCTAAATTGCTCAATGTCTGTGCGTCGGCTCTTTTTTCGAGGATGAGCATGGACAATGATCCTATCACGTTGAACAGGGCTATGAGTAAAATGAAGGTCAGAATGAGGTAGGTCATCCATTTTTCAACGCGGTTGATGCGGTAGAAGTCGGCTTTTTGCTCCATGAGTCCATGGACGCTGTAGTCGTCGCCTAGCAGCCTGGCAAAGCGGTTGATGGCTTTTTCTGTTGCCACACCTTCCTTGAGCTTGATTTCCACGGCTGTCACGGCGTTTTCGTATTCAAACAGTTCCCTGGCAAAGTTCATGGGAACAATCACGTAATTGTCGTCGTATTCGGGTTGGTTGAGACCGAAGGTACCACAAACAAGCATCTGGTAGGTTTTGTAGGAGCCAGCCGGATTGGCCAGGTTGATGGCAGAAGTACGGCGGGGTACGTGGATGGTGATGGGGTCAATGAACGATTGGCCAGTGCCCAGAATGGAGGCGATGCCCACACCCAGGGTGGCGTATTCGAAATCGTATTCGTTGAGTTTGAACTGACCGGCGTACATCAAACTGTCGATGTTGGTCAGTTGGGCAAAATTGTCTTCGACCCCTTTGATGACGGCGCTTGTCTGAGCGTCCTTATACGTGAGCAGGGCGTTTTCTTCCAGGGTTTCCGTGTAAACCGCTACCTCTTTGTCCTGTCTGATGGCTTCAAAGGCGGCGGCATCGGTGGTGAATGTTTTGCCCTTTTTGACCTTTATCTTGATTTCAGGATCAAATTGACTGTACATGCCTCCCAGTAAGTCTTGAAAGCCGTTGAATACAGACAGGGTGACAATCATGGCAGCCACTGACACCGTTACGCCGAGCACTGACACCATCGACACGAGGTTGATGGCGTTGTGTGTTTTCTTGGAGATCAGGTACCGGCCGGCGATGAACAGTGACAGTTTCACGATAACGTGTTATTGGAGTTTGATTTTATCCAGGATGGCATCGATGGTTTCAGCGTAATCCAGGGAATCGTCCAGAAAGAAGGCGAGTTCAGGCATACGGCGCAGTTGGAAACGTAGCCGTTCGGCCAGGTCGTGTCTGATGGTTTTAGCTTGCTGCTGCACCGACTGCAGCACTGTTTGAGCCTGTTCTCCGGGGAAGATGCTAAGGTAGACACGGGCTGTGCTCAAGTCGGGGCTGACCCTGACCTGGCTGACAGTGACCAATAAACCGTGGGCGGCTCTGGTCTGGGCTTGGAACACTTCGCTGAGCTCTTTTTGCATCAGCCGGTTGATTTTTTGTTGTCTGGTCGTATCCATGAGGCTTATTTTTTACGAATGAGGGTCAGACCATCGCGCAAGGGTAGTAGCACGGTTTCGAGGCCTGAATGAGTGGCAATGTAACGGTTAAATTCGGAAATCGCAAGGGTTTGAGTGTCGCTGGGCGCGATGGGTTTCAGTACTTTTCCGCCCCAGAGGGTGTTGTCGGCCAGAATGAAGCCTCCTGATGGCACCATGGGTAGGACGGCTTGAAGACAGGGCAGGTACGCACGTTTGTCGAGATCGAGGTAGACCAAATCGAAAGGGCCTTCCAACGTTGGCAAGACCTCCAGGGCCTCCCCGATATGCAGATGCAGCTGGTTTTTGTAGGGGGATTGGGCGAACCAATCCTGGATGGTCGTTTCCAGTTCGTCGTTGTGTTCGATGGTGTGCACTTCGGTGTCGGGAGCCGATCCCTCTGCCAGGCACAGGGCCGAATAACCGGTGAATGTGCCCAGTTCCAGAATTTTGCGTGGTTTGATCATGCGGCAGAGCATTACCAGCAGCCGACCTTGGAGCCGCCCGGAAACCATGCGGCCGTTGAGCAGCCTGACTTTGGTGTCTCTTTCCAGGCGGCGCAGAAGTTCAGGTTCTTCGCCGGTATGGTCCAATACATAGGTTTCCAACGCTTCATCCATGGCAACTGGCTTATTCTTCCGAGGGAAAGTTGGGGAGCAGGAAGTGGTCGGCGTTGTTGATGACGGTGTCCACATGGTTGATCTCCAGGAAGGTGGTACCGCCGGCCACGCCAAAGCTGCTGCTCAGGTAAACGATGCGGTCGTCACTCTTCAGCCATTGCTTTTGTTTGAGGGTACGGAGGGCGGACACCAGGTAAATGCGGGTGTTTTTGCGGATTTCCTGATAGAGGGGGAAGACGCCGTAGGAAAGGGCTAACTGTCTGACCGTGCGTTCGCGGTAACAGACTGCGAAGACAGGAGTCTTGCCCCTGAAGGCAGCAATATAACGGGCGGTAGTGCCTGTATAAGAGTCGGTGACGATGGCTGCAGCATGAAGGGCCGAAGTGGCGTTTACAGCTTGTTGAGCCAGGAAGGCCGTGGGGCTCAGGCTTTCAACCTCAAAGGGCACGCTGATGTCGTTGACGCTCATCTTGGTCTTCTCGGCTTCTTCGGCAATTTTAGCCATGGTCTGAACGGCTTCAACGGGGTATTTGCCGTAGGCGGTCTCGCCGCTGAGCATCAGGGCGTCGGTACGGTAATAAATCGCGTTGGCAACGTCGGTCACCTCGGCCCTGGTGGGGCGGGGGTGTTCGATCATGGTATGAAGCATCTGAGTGGCCACGATAACAGGTTTCTTTGCTTCCACACACTTGCGGATGAGCATGCGCTGGATGCCTGGTATCTTTTCCTGTGCGACTTCGATGCCCAGGTCTCCGCGGGCCACCATCACTCCGTAGGCCACTTCCAGGATTTCATCGATGTTGTCGACGCCTTCCTGGTTTTCGATTTTGGCGATGATTTTAATGGGACTCACGTTTTCATCGAGGATCTCCTGGATGGCCAACACATCCTGTTTGCTGCGAACAAAGGAGTGGGCAATGAAGTCGACACCGTAGTCGATGGCCAGTTGGATGTTTTTCTTGTCCTTTTCTGTCAGGGAAGGAAGATTGATGCGCACGCCGGGAATGTTGACGCTTTTGCGACTGCCCAGCAGGCCATCGTTTTTGGCTTCGCAGACCAGGTGGTCGGCGTATTTTTCAATAACCTTGAGGTCGATTTCTCCATCGTCGATGAGCAGGTCGGTACCCACCTCGATGTCGTTGACCAGGTTGGGATAGGAACAGCTGATGCATTCGACGGTGGTTTCCTTGCCCGGATCGCCAACAAAGCGGATGGTGTTGCCGGTTTTAAGTTCGATGGGCTGTCCGTCTTTATTGGCTGTGGTTCGGATTTCCGGGCCTTTGGTGTCCATCAGAATGGCGATTTCCGGAGAGACAGCCCTGACATTCTTAATGATCAAATCGAAGCCGGCTTCTCCCAGGTGGGCCGAGTTCATGCGGACAACGTTCATGCCTGCTTCAAAAAGCGCTTTAATGAAGGGAACATCGCAGCGTTTGTCGGAAATGGTAGCGACAATTTTGGTGAATTTGGTCATACAAATGGGTTTATCGGTTGTGTAAGGCCAACAGCGCTTCAACGCCTTTACGGTATGACTCCATGCCAAATCCCGCAAAAGTGGCTTTGCAGGCAGCGGCAATCATAGATACCTGGCGAAAAGGTTCACGCTGGCTGATGTCAGAAATGTGCACTTCGATAACAGGGGTGGTCACGGCACGAATGCAGTCACCCAAAGCAATGGAGGTGTGGGTGTAGCCTCCTGCGTTGAGCACGATACCCTCGTAGTCAAAGCCTATGGCTTGGATTTTGTCAATCAGGTCGCCTTCGTGATTGGATTGGAAGTAATCAAACTGAACCTGTGGGTAGTCTTTTTTTAGCACTTCCAGGTAGGACTCAAAAGTTTGGTTGCCGTAGATGCCGGGTTCGCGTTTGCCTAACAAATTGAGATTGGGGCCGTTTATGATAGCAATATGGATCATGTCGCTGCCTTTTTTAGTATTTTTGTCCTCCAGGGACGGCGGGAACACCGGGTTGATCGGTTGGCCCGACGGCTCAGTCGTTGTCGGCCTGTTAACGATGCAAAGGTACGATTATTTTTCAACATCCATAAGATGAAGCAACCTGGGGATACCCATTCCATCAAAAAATACACCGCTTACCTGAAGCTGGAAAAATCCCTTGCTGCCAACACGCTCGAGGCTTATATGAATGATTTGAGCAAGTTGCTGGATTACCTGGGCGGCCGCAAGGCTACGACGGAGGTGACGGTGGTCGACCTGGATGGTTTTTTTGCCAGTCTGAGCGACCTTGGTTTACGGCCAAGGACCCAGGCCAGGATTTTATCGGGACTCAAAGCGTATTACCGTTTTTTACTGTTGGATGGACAGATAGAGGCTGACCCCACCGAGCGCATCGATGCTCCCTCCCTGGGACGGCACTTGCCTGAAGTA
Source organism: Bacteroidales bacterium (assembly GCA_012718945.1). Classification (GTDB taxonomy): domain Bacteria; phylum Bacteroidota; class Bacteroidia; order Bacteroidales; family UBA1402; genus UBA8389. Next base: position 6,305 of record JAAYBL010000193.1, read on the forward strand.
CTCAGTGTGGACGAAATTGACGCCATCATTAATGGTATCGATTTATCCAAGCGCGAAGGTCAGCGTAACCGGGCCATGCTGGAAACACTTTACAGCTGTGGGCTGCGGGTGTCTGAACTGGTAGACCTCAGATTGTCGCGCTGTTATTTTGATGAGGGCTATATCATGGTGGAAGGCAAGGGGAGCAAGCAACGCTTGGTGCCCATTTCCGACAGAGCCATTCGTGAGATTTCCACCTGGCTGGAAGATCGATCGTTGTTGCCCGTCAAAAAGGGGCAGGAGGATTATGTGTTTCTCAACCGCAATGGATCGGCGCTCACCCGTTCCATGGTGTTTCGCATTGTTCAGTATCAGGCTGCGATGGCTGGTATCAAGCGTACCATCAGTCCCCATACGTTCCGGCATTCTTTTGCAACCCACCTCCTGGAGGGCGGAGCCAATTTAAGGGTGATTCAGCAGATGCTGGGACATGAAAGCATTCAAACGACAGAAATCTACGCTCATATGGACAAGACCTACCTCCGTGAGCAGATTTTGTCTTTCCATCCCAGAAACAGTGAGAAGGCTTGAGCGCTGCCGTTTTTAAAGGGAATCCTGAGGAATGTCGGTTACGACGGTGGGCTCTACCGTAAGGCTGTCTGTCGCTGTACTATCCTGCAAAACCGAATACGGTGTCTGGCACTTGTAAGGCCTGATGATTTCCTTGCTGGGGGCAGGAAATTTTGCCCGGTATTTGGTCAGATCCTTATCGGCCAACACCTTTTCCAGGAACGATCCAAACACAGGTAAGGCTGTCTTGCTGCCCTCTCCCAGGCTGCCCGTTCGAAAGTGGATGCTGCGGTATTCACCACCCACCCAGGCCCCACCCACCAGGTTGGGTGTAATGCCCACGAACCAGGCGTCGGAATGGTTGGACGAGGTGCCTGTTTTGCCACCGATATCAGTATTGTAACGGAAGAGATCCCAGGACCATAAGTTCTGAGTGGTCGCGCCAGGCTCTGTCATGCCGGCCAGCAGCATTTGGGTCATGAGGAAAGCCGTCTCGTAGGGCAGGGCTTGTTTTACCATCGGTTTGTGTTTGTAGATGACAGAACCTTCGCTGTTTTCAATACGGGTGACCAACACAGGCTCCTGGACCAAGCCTTCGTTGATGACGGTACAATAGCTGTTGACCAATTCCAGTAACGAAACATCGGAGGAGCCCAAACTGACCGAAGGCGTTTCTTCCAACTCGGAGGTGATGCCCATGGCGTGTGCTGTGCGGATGATGTTGCGGATGCCGGCTTCCTGGGCTACCTGGACGGCGATGCTGTTGATGGAGCGGGCGAAGGCGTATTTAAGGGTCATGGTCGTACCACTGAAAAAGCCGTTGGCGTTGGTGGGTGACCATACTGTGGTATCTCCGAAGGGCTCCAAATCCCAGTTGACGGGTTGGTCAATGCGGTAATCGCAGGGCCCGAGGCCTTTGTTGAACGCTTCTGCATAGACAAACAGCTTGAAGGTGGAACCTGGCTGTCGCTTGGAACGCACCTTGTCATATTGCCAGGACTCAAAATCGATATCGCCCACCCAGGCTTTGACATGACCGTTCTGGGGCTCCATGGCAACGAAGCCGCAGTGCATGAAGCGGACCATGTAACGGATGGAATCCAGGGTGCTCAGTGTCATTTCTTTGCTACCCTTTGCGTAATCAAAGACGTTGACCTTATGGGGTTGGCTCAGGTACCAGGTGATGGAGTCCGGTTGATCGGGGAAGCGTTGTTTCAAGGCTTTGTAGGCCGGTGTCCGGCGAGCAATTTGCTCGATAAAACCGGGGATTTCCTGGTGGTTTTCATCCTGCCAGGGGTTTGTTTTGCCCCAGTGGTTGTCAAACTGCTGTTGCAAGCGGCGCATCTGTTTAAGGACGGCTTCCTCGGCATACTTTTGTACGCGGGTATCCAGTGTGGTGTAGATTTTTAAACCATCTGAGTACAAGTCGAGGTTGTTCTGTTCGCAGAAGGCTTCCAGGTATTCCACCACGGCTTCCCTGAAATACCTCGCCTGTCCATCCGAATAAGTCTCCACCTTATAGTTGAGGCGTATGGGAAGTGCTTTGAGGGAATCGCAGGCTGCTTTCGTAATAACATCGTGGGTGAGCAGATTTTCCAGCACGATGTTGCGTCGTTTCAGACTGTTTACCGGATTGATGCGGGGATTGTAGGTGGTCGTGGCCTTGAGTAGTCCCACCAGCGTCGCCGCCTGTTCAATGGTCAGTTTGTCGGGGGTGGTGCTGAAATAGGTTTTACTGGCTGTCTTGATGCCGTATGCGTTGCTGCCGAAATCGACCGTGTTCAGGTACATGGTCAGAATTTCTTGTTTGCTGTAGAATATTTCAATTTTGATGGCCGTCACCCATTCTTTCGTTTTCATGATGACCAGTCTGAGGCCGGGGATTTTGCCCAGCAGGCCGGTGGAATAAGCCGAACGGGTCTTGAAAAGATTCTTGACCAATTGCTGGGAAATGGTGCTGGCCCCTCTTGACTTGCCTTGTGTCATGTCCTTGGCGGCGGCGAACAGGGCGTGAAAGTCGATGCCGAAATGCTTGTAAAAGCGTTCGTCTTCGGTATAGATTAAGGCGTCTACGACAATGGGTGCAATCTCTTCGTAGGGCACCGGGGTGCGGTTTTCCTTGAAATATTTACCAATCAACTGACCGTCTGCGCTGTAAATTTCTGTGGCATAGGTTTGTTCCGGGTTGTTAATGCTCATAAGACTGGGAGAGCGCCCGAACAGCCAAAACAAATTGATGTCAACAATGAGCAGGTAGGCAAAAAAGAGGACGACCACGTCGCCACCGATGATAAGGGTCTTCAGGTACCAGGGTGACCGCTTATACAGTGCCACGTGGGCCGACCAACGTTTTTTCAGGTACAGACCAACTTTTTTAAACAAGGGTATTGACTTTTCAATCAGTAGATTGACTTTGCCGAAAAGGGTCCGGAGAATAGATGGATTCATAGCCGTGGCATTCTTGGGGCAAAAGTACCGTATTTATCGGTTCAATGATAAAAAAATGGCTTCATTTGAACAAGATTGAGAAAAATGTGTTGTACGTTTACATAAATCATTCACCCTAAAACCCATTGTTATGAAGAAAAATCAGTTGCTGTTGGTGGCTGTTGCGGCTGTATTCCTGACGGCCTGTGGCAACAAACCTACCGATCAAGGTCTTTCTTACGAAGATTCTGTAGCGGTCAACGATTCCCTGGAGGCTACGGCCGACCAGTTGATGGAAGAGATGGATGCTGCGTCATCCGAAGTGGATAATTTGGTCAATGAAATCAACAAGTAAGAGCATGAAACGAATGACATCCTGGTTGATGGCTGGTCTGGCCGCCATCACGATAGTTGCTATGCCGGCAACCATCAATGCCCAAGGGGCTTCGCAGCAACACGTCGACAAAGCTCAGGCAGCTAAACAAAAAGTGGGGCATAAGTTGGATAAGGCACAAGGTAAACACGATAAAGTCGTTGCGTACGATTCAACGACCCTGGAGAATCGTCGAGCTGAGGGAATGGTAAAGAAAGACAAAGACGCCAGGGAGGCTGATCGTTCGGGCAACGCCTACGGTCGGAACAAAGATAGTTTGCAGGGCCGTGATTTTGGTCAGGCAAGGGCTGCACAAGCTCGTTTGCAAGGCGCCAAGGCCGATTCCCTGAAAATAAAAACTGATCTGGCACTTGATAAAGTAACAATGGCCAGGGAAAAAGTCCAACAGGCAAAAGCAAGTGTGGAGAAAGCGAAGAAAGCGGGCAAGCTTTCCGATACGGATTATGCAACAAAAATGAATAAGTTGGAGGCCGCCCAACAGGCTATTGATAAGCTGGAAGCCAAAGCTAAAAAGGGTAAGGCCATGCTTGATGGCAGTGCTGAACAAGAGGATGAGACACCTGAAGCGGTAGAATAGGGACGTTAGTCCTGAGGGATTGATTGCTTCTTTGCGCCCTGCCTGATCATCATGGCCAGCGAGATTAAGGCCAACACCGAGATCGGACTCAACCACCATGATGCTTCCAGGCCCAGGGTGTCGGGGTCGCTTGTCAGCCATCCTTTGTTTTCGGCAAACATGAAAACCACAGAGAAGGCGTTGTTGGTGATGTGTGCGGCTATGGGCACCCAGATTGAACCAGTCCACCACAGCAGGTAACCAAACCAGGCACCCATCAGTAGTCGAGGAAAGAAGCCGAAAAATTGGAGGTGGATGGCGCTGAACACAAAGGCTATAACCCAAATGCTGACGTGCTTCACCCAGGCTGGAGAAGTGCCTGTCTTAGCGTAGTGTTTGCGTCCCAAAAGCCTGTCCAGCCATTGCTGTAACAGACCACGGAAAAACAATTCCTCGGCGAAACCGGCCAACAAAGCGATAATCAGCAAGCCCAGCGTTAAATCCAGCCAGGTTGTGCCCGACAGCATTTTTTCCGTGAGGGCGGTAGCTGCAACTTCAGATTGCCGCATCCAGGTTTCTACCCCGTTCAGGCTGGCTGGCAGGTGTAAACCTTCATTCCAACGCACAAGTACATTGATCAAAGGAATGGCGGCCACTATGCTGAGAATACCGTAAATTAACGGTCGTTGACCGGGTTTTCGAAGGCTTAAAAAGGTCAGCGGGTTTTCACGGTTGATCAGCGCCAGGAAAAACGGAGGCATTACAAAGAGGCAGAACGATTGGATGGTCTGTGACAACCGCAACATTCCAATGTCGTTTAACAAACTTTCCGACTGCTCCAACGCTTCAGTGAGATCAAAGGAATGAGCAGCAAACAAGGCGAACATCGTGAACATCCAGGCCAGGAGCATCCCGCCTATGATAACAAACAACAGGCGGATCAACTGTTTCCAAACTTCGAGACTGTCCTGCATAACCCTTTTTTTTGCAAAGATAAGGTTTTGTGCCACAATCATCGAGCCTGTTTTTTCTTTGTCTGTTAAGTTTGTCGGCATGGCTTTGTCAATTCAAAGAATAAGTGTAATTTTGCGGCTCAAATTTAACAACTATGCAGGTAGACAAACACGTTATCGATCAGGTCAATGCTGTCATTACCATCGTATTGGACAAGGCCGATTA
>JAAYBL010000194.1 GCA_012718945.1 Bacteroidales bacterium
GAAAGCAAATAAAAGCAATCAACAAGACTAAATCACCCTTCGACTAATCCTGGAAAGAAAACCTCTTCCAGGATTGGGGGTATCAGATGGGGACCTGTAGTAGGCCGAATGGTTACATTGAAGTACTACTGCGATTTGACAATAAATACCCGATCGCTCTTTCTATGTCTGATTCTGTCATGTACCTGATTTTTGCTCAATCAGACACGAGCATGCTTGCGTTTGATATGAAAACGAAGGCCTTTCTTGACGGCGCATGTGTTGTTGGTGGTGGTCCCGATGATGTTTTGGAGCCGGCCTTTATTGGTGGAGTGCACGATTCAAGCGCTTCCTTTTCTGACCATCGACTTTAATAAAAAAGAGGAAATTTATCAGTTAATGAGGGGGGATGAGCCTCTTATCGGACTTGATTATATTGGGATGTACCCGCCTAAGATCCATGCCATTTTTGAAACGCCCCAAAAAACGCTTTGCCTGGTGTATTCAAAAGTATTATACCGTCTATGTGAGATATCGTTGAAGGATCACACCGTGATTAATGATGGTCAACTCATTTCTGATTTGCCTGATTTCTATGTATGCCAACCCAACCCAACCGTAAACACTTGACCGGTGTAGCCATGGGGCAGCTGAAAGCGGTTTGTGATCTCATTCAGAAATCTGAAATGGTCGTTGAGCCATCAGTGAACCAATCGAGAAATGTGGAGAATGATACAGAGGAGCGGTTGATGATAACACGTTATGAGTTGGAGTAACAAAAGATAATTATAAGCGAACGTGTTAATCTCTAACAATATATCATATAATATTCAAAAACTACTATATTTGCATAATATATGATAGGTTGTAAATATGGCAAAGAATACAATGGGCACCAAGTTGCCCAGGAAATTGGAGCAGAAAATGCAGATTGTAGGTGAACAAATCAAGCTGGCGCGACTGCGGCGAAACTTGAGTGTGGCACAAGTGGCAGAACGGGCTACCTGCTCTTCGTTGACTGTTTCGCGCATTGAAAAGGGCGTCCCTACCGTAGCCATGGGTATTTACCTTCGCGTGCTTTATGCCCTGCAGTTGGACGATGATATTTTAGGACTGGCTAAAGAAGACACGTTGGGTAAAGCCTTGCAGGACTTGAATCTGAAGCAGCGTGAAAGAGCTTCAAAAAAACCATAAGGTATGAAAACACTACTGGTCTATGCGGATTTTGACTGGCTGAAAGAAACGACGTTGCTGGGTGCACTTAGTTATGAATCTCTTCGTGGTTCCGAAAGTTATGGTTTTACGTTTCATGATGACTGGTTAAAGAAACATGGTCATCTGTTTCTGAGTGACGACTTGAACAATTATCCTGGAAAACAATATACGCAACCAGGATGTGATCTATTCGGCTGTTTCAAGGATGCCTTGCCAGATCGTTGGGGACGTACCCTGATCAACCGTAGGGAACAGTTGTTGGCAAACGAAGAGCAACGTCCGATGCGTCGTTTGACATCGTTTGATTATTTAACAGGCATTGATGATTCTTCACGCATGGGTGGTTTTCGGTTTAAAACGACTATCGATGGCGATTTTATCAATACGGAAATCACTCGCCGTGTCCCCTGCTAACTGAACTACGTGAATTGGTTTTTGCCAGCCAGGAACTTGAAAAAAGCGAAGAATCCAACCAGTTGGCAGAGATGAGATGGCTGGCACAGTTGGTTCAACCTGGTTCATCATTGGGTGGTTCGCGTCCTAAAGCCAGTGTGGTGGATGCTGACAAGGTATTGTATGTCGCGAAGTTCCCTTCTCGAAAGGACGATTATGACGTTGGGCTCTGGGAACACGTTAGCCATTTGCTTGCAAAAGCAGCCGGTATACATGTGGCAACTACGCGTATCATTTCTACCAATGATCAATACCATACCCTGTTATCCCGCCGTTTTGACCGGACTGATAAGGGAAAACGCATTCATTTTGCCACGGCCATGACCTTGTTGGGTCTTTCTGACGGCGATAATGCAAGTACGGGGCACGGTTATTTGGATATCGTGGACTTCATTCTACAGGGTTGCACTAATGTTGAGGCCAACTTACAGGAACTCTACCGCCGGGTGGCTTTCAATATCTGCATCGGCAACTCAGATGACCATTTCCGCAATCACGGATTTTTGCTGACGGCCAAAGGTTGGACCCTTTCTCCGGCCTATGACTTGAATCCTACGCTGAATGATCATCTAAGTCTGTTTATTTCGCCAACGTCCAATAGGGCTGACTTAACCATCCTTCGGGAAGCGTGTGGTTCGTATCTGTTGAGCGATGATGTGGCCACAACCATTATCAACGAAGTCGTATCGGCCGTTAAAGGATGGGAATCATTGGCAAAACGGTTGGGCATGGGCAAGCAGGAGAGGGCTTTTCTTGGAAAACACATGAAACTGTCACAAAAAGCCATCTGACATCGACTAACAGACTAAGTAAGCGCAAGATCAGACTGATGCGTGCGTGTTAAATATGCTCAAAAAATGACCAGAAAAAAAATAAAAGAGAATTTCAGGCTTTTTTTTGCGTTAGCATGTTAGTGTGTTTTGGTATATTGCACCTTAAAAATAGTACTGTTTATGAATCAACTCACCTTGCCGCTGTGCCTGGCTGTGTCAGCCTTGCTTGTGTTGACAGCCTGCGGCGAAAAACCGGCCCCTGAGGCTGAGGAAGTAATCAGCGTCCTGTCGTCTGTAAAACCCACCGAAGTGAGCGTGGTGCCCATTAAGCGGGAAGTGTTCAACGATGAGTTGATTTCCAACGGGACGGTGATGGCTGCCCGAAAAGCCGATTTGAGTTTCAAGAGTAACGAAGTCGTAGCGGCCATTCTGGTCAAAAACGGCGACAGAGTGGTCAAGGGACAAGCCCTGGCCAGTTTGGAAGATTTCAACCTGAAACAAGCCCTGGCACAGGCCAACGATAGCTACCAACGGGCCAGGCTGGAGTTGCAGGACGTGCTCATTGGCCAGGGGTATTCCCTGGAAGCGGAAGCCGCTATCCCTCCTGAAGTCCTAAAGATTGCCAAGGTGCGCAGCAACTATGAACAAGCACGCCTCTCGTTGGAAATGGCTGAGTACAACCTCAAGGTGGCAACCTTGCACGCTCCGTTCAACGGGGTGGTGGCCAACCTGACCACCAAGGTTTACAACAAGCCCGATGGGTCCAAGGCGTTTTGCACCATTCTGGACATGGAACAACCCGAGGTGCAATTCAACATCCTGGAAAACGAACTGACCAGGGTCAAAGCGGGGGATGCCGTCTTGGTCAGCCCCTTCTCCAACCACACGAACAATAGCAAGGGCCGGATTACCGAGGTCAACCCAGTCGTCGACAAGAACGGTATGGTGACGGTCAAAGCCAGGCTGGAACACCTTCAGCAGGGTTTGTTTGATGGCATGAACGTGCGGGTGCGGGTACAGCGGGCCACCGACAGCCAGTTGATGATTCCCAAGACGGCCCTTGTGCTGCGCAACAACCGCAAGGTGGTGTTTACCAGCAAGGAAGGACGGGCACAATGGGTCTATGTGCAGACCAGCCTGGAAAATTCCACGTCCTATGTGGTCACCGAAGGGTTGAACGAAGGCGACAGCGTCATCTACGAGGGCAACATCAACCTGGCCCACGAATCCCCCATCATTGTTCGTTAAGACCTCGGCATCATGGTGAAATTTTTGGTCAACCACCCCATATCCGTGCTGATGACCTTTCTTGGCTGTTGCATTGTAGGGTTGGTCACGTTGTTTAATATCCCTGTTTCCTTGTTGCCCGACATTCCCATTCCTGAGATTACCGTACAGGTATCCGGTGGCAATGCCTCGGCCAGGGAGTTGGAAAATACGGTGGTTGCTCCCCTCAGGCAGCAATTGATGCAGTTGGGCAAGTTGCGCGACATTACGTCCGAGACCCGTGATGGGCAGGCACTGCTGCGGCTGAGTTTTGAGTACGGCACCAACACCGATCTGGCCTTTGTGGAAGCCAACGAGAAAATCGATGCGGCCATGAATTACCTGCCCGATGCGGCTGAACGGCCCAGGGTGGTCAAATCGAGCGCCACCGACATTCCGGTACTCTACCTCAACCTGACGCTACGATCCGATCAGCCTTTTGAGCCGACACAGGTGGGCAAATTCCTGGAGTTGAGCGATTTTGCCGATGCGGTGGTGAGGCGGCGCCTGGAACAGTTACCCGAGGTGTCGATGGTGGATGTGTCGGGTATGATGAATCGTCAGGTGGCTATTGTGCCCGATGAGGCTTTATTAGCTGTGTCTGATATCACGCTCAACGACATTGAGCAGGCCCTCAATCGTAACAACGTGGAGCCAGGCAGCATGGTGGTGCGCGACGGGCATTATGAGTACAACATCCGGTTTTCCAGTGTCATCCGTACCTTGGAAGACGTACGTGCCATTTATTTCCGCAAGAACGACCGTATTTATCAGTTGGCCGATGTGGCTGCCATTGACTATGTGCCGGAGAAGGAAATCGGCATGGCTTTATACAGGGGCAAGCGCTGCGTGAAAATGGCAGTGATCAAACAAGCCGATGAAAACATGGACGCCATGCAGAAGGCGCTAGACGGGGTGGTGAGCGATTTGGAAAGAAACTATCCCGATATCGAATTTCAGGCCACGGAAAACCAGACGGAATTGTTGGACTACACCATTTCCAACTTACAGCAAAACCTGATCCTGGCCTTCCTGTTCGTGTGGCTGATTTCTGTTCTGTTCATGAAAGACATGCGTTCGCCCGTGATTATCGGTATCAGCATGGTCGTATCGGTTGTCATCAGTTTGTTGATGTTCTACCTCCTGGGCTTATCCATTAACGTGGTTTCCTTGACCGGACTTATCCTGGCGTCGGGTAACATGATTGACAATTCCATCATTGTGACCGATAACATCGCGCAGTACAAGCGACGAGGGCTGTCCACGGAGGCAGCCTGTGTGACGGGTACGTCGGAGGTGATTACGCCCATGTTGAGTTCGATGTTGTCATCGATTTCCGTCTTTGTGCCCTTGATATTCCTAAGCGGCATCGCCGGTGCCTTGTTCTTCGACCAGGCCTTGTCGGTAACCTTGGGATTGCTGGTGTCCTACCTGACCGGTATCATGTTGCTGCCTGTGTTGTTCAAGGTGTTCAGCGGGCTGAAGGTTGACAAGTATGGTTGGCTGAAACGCTTGCTGAAGCCACGTACTGCCGATCAGCATCAGGGTGGGGACGAGGCGGCGCCCTGGTTGGAACGCTTGTACCACCGCGGTATCGAATGGGTGTTCGACCACAAGTTATTGACTACGGTGGTCATGCTGCTGGTCTTGCCTGTTTGTGCGTTGTTGTTCGTGGTAATTCCTAAGGAAAAGATGCCCGATTTGCACCAGAAAGAGCTGGTGGCCACCATCGATTGGAACGAGCCCATACACGTGAATGAAAACCTGGAACGGACGCAGGGCTTGATGCAGGCCGTGTCCGGCGAGGTGGAAGAACAGACAGCGTTGGTGGGGCAGCAGCAGTTTATCCTCAACAAGGATAGGGAAAAGACATCGGCTGAAGGATCGGTTTACCTGAAGGTCGGTGATGAAAAAAACTTGCCGGCCTTGCAAACTTCGGTGAAAAACCATTTGAAAGCGCATTACCCGCGTGCCTTGGTGACGTTCGCGCCGGCCGGTACGCTATTTGAAAAAGTATTTACCACGGGCGAAGCAGAGTTGGTGGTGGCGGCGTATCCGGCCAACACGGCGGTACAGCCTACCCCGACAGCCATCCGGAAACTGGGTGATAAGTTGACTGAACAGACTGGTGTGCAACCTGTTGGAGTGGCCTTTCAGCAGCAACTCAACCTGCACATCGACCAGGAAAAATTGCTGTACCACAATGTGTCCTACGACTTGGTGTATTACACGTTGCGGACGGCGTTTAAGGAAAATCAATTTGCCACCCTGCGGTCCTACCAGGCTTACATGCCTGTGGTGATGAGTGGGGAGGAAAAAACGGTGCAGGATGTCTTGCATAAGACCTTGATACCAGTTGGGCTGAGCGGTGATGGCGGTTCCCTGCAACTGACCCTCGACCGCTTCGTTTCGGTCTCCCAAGGGGAGGATGTCAAAACCCTGGTGGCAGGCAAGGCTGGTGAATACGTGCCTATGATGTATGAGCGCGTGGATGATCCGAAGGCAGTGATTGAGGCCGTGGCGCAACTGGATAAAAACAACGAAGATTGGGACTTGGTGTGTCAGGGTGGCTTCTTTGCCAACCGTAAGATGATCACCGAATTGATGGTTATCCTGATGATTTCCTTACTGTTGATGTACTTTATCCTGGTGGCGCAGTTCGAACATTTTGGCCAGCCTCTCATCATTCTCATGGAAATACCCATCGATATCGCTGCTGCCATGGCGTTATTACTGGCGGTTGGCCATACGTTGAACTTGATGTCGGCCATCGGCATGGTGGTGACCTGCGGTATCGTGATCAACGACTCCATCCTCAAGGTGGACGTCATGAACCAGTTGAGGAAAGAGGGATACGGCCTGATGGCTGCCATTCACGAAGCCGGTCGTCGACGGTTGAAAGCCATTTTGATGACCAGCTTTACGTCCATCGTCTGTATGGCGCCCCTGCTCTTCAGCAACGATCTGGGCTCCAACCTGGAAAAGCCCCTGGCCCTCGCCACCATCGGTGGTATGCTGGTGGGTACCCCCGTCAGCCTCTTTGTAGTCCCCTTGCTCTACTGGTGGATCTACCGCAAACACGACACGGCCCCCACGCCTGATTTTATACCCGCCACACCGGCCGTTAACGCTTAAACACCCCTCACCATGGTGACAAAAAACAATTTTTGTTGGTTAATAAAGGATGTCATCCTTTTAAAATGGATGCCATTGCTTTTGCTGCTCTTCACAGGAATGTTACCGGTGCAAGCTCAAACGCCAACCGCCTCCCAGCCATTGACCCTCGATCTGGACAAGACCATTGCAATGGCTTGCGACAGCTCCTTGAGTGCCACGAGTGCCAGGAATACGTTTCTGTCCAATTATTGGGCGTACCGTTCGTACCGGGCAGCCCGCCTGCCGTCGCTCAACCTTTCCATGGTGCCCTTGCGCTTCGAGCGTATGTTTACCAGCCGCTACGATTCGGAAACCAACCGGGATGAGTTTCGCTTGCAGCAGTCTTTGTATTCCAGTGGCAACCTGGGCTTGCAACAGAACATCGATGCGACCGGGGGTACTTTGTACCTGGACTCCGAGTTGGGCTATGTCAAGGATTTCGGCAGTACCGCTTACCAGCAATTCTCGGCAGTACCCGTGCGGGTGGGCTATTCCCAGCAACTGATAGGCTACAATAGTTTCAAGTGGGAAAAACGCATCGAACCCCTCAAGTACGAAAAGGCCAAACGGCAATTGCTGTATAATATGGAGAACATTGCCGAATCGGCCGCCAGCTATTTTTTCGCCCTTGCCATGGCTCAGGTGGACCACGATTTAGCCAAAACCACCTTGGCTTCCAGCGACACGCTCTACCAGATGGGCATCCAGCGTCAGGCTATTGCCGCCATTTCGCAAGCTGATTTGCTAACCCTCAAGCTCGATTGGATCAACGCCGGCAACACCCTGCGCAATGCGGAAATCAGTCTGAAGAAAGCCCGGTTTGCGTTGGCCAATTTTCTCAACCTCGACCAACAGACCGATATCAAGCTGTCCATTCCTGAACGGCCGGCCTTGATCACGTTGTCTTCTGATCAAACCTTGGAGCTGGTGAGGACCAACAACCCCGATTACCTGGCCAACCGTCAGGCCATCCTTGAAGCCGAACAAGCCGTCGAAAAAACCAGCCGGAGTTCCAGGTTTGAGGCTTCGCTCGATATGAGCGTCGGCTTCAATCAGGCGGCCGGCAACATCGCCGACAGCTACAAGAAGCCCCTGGATCAGGAAGTGGTGGCGGTGAGGGTTAATGTGCCCCTGCTCGACTGGGGGGTGCGCAAAGGTCGGGTCAATATGGCCAAAAACCAGCTCAACGTAGCCGAACTCAGCGTGAAACAAGATGAATTGAGCCTGGAAGAAGAAATCATCATGACGGTGAGTGATTTCAATGTGCAACAAGACTTGATCCAAAGTGCCGAAGAAGCCAGGACCTTGGCTGATATGGCCTACGAAGCCACCAAACAGCGTTACCTTATTGGAAAAGCCGATATCAGCAGCCTGACGTTGGCTCTGAACCGTCAGGAAAGCGCCAACCGCAACTACGTGTCGGCTTTGAGAAACTACTGGTTGAGTTACTTGAAAATCCGAAAATTGACCCTCTACGACTTTGAACAAAACATTCCCTTGATCGATCAGTTTGAAACCCGTTATGGCATCCGATAAAGCCAGACCGTTACCCGCATTCAAGATTTTACTGGCCTTTGTCTGTTTCACCTTGGCCGGTCTCTTTTTGGTGTCCCGTTTGCCCCTCAAACTGGCACCAGACGAGTCATTGCCAGCCATGACCGTTTCGTTTTCCATGCGCAACGCCACGGCAAGGGTGGTCGAAATGACGGTCACCTCCAAATTAGAGGCCTTGATCAGCCGGGTAAAGGGAGTCCAGAGCGTTTCATCAACCTCCAATAACGGAGGTGGCTGGATATCGGTTCGCTTAAACAAGCACGTCGACATCGAGGCGGCACGGTTCGAGTTGGCGGCCCTGATCCGACAAACCTACCCCTCATTTCCGCCTGAGGTGTCGTACCCCAGGCTATCGGCACAGCGATCGGACGATGAGTCCGTCAGACCCTTTCTGAGTTATACGTTAAACGCACCCTCGTCGCCACTATTGATTCAACAATACGCTAAGCAGTCCATCGTGCAGGCCCTTAGCAGTTTAAAAGGCATGGATAAGGTGGAGGTGTCAGGAGCGACCGGTATGGTGTGGCAGTTGACCTACGATTTCGACCAGCTCAAACAACTGGGCTTGACCACCCGCGACCTTACCGGTGCCATTCAAGGATACTTGCATCGCGAAAACTTGGGCATGGGACTGACCGATGGACCAGCGGAGGAACTGACCGAAGTCGAGTCTGACGGTAGGCGTTGGATACGCTTGGTGCTGGAACCCCAGCCTCACGGCAGCGCGTTCGATCCATCGGCCATCGTGGTGGCCAACAAACAGGGCAAGCTTATCCGCCTCGACGAACTGGTCAAGGTGGCGTATGTGGAAGACCAGCCATCGAGTTACTACCGCATCAACGGCTTGAACTCGGTGTACCTGTCGGTCACTGCCAAGCCTGAAGCCAATCAACTGGATCTGGCCAAAAAGGTCAAGGCCACCCTGGCCGAGCTGGAAGCCCGTTTCCCGCCCAACTACGAAATACACCTTTCGTACGACGCCACTGAACACATCATGGAACAGCTGAATACCATCCTGTTTCGCTCGGGGCTGACCATCTTGATTTTACTGGGCTTTGTGTTGCTTATCTACCGCAACCGTCGCTACCTGTTGATGATCACAGCCTCTCTGGTGGGCAGTCTTTCCCTGGCCGTGGTTTGCTACTTCCTCATTGGGATGGAAATGCACCTGTATTCGCTGATGGGAGTGACCATCTCCCTGAGTTTGATGCTGGACAACATCATCGTGATGGCCGACCAGATTCACCGACAGAAAAACCGAGAAGCCTTCCTGGCCATCCTGACATCCACCTTGACCACCATGGCCGCGTTGGTGATGATTTTCTTTCTCGATGAGAAACTCCGTCTCAACTTGCAGGATTTTGCCATTGTGTTGCTCATCAACCTGGGTGTCTCGCTCTTGGTTGTCTTGTGGTTGGTACCCGCTTTGATGATGACTTTGCGCCTGGGAGAAACGGTCAAGCGTCCCAAACCGAAACGCCTTCGTCGGTCGGTCAAGGTGCGCAGGCATTACCGTGGATTGATCAGTTGGTTGAACCGACGAAGGGGCTGGGTTTTGGTTGTGGGTGTGTTACTGTTCGGCTTGCCCGTTTTTATGCTGCCGGGTAAGTTGCAACCGGAAAACGAAACCCCCGGATTGCCAGTGAAAGCTTACAACGCCACGCTGGGCTCATCCTTCTACCAGGAAACCCTGAAGCCTGTTGTCGACAAGGTCTTGGGTGGTACCTTGCGCCTGTTTGTCCAAAAGGTCTATCAGGGCTCTTATTGGCGGAGCGGTGATGAAACAACGATTTCCGTGTATTTAAACATGCCCAATGGTTCAACCCTGGATCAGACCGATTTTCTGATTGGCCAAATGGAAACCTACCTGAGGCAGTTCAAGGAAATCAAACAGTTTCAGACCAATGTGAACACACGCAACGCCAGCATTTACATCAATTTTGTCAAGGAATACCAGCATGGTTCTTTCCCCTACTTGTTGAAAAATGAGCTGATCAGCAAATCCATTGAGTTGGGTGGTGGTGGTTGGGGCGTCTACGGTCTGGGGGATGGTTTCAGCAACCGGTTGTTCGAGAATGCAGGCAGCAATCGCATCCGGCTCACTGGCTACAATTACGACGCCCTCGCTTCGTTGGCCGAAACAGTCAGGGATACCTTGCTTGGTTACCGACGCATCAAGGAAGTCACTATAGGTTCGCGGTTCAGCTATTCGAAAGATGATTACGAAGAGTTTACCTTCCAGGTGAAGAAAGACCGCCTGATCGAAGCGGCCATCCAACCCATGGCCTTGTTCGGCGAGCTCACGCCTTTGTACGAAAATAGGTTGTGGGCAGCCAACTGGGTAACGCCTTCCGGTAGTGAACCCATCCGCTTGCGGTCAAAACAGGCCGCTACGTACGATGTCTGGCACCTGGAACATGTGGCTGGCGTGCTGGATGGCCGTCAGTTTCACATGGGCGATTTGGCTCTGATTGGTAAGTATCAGGCGCCTCAGGAAGTGGTCAGGGAAAACCAACAATACGTAATGGGGATTCAATATGAGTATATTGGCTCCTGGGAACAGAGCAAACGGGTGATGGACAAGGTGGTCAAGCGGTTTGATGAATCGGTTCCATTGGGCTACAACGTGGAAAGTGTTTCCTATGACGGTGGTTGGGACAACAAGGGCAAAGGCAAGCAGTATTGGCTGTTGCTGATGGTGGTGGTCATTATTTACTTTACCACCAGTATATTGTTTAACTCGCTGAAGCAACCCCTGATCATTCTGTTGCTGATTCCTATTTCGTATGTGGGCTTGTTTCTGACCTTCGTGTTGTTCAAATTGAATTTCGACCAGGGAGGGTTCGCGGCCTTTGTATTGCTGAGCGGCATCACCGTCAACGCCGGTATTTTCCTGATCAACCAGTACAACCAGGTGCAACGCACCTACTCTCAGCCACCCATTCGGGCTTACCTCAGGGCCTGGAGCCTACGCGCCGTTCCCATTATGTTGACCCTGCTTTCCACCGTGTTGGGCTTTGTGCCCTTCCTTTTGGGCGAAAGAGAGGGCTTCTGGTTCCCGCTGGCCGCCGGCACCATTGGGGGGCTGGTGTTCTCCTTGCTGGGCTTGTTTATTTTCTTGCCTGCTTTTATGGGATTGAAAACGAATAATCATCGAAAGAATACAAAAAAAAGAAGTAGGGTTCTCTTTAAACGTAAACGAAATACTATATTTGCCTCCTGAAAGACCTTTACTAATAAGCCTTTTACGCATGAAAATAATCCTGCTAGCCTTTATTGGCCTGACCATGGCCACACTAACCTTTGCGCAATACAATGATGACTACACCAGTGATGGTGATGTCCTCACCGATAATGCCGACATCGCTACGCAAAAGTCCGGGCCAAAAGCCGCCGTTACCTTTGGGGTGCTGAATGGAGGTGGCGGCATCGTGGGCGCCGATATGGAATTTCTGATTTCTGACCGTGTTGGTTTTCAGGTAGGTGCTGGCCTGGTGAGTTACGGCTGTGGCATCAATTATCACTTAAGTCCGGGCATTAGTTCCTCGATGATTAATTTTGGTTTGTGGCATCAAGGTGCTGGTGACTCACATACGCAGACAGTTTTTGGGCCTTCTTATGTGTACAGAGCCAATAAGTTTTTTACCTGCCAACTAGGATTGGTTTTTTTGCTAAAGGAAGGACCGGCCTGGCCTGATAATAAGGAACACACACCGGTCATGCTACTCTATTCCATCGGTTTTTATCTCCCTATTTGATAGGAAAAACGGGATCACCAGTAAAAACCTGTGGATTTTCAATTTCTCTCAATCCAACAGTAGGCTTCATGCATAGATTTCTTAGTAGCTTTGTTGTCAAAGCATACAGTCATGAATCCGTACATTGCCTTAGCCAAA
>JAAYBL010000002.1 GCA_012718945.1 Bacteroidales bacterium
CTCTGAGGGATCCCTCGAAATAGAACAACTGATGATGCCCTGCGGCATTGGCTACGTCCAGGAACTCCCTGTCGTAGGCTTTGGTGCTGAATACGGCGACTTTCATACGGATGATCTTTTTTGAGGTCCAAAAATCAAGGGAGAAGACATCCAAAAAACCTATTGAAGGGATGGCAACCCTGGCGGATTGCCATCCACTATCTTAGGCGTTTTTTAGTAAGTAGTCTTCTGCTTCCACAGACCACAAGCCCTGGTGCCTGTCGCAGATTTCAGCCAACACCTTGAACAACGGTTTTTCCTTGCCAAGAGCGGCGAAATCGGCAATAGCCGTGAGGGGCATGTCGATGTGGGTGTAGATTAACTTCTTGCCACCGGGGATTTCCGGCAGGTGACAGGTGGCGTCAATGACGGCGTTCAAGCCACCGATATGGGTGACCAGGCCGGCAGGATCCAGGCCTTTGGACATCATGTCGAGGGCTTCTACCATATCGTCGTTGTTACCACCGCTGGTACCCACCACGTGGGTGTAGGCGTAGTGCACGTTGTAGAAGTTGAATTGAGCGCTGAACGTTGGGTCGCTGGGACCGGCGAAGAAGTTAAGGCAACCATCGAAGCCCAGCAAGGCATCGGCTTGTTCCACAACAGGTTTCACCGGAGCGAAAACGAACACGTCGTTGAAACCATCACCGTTGGTCAGGGCACGCAGAGAGGCCACAGGATCGGGCAGTTCCCTGGTGTTGATGTAACGCAGGTCAATGCCGCGGCTCTTGGCAAATTCGACCGTGTACAGACTGGCGGCCCTGTCGAGGCGAGCCTGGTCAACATCGGTGACCACGCAGAGACCGGGTTTGCGGTCTTCACGGTGGAGAACATAGTTGATAGCTGCCAAACCCATGGGGCCTACACCAGCCAGAATGGCCATATTGCCACCGTCAACGATTTCCATTTTGTGGACATAGCTGCCCGGTGTCAAATGGTAATTGGCGTGCATGGCACCGATGACACAAGACAGCGGTTCAGCCAGGGAAGCAGGGTAGAAACCTTCTCCCTTGTAGGGCAACAGGCAATCCTGAGCCATCACTTCGTTGGGAATGATGACGTAGGTCGCGTCACCACCAATGTGGCGGTAGCTATAACCGGGAGCGCTGAGGATACCTACCGGGCCGTCGGGGTAGTTGATGGCCGGCTGGATGGAAAACTTGTCACCGGCTTTGAAGCGGTGAGCCCACTTGGCGCCCACTTCAACCAGGACACCGGCAAATTCATGGCCGATGATGATGGGGTTTTCGGCGACATCGTCGGGAACACGTTTGTGGTCGGCGCCTTGCGAAGCGGCTTTGTAGGATGACATACACAGACTGTCGGTCACCACTTTAGCCAGGATTTCATCCTCCTTGATGGAAGGCAGTTCGAAGGTTTCCAGGCGGAGATCCTTCTTTCCGTACAGGCGAACGGCTTTTGTTTTCATCGTATTGATTGTTATTCGTTTATACTAACACTATTAGGCCAACATGACTTGTCCACCTGTGATGGGCAGAGCCTGTCCTGTTTCACCCGTCTGTTCCATCAGGTAGAGTACACCCTTGGTGACATCTTCGGGGGAACAACCCTTTCGCATAGGCACCTGGGCCAGGTAGAAATTCTTGACATCCTGAATGGTTTTGGCACCCGGCACCTTGCCGGCCTTGAGGTATTGTACGAACAAACCGTTCTCCGGATTGCTCCAGAGCGGTCCTTCGTAGAAATTACCCGGGCAAATGGAATTGACCTTGATGCGGAAAGGAGCCAGTTCGAGGGCAAATGATTGAGTCAGCCCTACCCCACCGAATTTACCACCGGCGTAGGCAAAGTTGGCCTTGCTGCCGCGAAGTCCGGATTTGGAGTTGATTTGGATGATGTCGGCGTAATAATCCACTGGAGCGTAGGCCGTTTGCAGTTTCATCACCCGGCTGACCACCTTGGTACAGTAGAAGTAGGCGTTGTAGTTGATTTTGGTGACAAAATCGAAGTTTTCCGGGGTCATGTCGTCCAGACCGCCTGCCCTGAGGACACCGGCATTGCTGATGAAACAATCGATACCTCCGAAGCGGCAAACGGTTTCGTGTACCAATTGTTCGAGGCTGGCCAATTCGGAAACGTTGGTCTTGACAAAGCAAGCCCTGTTGCTGCCGGCCAATGCATTAAATCGTTCTACGGTAGCAAGGGCCACGGGTTCATTCAGGTCGGCCACCACAATGTTGGCGCCTTCGAGGAGCAGACAGCGGGCAATACCTTCACCAAAGCCTTGAGCGGCACCGGTCACCACAATGGTTTTATTGACAGCCCTACCGGCATTACCACCAGCGGCCACACTGCGGCGGTAGTTTTCTACCTCCCAGTTATCAATGAAGTCGATCTGGGCCTGAGTCATGGGGTGAGGACCACCAAAAGACTTTGACAGCCAGGCTATCTTAAAGGCGTCTTCGTAGACATCGAGGATGGTGTCGCATTGGGCAGCGTTATCGCCCACGGCCACTAATCCGATACCTTTGATGACCAACACCTTGGGTTGATAACCATGAGCGGCTTCGAAAGCGGGCAGCTCGGTTTTGGCGGCTTCCAGGATGGCTTCAGGGGTGTCTTGTCCAAAGTATACGTAGTTGGACTTGCAGTACACAATGGCATCGGGGGTGAAAGGCCTGGATACGTCGGCGTAGTTTTCAGCACTGTCGTAATAGTGCTTGATCAAGGCGTTTTTGCGCACCTTGAGCGTTTTTAATCCCTTTCGGGAAAGCAACATACGCAGGGCCGGAACGATTTGCTCCGTGCAGGAACAAGTGGGTCTTTCTTCCGATAGAACAGGTTGGGCGATAGACTGGTTCAAGGTTTGAAACAGGTTATCGTAAGTGGCTTTGACGGCTTCTATGGTATCAGCGGCCACGAATATACCATGGTTTTGCAACCAGATGATGGCAGGTTCTTCGCTGTACTTAGCCTTGTAGGCTTGAATAGAGGCCTCTACAGCCTTAAACAGCACATAACCGGGGTCTGTATACGGAATATACAACATCTTGTCACCAAAGAGCCGCCTGAGGCTCGCTTCGGCATCCTGACTGCACATTAGCCCGTTGACCAGTGTTGGGTGCAGGTGCACCACAAAGGCGTAGCCGATGGTGTTGTGCATGGAGGTCTCAACGGATGGACGCTTGCCCTTGGTCAGGGTAGCGGCGGCCAGGTCGTTCTTGACCTGTTCTTCGCGTTCGGCCGGATCGTTGCTGTAGGTTTTCGTAGAAATGACGTTCAACAAGGCTCTGTCCATACGAGCAAAGCCATCTTCGGTGATCGTGGCCAGGGAAGATCCGCTGGCTTTGACCCACAGGGTGCTGGCGTCTTTATAGGAGGTATTGCCCCCGCCGGCGATGACATAGCGGCTGTCTTGGCCGTAAAAGCGGGATATTTCAATCAATTGATCTATGGGATTCATGTCAAATGGTAAGCTTGAAGGTTAGTTTTGCTCTACGACAGCCTTAATCAGCTGGTCGCCCAACTTGATGTATTCAGCGCGCTTGCTGCGGTCGCAGCGACCGTCGACATCCACATAGCCGGGCAAGCCTTGAGCCACCACGTGCTGATGAGCAGCGATGACGCAAGCGCCTTCGTAGTTGATGCGTTTCAAGGTATCGGTCAAGGGAACACCGTGGCGAGCCGTCAGCAAAATGGGTTCCATGGCTGGCGTGTTGTGTTCGGTGCCCAAGGTCACCACAAAGCCTTGTTCGTGCAGGTACAGGGCGTATTTTTCCAGCAGGTGGAGATCGTTGCGGGTGCTGATGAATTCAACCGAGGCAAAACCCCGCTCCGTCAAGGTGGCGGCCACCTGCTCCAGGTTGCCTTCGAAATCCGTGTAGCCTCCCTTGGCATCGTCTGCCAGGAATGGGTACGTAGGTATGCCACCGGCGGCCTGAATGATACGGCAAACCTGCTCCATGGGCAGGAAGGCCGTGGCTTCTTCGGGTACGAAGGCGGCGCCACCGGCTTTAAGCAAGTTGCCCCTGATCTCGTTTTCCACCCCGGCTTCATCGTTGAGGGCTGATTTCAAGGCTTTGCCTCCGAACAATTGTTCGAAACAGGCCTTTTTGGCGGCTTCATCCGACCCCAGGGTTTCATAGACTTTGATGCGCAAGGCTTTGGCCAGGTGGCGTTCACGGATGGAGCCTTTGGTCAGGTTGTCGCGGATCCAGTTGAAATCCAGTTGAAAACCAGCCTTTTGGTTATCCAGCACCGTATTAAGCTTGGCGCACATCTGTTCCACTTGAACGTTGGCTGCTTCCCTGACGGCCTTCAATTGGGAGGCATAGGGTTCAGGCAAGTTCAAGGGATTGGTCAATCCTTTACCACTCAGGTAGGTACGCCCAGGATTACCGGGGTCATTAACCCTGAGGCCGGCCTTTTGGTCGGCCTCGTTCAGGCTAATGAACTCAATGTTGAACAAGGGGTACAGGTGGCGCTC
>JAAYBL010000195.1 GCA_012718945.1 Bacteroidales bacterium
CCTAACATAGTTACAATTATTTGCAGGTTTCTGGCTTCAAGATACGGCTTTTCTGCAAATATTCAAAGGGTTATTGTGATTTATTTTGCTGATATACAAATATTTATATGATTTTTCAGGGTCGACTATTTATTTCTCAAACGACACATCTCCGATTCCAGAAGAATTTAGAGATCGATATGCGAAAGAAATGCAGTTGAAATGGTTGTTTGATATCGGGGTCGGGTTAGTGGTTCACCTGTAAAAAAAAGAATCCATACTGTGTTTTCTCTCCTAAAAAGCGAGCAGTTCAGCAATTCTTGTTACTTTTGGTGCTGGCCCGCAGCAATGGGCCGTTTAAAGCACGAAGTATGAAACGAATAGCTCTCCTGTTGTTGGTCAACCTAATCAGTCTGTTGAGTGTTTCACCGCTGTTTGCCCAGGCACTGCGCACCCCCAACCGCTGGTTGCACCGTCAAGATACCACCTGGTACCACACCGAAGAAGCGGCAAAAACGGCCGAAATGGTGTTGCTGCTGCAAAAAGACAACGGCGGATGGCCCAAAAATGTCAGAACCTACGGCATGCCGCTTACCGACGAGCTGAGAGCAGCCCTGGCAGCCTCCAAGGCCAACACCAAGGATGCTACCATCGACAACGGAGGCACCTATTCTGAACTACTGTTTCTCGGATACATGTATCAGGCCACCGGCGACTCCACCTACAAGGCCGCCTTCCAACGAGGCCTGGCGTTCGTGTTCAGCTTGCAATACCCGAATGGCGGCTTCCGGCAGTTTGCCCGCACCGACGGCTACTACACCCACATCACGTTCAACGACAACGCTACGAGCAACATCCTGCAACTCCTGCGTGCCCTGGCTAATGATCACCCTGTGTTCAATGGCTTGCTTGACGAATGCTTGAAAGCCAAAGCCACCGATGCCTTCAAGCGAGGTATCGATTGTATTCTGGCCACCCAATACGTCCAAAACGGCAAGAAAACCGTGTGGTGCGCCCAACACGATGAAAAAACACTGCTGCCTGCCAAAGCCAGGGCCTACGAGTTGCCGTCCCTAAGCGGCGCCGAGTCGGTTAACCTGGTTGTCTTGTTGATGGAATTACCCAACCCCGATGAACGGGTAAAAGCCGCCGTGGAAGGTGCCATGGCCTGGTTTGACGCCAACCGCATCAAAGACAGACGCCTGGAGCGCTACACCAACGCTGAGGGGCAACGAGATACCCGCATGATACAAAGCACCGAAGGCCCGGACCTTTGGGGGCGTTTCTGCGACCTTGAAACCAACAGGGATTTTGTCTGCGACAGGGATGGCATCGTCAAGTACGACATCGCCGACATCAGCTACGAACGGCGCAACGGTTACGGCTGGTACACCAGCGAACCTGAACGCTTGTTCCCCAGGTATGAACGTTGGAAGAAGAAGGTTTATTCAGTCTCTGAAAACATGTCCCCCGCGTTGTAACGACCTTCTTGCAGGTTGGTGCGAACGTTGATCAAGGCCTTGACAGTGTAGTCAATGTCCTCCTTGGTGTGTGCGACGGTAGGCAGGAAGCGCAGTTGCAGCACGTCTTTCTGGACGAACGGATACACCAGGATGGGGCAGAAGATGTTGTAGTTTTCCCGTAAATCGATGATGAGATTAAGGGCCTGATACAAAGTACAAGGCAAATACACCGGAATCACCGTGGCCTCCGAATTGCCTGTGTCAAAATCATGTTTAATCAATTCGTTGCGCAAATACCTGACCTTCTTCTTAAGCTCTTGTCTGAGTTTGGTATGCTTTTTCAGGTATTCGATGCGCTCCAGCACACTGATCACGTAAACAATAGGCAGGGCTTTGGAATGAATCTGCGAGCGGGTATGGTACCTGAGGTAGTTCATGATGTATTCAGGACCAGCCACAAACGCACCAATGCAACCGTAGGCCTTGGAGAAAGAGCCCAGGTAAATATCAATGGCGTCGTTGACCTCCAATTGTTCGCCCGTGCCAGCTCCGGTTTTGCCTTCCACGCCAAATCCATCGGCATCGTTCACCAATAACCGGAATTCGTAGGAAGCTTTCAATGCCAGGATTTCCTTGAGTTTACCGTATTCACCCGTCGGGCTGAACACACCGTGTGTCAACACCAGAATGCCGCCACCCGTTTCGTTGACCACAGTCGTGGCTTTCACGAGCTGCTTTTCAAGGCTCTCCAGGTTGTTGTGCTGGTACACGTAATGCCGCCCCATGTGCAGACGGATACCATCCAGCAAGCAGGCGTGGATCAAGGCGTCGTAGATAATAACGTCGTTGCGGCCACAGAGGGCGTCGATGATGGACATGAAACTCTGGTACCCGTAATTGAGCACCACGGCATCCTCTTTGTTGGTCAGTTCGGCCAACTCTGATTCAAGTTTCTCGTGTACACTGGTTTGTCCCGACATGACCCGGTTGCCCACAGGGTAGGACAGGCTCCATTTGTCGGTATTGGCTACATCAATAGCCTTGATATCGGCGTTCATGCCCAAACCAAGGTGGTCGCTTATGTTCCAGTTGAGTACCTCACGGCCACGAAATTTCATGCGCGTACCTAGAGGACCTTCCAATTTGGGATAGGTGAAATAACCGTGCAGTTGGCGGGCCAATTTGGCCACGGGTTCTTCGGTGGCCCGTATATGTTCGAATAGATCCAAGGTAGTAGCCGTTAGTAGGGCAAAAATACGAATAAATATCACAGCAAGAAGGGCCGTCTTGTCAGACCTATCCAAAAAACCGTTAAATTTGGTCAATAATCAACAAGCAGCCCTATGGACGTATCTGGAAATCTTATCAACAACCCCCTGCAGCCCCGCAAAAAAACATTTTCATCCACGCATCGTTCATCACCATCGCATCCAAAAGTTAGCCTGTTTGCAAATCAAAAGACCATCTGGTTGGTTTACGGCCCCTTGTTGATAGGCTGCATCACTATTTTGTTGTTGGTTGATAAAGGCAGCATTCACCTGGCCATCAATCACCTCAACGCGCCGATTGCCGATGTGATCTTTCGCTGGATTACCGAGTTCGGAGCCTTTCCCCTTATTGCCGCCACCATTGTCGTGACCCTGTTTTTCCGTTTCAGAATCGCCATGGTGGCCACTGTGGCCACCACCCTGGCATCCCTGTTGACCCAGGTTGGCAAACGAGTGATTTGGCCGGATAGTCCCAGGCCCAAGGTCTTCTTTGCCGATACTGATTTGTTGCACGTAGTCGACGGCGTTCATCTGCACAGCGCCCACAGCTTTCCCTCAGGCCATACCGCAGGGGCCTTCGCCCTATTCATGACGCTGGCCTTTTTTGCCGCCAAGCCTGCCTACAAGTTGTTCTTTCTGTTGGCCGCCTGCCTGGTGGGGTATTCCAGGATGTATTTGTCGCAACACTTTCTGATTGATGTCACGGTGGGATCCGTTATCGGAACGGGCTCAGCACTGCTGATTTATGCCTGGTTTTCTTCGGGAAAAATCGGAGCCTTCAAGCCCTTCGACGGGCATATTAGGCTGGCTCGTTCTACAAAGCATTAAGCTGGTTCGTTCAACGACGCATTGATGGTGTCGATGTAATCCAGCAAGGCGTCACGACCCCGCTTTTTGACGGAAGAGGTGGTAAACATAGGTGGCAGATCCTCCCATTGTTCGCTCAATGTTTCTTTGTACACCTTTAGATTGGTGTCCAGTTCACTCTGTGAAATTTTATCCGTCTTGGTGAACACCAGGGCAAAAGGCACGCCATTTTCACCTAGGAATTGAATGAAATCCAGGTCGATGGGGTGGGGCGCGTGTCTGGAATCAATCAGGACGAACAGACAGGTCAACGCTTCCCGCTTGAGTACGTAGTTGGTGACCATTTTGTGCAGTTTCTCTCTGGTCTGCAGGCTGGCTTTGGCGTACCCGTAGCCTGGCAAGTCAACTAGAAACCACGTTTCATTGATGAGGAAGTAGTTGATCAATAAGGTTTTGCCAGGTTTGGAAGAGGTCTTGGCCAATTCTTTGACCTGCGTCAACAGGTTGATCAAGGTCGATTTTCCCACGTTGGAACGACCGATGAAGGCATACTCCGGTTTCACATCGGTGGGACAGCTGGCCAGGTTGGGGCAACTGATAACAAAGGAGGCACTTTTAATCTCCATAAACAGCTTTTTTTGAGGTTGACAGCAGTCCGGTAAAGGTGAACAGACCATTGAGCATAAGCAATTCATAGCCCATGGCGTAGTTGAACCAATGTTTCAAAGCTGCCTGCAAGATAAAACAAAAAACGGGGGAAGCGAGGGCTATCCAGGGAATAAACCGGTCCTTGGCCTTGCGTTTGGTCAGAAGTCCGAAGGCGTAAAGGCCAAGTAGCGGACCGTAGGTGTAGGACACCAGAATATAAATGGCATCAATCAGTGAAGGATGGTTCACCAGTCTGAAGCCCAGGATCAGGACGACCAGCAATAGGGAGAATCCGGCGTGCACCCATTTACGGTAACGTTCGTCGTTGGGTTTGCCGGCAATGTCGATGCAGTAAGACGTGGTCATGGCCGTGAGCGAGGAGTCGGCGCTGGAAAAAGAGGCCGAAACAATGCCCAGGGCAAACAGCAGGGTGGCCGTCATGGGCAAGTAACCCCCGGTGGCCAGCATGGGTAAGATTTCATCCGAGGTGGCCGGGAGGTTGATGCCCTGTTGATGGGCAAAGAGGAGCATCAAAGCACCCAGGCTGAGGAAGAGCAGGTTAAGCGGAATAAACCCGAAGCCGTACCAGTACATATTTTTCTGCGAATTCCTGAGCGTGCTGATGGTGCGGTTTTTCTGAATCATGTCCTGATCCAATCCCGTCATGACCAAAGCAATGAATATCCCGCTGAAGAACTGCTTGACCACATGTTGTTTGCTGTGCCAGTCGGTGGTTTCCACCAGTTGGCTGAAAGGACTGGCTTTGATTTGCGTATAGGCTTCCGACAGGTTGAAGCCCAGTGCCTTGCTGAACGCTACGATGATCCAGACCAGGGACACCACCAGGGCTATGGTCTGAAAAGCATCCGTCCACACCAATGTCTTGATACCACTATGACGGGTGTAATTCCAGATAAGAAACACAAAGAGGAAGGTGGTGACCACAAAGGGAATAGACCAGGATTGAAACAGCAGCGTATGCAGCAGCAGGACAATGACGTATGCCTTGGCCGCGGCGCCCAGGCTTTTGGCCAGCAGGAAGTAAGCGGCGCCCGTCTTGTAGGCCCTGGGGCCAAAGCGCTTCTCGAGGTATTCGTAAATGCTGGCCGTGTTCAGTCGGTAATACAAGGGGAGTAGTACGTTGGCAATCAGGATGTAGCCCACAAAGAAACCAAGAACGGTCTGCATGTACAGGAAGCCGTTTTCCCTGACCATGCCAGGCACGGAGATGAAACTGACGCCTGACACCGAGGTGCCAACCATACCAATGGCTACCACGTACCAGGGTGAGTTCCGGTTGCCGGTGAAAAACGCGTCGTTGCCCCGTTGACGGCCCACCCATTTGGCGATCAACAGCAGTAGGCCGTAGTAGCCCATTAGCAAAAGGAGCATCCAGATACCCACGTTCATGGTCGCAAAGGTAGTTTTTTTGAGGCAGTTTGTCAAAAAGCCAATTTGACGTATCTTTGTGTGTTTACAAGCCCTTAAACATGAATCAAGCCTTCCCCTCGACCTTGCTGGAAGAGGCCGTCAGTGAATTTTCCAAGCTGCCTGGCATCGGCAAGAAAACAGCCCTCCGACTGGTGTTGCACCTGCTCAAGCAACATACCGATCAGGTGGAACGGTTTGGGAACGCCATGATTCGCCTCAAGCACGACGTCCGCTATTGCAGTGTGTGCCGCAACATCACCGACCACGAGATCTGTCCCATTTGCGCCAACCCCTCAAGGGAGCACAAGCAAATCTGTGTGGTGGAAAACGTGCGGGAAGTGATGGCTGTGGAAAACACCGGGCAGTACAACGGGGTGTACCACGTGTTGGGTGGTCTGATTTCCCCCATGGACGGCGTCGGCCCGGCCAGCCTGGAGATTGACAGCCTCGTGCAACGGGTGGCTACTGAACAGCCCGACGAAGTGGTGATGGCCTTGCCTGCCACCATGGAAGGCGACACCACCGCTTTTTTCATCTACCGCAAACTGGCCGCCTATCCTGTGTCGGTGACCACCATTGCCAGGGGCATCGCCGTGGGGGATGAACTGGAATACGCCGACGAAGTCACCCTGGGACGTTCCATCGTCAACCGTGTCGCCTACAAAGGATAATCGATAGACATTGACCGAAACACATCATACCATGAATCCGAATAAAGCCTTCAAACGCTATTACGTAATCACTCTGTTGGCCCTAATAGCCCTGGCTGTCCTGGCCTTTCATCCCATGACGGCAACCTGGCCCCAACTGTCCAAATTGTCAGCCGTCAACCTGCAGCAAATTGTCATCCTGCTCAGTTTGGGTGGTTTGCCAGGGGTGCTGGTTTGGTCGAGCCGCAGTGTCAAGGCTTTGAAAAACGAAAGTGATGACGCCAAACGACTGGCCCGCTACACCAAAATCGTGTACACCCGCCTGGCCGTTTTCGCTATGCTTGCCGTTCTAATTCTGATCCTTCAAGCGTTCACCCATATGAATGCCGTCCTGATGATGTTCATGTTGGTGATGGTGCTTTTCCTCTTTATCTGGCCCACCCAGGCTCGTTTTGACAGCGAAATAACCCCGGCACAACCCGTCTCCGATGATTCTAATGAATCTTCCGATGATGAAAGTGACTTTGACGGCGAATCGGCTCCTGAAAATGGAGAGGATGAAGAAGACGACGGTTGGTTGCCAAAATGAAAGAATGCGAGGGACGCCAACCCTGGTGGAGAGGTATCTCTCAAAACCAGGCGGAGTGGTACCCAAAACCCTAAAGTGATACACTATGAACTGGCTTGAAAATGACTTGCTTCGATTAAGGGCGCTGGAACCAGACGACCTGACGTTGTTGTACGCCTGGGAAAACAACGCCAGCTTATGGGAACTGGGCAACACCCTGTCGCCCTATTCCGCTTATGTACTCCGCCAATACCTGGAAAATGCGGCGCGCGACCTGTATGAAACCAGGCAGTTGCGGTTGATGATGACCCTGGCCGGTCCTCAACCCGTATCCGCTCAGTCCACACCCGTTCAAGGCGCTCAACCCACCATCGGTACCATCGACCTTTATGAGATCGATCCTCACCACCGCAGAGCGGGCATAGGCCTCCTGGTGGATGAACCTTATCAAGGTAAAGGGTATGGCATGGCCGCCTTAACGCTGATACGTGATTACGCCTTCAAGTTTCTGGGGCTCAACATGCTTTTCGCCCACGTACCAACCGATAATCTACCCAGCCTGCATCTCTTCCGTAAGGCCGGTTATCAAGAGACCGGTATCCTGAAACAATGGATCCGACGTGAGGATAAGAGGGTGGATGTTGCTGTATATCAGCTTTTAGGTGGTAAGTAAGTCCCTGCTTTAGATGGCTCGACCGTCAGCCTTTGAGCTTAACATACAGCCCCAACATTGCCCTGAATAATCCCCGTTTGCTACGGCTGTGTTTGTCGTAGTAAAGCAACATGGCCTTGTAAAACCATGCCTTGGTGGTTTGACGCGTATCGGCAGACGCACCATTCAGTCCCGATTTGTATTTGTGGTGCACCACTGTGACGCCGGGGTGGTAGATAAGGCTGAACCCCGCTTCTCTGAAACGGCGGCACCAGTCCAGGTCTTCACCATACATGAAAAATTGCTCGTCCAGCAAGCCTACCTGATCGATGGCCGCCTTGCGCACCATCATGGCCGCTCCTGTGCAAGCATCGATTGTATGGATGGTCGATAAGTCGCTCCAACCTTGGTGGTACCGCCCAAACCAACGAGAGCGGGGAAACAACCGTTCCAATCCAGCCAAATAGGTCAAAGAGGCCCAAGGTGTCGGCTCTCCCCGGTGACAAGCCTTATCCAGGCTTCCCGCTGTCGTGATGATCCTGGGGGTGACAACCCCCACCGTAGGTTCCGTGTCGAGGTATTCCACCAGCAAGTCCAGGCTGTCCGGCACGTTGGTGTCGCTGTTAAGTAAGCAGATATGTCGACTGTTGATTGTCTTGATGGCCAGGTTGTTGCCGTAAGCAAAACCTCCATTTACGTTGGATCGGATCAGTCGCAGCCCGGTTTGCGTTTCGAGCCAAGCCAGGGAATCGTCCGTGCTGGCGTTGTCCACTACGACCACCTCCACCTGGAAACGTGACTGTTTCACATACCGTTCGAGGTCGGGGAGGAGTCCCTCCAGCCAAGCCCGTCCGTTGTAATTGACAACGACTACGCTCAGGTCAAACCGAGGTGTCGCGGTATCGTTCATGATTCCTCAGGTGTCACATCGTTATCCTCATCGTCCCCCAGATACCATTCCATCCAGTTGGGTTCGGTAACAAAGGAATCCAGGTCGCGTCTGTCTTTTTTGGTGGGTCTGCCCAGCCCTTTGGCCCGTTGATTGGCAGCCGCCAGTCGGCTCATCTCCAGCAACTCCAGTTGGTCGAGTGTTGTCAGGTTTTCCAACACCTCGGGCACCAACTTGGCCCCAACTCGGTTTTGAATGGCCTTCAATACCTTGAATGACCAAATAATCGGCGGTTTGCGCACTTCGATGACGTCGCCCTCCTTGATCATGCGCGACGGTTTCAGGATTTGCCCACGCTGTGTGACCCGGCCCTTTTTACAGGCCTCAGTGGCAATAGACCGTGTTTTAAACAAGCGGGCCGCCCACAACCATTTGTCTATGCGTACTTCGTTGGCCATCAGCGTTTGTTGAATTCGTTCATGGTCCGTTGGATGCCCGTGAGGCAGAACTGTTGGATGATCTTGCCAGCCAAATCGATGCGTTCAGGCAAGGTCTCCAGCTGTTCAGGCGTCCAGCCAGCCAATACATAGTCCACTTGACGCCCTTTGGGGTAGTCGTTGCCAATGCCGAAACGCAGCCTGGCGTAGTCCTGTGTGCCCAAGGTTTCCTGTATGTGTTTCAGTCCATTATGGCCAGCATCGCTACCCGCCGGGCGCAACCGCAAGGTGCCAAACGGCAGGGCCAAATCGTCGACCACCACCAGCATCTGTTCGATGGGAATTTTTTCGGCCTGCATCCAGTAACGTACGGCATGCCCGCTCAAATTCATAAAGGTGGACGGTTTCAGTAAGGTCAACACATGTCCCTTGAGTTTGAGGTCGGCTACGGCCCCGTAACGCCTGTCAGTGAAGGTCAATCCTGCATCAATGGCCAGGTTGTCCAAAATGTCAAAGCCAATGTTGTGACGTGTATGTTGGTAGTTGGGGCCGATGTTGCCCAGCCCGACAATGAGGTAATGCATATTGGTCGCTATATTACTGCAAAAATAGCCATTCGAAAGCGATCAGCCAAACCATAGATTAGGTGTAAACACAATCGAAAAATAGGTATGGCTCGTTACGTTATCTTGATTTCCAGTTTCTTGCCCAAACCTGTTTCGACAATTTTTCTAAGTGTATCCAATTCGACATCAGAACGGTCGTTCTCGATTTTTGAAATATACGTTCTGGAAGTACCACTGACCAATGCCAACTCCTTTTGGGACATGCCATTACGAATTCTGGTATCACGGATCATTTGACCAATACCTGACGAAGGGTACGATTTCTCAGCTTTGCTGTATTTCAATAAGATATCGGGACCAATCTCATAAGGCACCTTTTTCTTTTCGCCATTTCGTAGGCTGATATGTTGTTCCACATTATCCCAAGATAAGGTCTGCTCGTTCAGTGTGACGTTTGCAAAAGCTTTCGTATCATACAGAATAGCCTCAGGAGAGTCAGGCTGTACACCCAAGTCCTGCAATAAATTACTGAAGTCAATCACCCGCGATTCACCGTTGTTGAATACGACAGATATGGATAACCCATCTATCCAATTGATCTTCAAAATTCTAGGAGCTCTAATCTTCCTCATTTCAGCCTAGGGTTAAGTTCATAAAATACTTTACGAGCATAGTCTTGGTTTTGATTCAACCAGTCAACTATCAACTTTAATTGCTTTCTTGGCATATGTCCACCCTTCACAGTCTGTGCTTCAATTGTAATAATCACCTCGAAGTCATTATACCGAGCATGAATGTGCGCTGGTCTGTGCTCTCCATTGTAGATGAATATTTTAATTCCATTAATCAAATCAATAAGTGGCATATTTCAGCGTCTTTGCAAAGGTATTTAATTGGATACATATTAGCAATCGATAATTATATTATCTTTCTTTCAATGGTTCAAAAAGCAATAATGTTCAAATAGAATATGATATAAAGCATATCTTTAATAATGGTTATCGTTATTTAGTCATGCAAAAATAATAAATAAGATACACTAAACAAATATAAAACGTTAAGCATTTGTAACTGATTTTTTTAGTACCTTAGTCCTTAGAATCATGGAACTACAGAACCAGGACATCGTTTGCATTTCTAATACCAGTTGGTTTGGCAAGTACGCCAAGTCCACAGTCATGCTATTGGAACGCATTGCCAGGCACAACCGCGTGGTCTTTGTGGAACACCACTATACCTGGGCTGATGTATGGTACACCTTGAGGGGCAAGCGACAAGTACCGGTGGCACGGATGCTGGGCTTCAAACCACGTCTGCAAACCATTGACAGTTCGGTGGGCACCCCGGTGTACACGCTGGTCATGCCTCCCTCGATACCCATGTTTTTTCTCAAAAACGAACGACTGTTCGAACGCCTCTTTGGTTGTAATACGTCCACGTACCGTCGGGTACTGAAAAAGCAGTTGCGCAAGCTGAAAATAGAAAAACCCTTGGTGATCACTGCCTTCAACCCCTTTTACGGGCTGGCCATGTTGCGTCACCTCAACGAACAAGCCCACATCTACTATTGTTACGACGGGGTGGAGTCTACCTTTTACGGACAGCGCATTTTCCGTTACGAAGACGCTTTTTCACGCCAGGCTGACGCCATTATCTGCAGCTCCGACTATCTGGAAGCAAGCAAGAAAGCCCTCAACGCTAAAACCCATGTGGTCAAGAACGGTGTGAACTTCCCCCTGTTCAGTCACCATGCCAAAGTCGAGCCCTATAAAAGGGCACACAAGCTAGTGGGCTTCATTGGCAGTCTCGACCCCCGCTTTGACATCGATACAGTGGAATACGCTGTGCAACAATTGCCCGATGTTCGGTTTGAGTTTACCGGCGACATGCGTAACGAACAGATGCGCAACCGTTTGAAAGACTATCCCAATGTGTCGTTCTTCAATCCGGTGAAGCCGGAGGAGGTCCCCGCCCTGCTCAACCGCTATGATGTGGGTATCATTCCCTATTGGATCAACGAGGTGAACCGCAACATTTATCCCCTCAAAATCAATGAATTCCTGGCTGTGGGCGTGCCTGTGGTCATGAATGCCTTTGCCGACTTGCCCGAATTTGAAGGGATGGTCACCACCGTGACCACCAAGGAGGCGTTTGTGGAGGGACTGTTGCAGGCCTGCCAAAACGATACGGCTGAACGGATCAGCCAGCGGATCGCTTTTGCCAAAGTAAATGACTGGGACGAACGCACCGAAGCCTTTGCCACCATCCTGGCTCAATACACCAGGCGCTGAATACCAAATACATACCCCTCTTTTTTGTACGGACTGAAAAAGTAGGCGCCGTCAGTGCGCCCTGAAATTCCATTTACAGTTGTCGCTGTCGCCGTCAAAAGGGGCCAGGCTAGGGGTGCTGTCGCCGGCCGAGACCAGTGCATACTGAGCCGTTGAGTTCGGGATGGCCTTGGGCATGATACGGTAGGTGCCATCGATCAACTGATCTATGCGCCACAATTGCTCAGGCGCGCCGGTAAAGACGGGAACTGTGGTCAATTCAGCGTCGGCCGTTGCCGTGAGAGCCCGTTCGGTGCCGGCAATGACAATCTTGTAGTAAGGGCCACCTAAATACCCGCCGGCTTCAGGCACAGCCGTGATGGTCCAACGCTGGTGCGGGCGAAACATGTAATCACCGATGCGCACCTCGATGTTGCCCCCAGGCCAGGTAGCCTCAACCTCTTCGAGGGTTTGAGCCGGGAGGGCCTTGATGGGCTCATCGTTGTTGGCCTGGAAACCACGTCTGGCATAAGGCATCCGTACAAAATCCACGGCCAATTCCAGGGCATACCCCCTACGTTCCGATTCAATCTCGTAGGTGCCCTCCTTAAACAAGTCACCAGCCACCGGCCAGCCCTTTTTCCAGAGCACGGGCCGTATGCCCAGCACGCTGCGACCACTCTGATCCAGGTCGGCCTCGTAGTGGCAGGACATTTTCTGTACGCCATCGCCTAAGTTGATCCAGCCAAAGTGCCCGGGACCGATTTTCCGGTCACCGGCGGCCACGACCATTTTGCCGCCACCTTCCAGCATGTCCCTGCCCATGTTGTCCAGGTAGGGGCCCGTCACCTTTTTCGAACGGCCCACGACGATGTTGTACGTGGAGTTGACGCCGTCGCGGCAGGTGCCGTGCGTGCCCAGCAGGTAATACCAGCCGTCGTAATAGATTAAATCGGTGGCTTCGCAATCGATGGCGATGTTGATGGCCTCGTTGCCTTCTACCCGTTTGCCCGTTTTCGGATCCAGCTCAACCAGGCGGATAAAGCCGAAATACGTGCCGTACGAACACCACAGACGACCGTCGTTGGGGTCCAGCAACAAGCCGGGGTCAATGGCGTCGTTGTCCTCCAGACCATCGGAAGAGGCCACGACAACCGCTTCGGAATACGCAAAGTCGGGCGAGTTGGGGTCGAGCGTCTTGTTCCACATGGTCAAGATCTTGCCGTTGTGGCCACCCCCCAAACCTCCGCCCGTGGCACCGTATGCCACCAGGTAGCGGTCGCCGATTTTCACGGCATCAGGAGCTGCTCCTCCACCGGGGCGAACACCACCACCGTCCCAGGTCCAGCCGTCTGCAGAGATCAAGCCGCCCCGGCCGGTGCCGAAGGTGTAGTATTTCCCCTCGCATTCCATGATGGTGGAAGGGTCGTGGATAAAGGGTTTTCCAACCTGAGCCCACCCCGTCTGGGCGAGACCGGTTATAAGAAGCGCGTTGACGAACAGTCGTATGGTTTGTTTTTTCATTGGAGGCTACATTTTAACAATTACTGGCGACGAAAGAATCGCCTTCCTGGTGTTGGATAACGGTCAATATTGCTTACTGACAAGTGATACTGAGATTGGTGATCGGTTTGCCTTTGGCATCCACGAAACGCACGCAAAAATCGCTCATGCCAGGCCCGTTGATGACGGCACCCCGCAGGATATTCCGTCCTTTTTTCAAGGTCAACCGCTTGGACATCGCGTCGTCTACCACCATGCGCCGGTCACCTGAGAGCAACAGCGCTTCCTGGCCGTTCAGCCACCACATGGAGGCCGAATTAGACCCGACCGACAACCTGACATCTTTCACTTCCTCCGGACTGTTCACAACGGTCACGGCCCAAAACAAGACACCGTATACGTTTTTCTTCAACCCATCGGCAAAACGGAACAGTTTGACGTTGTAATTCGTGCTTTCCAGGGCGTGCCAGTTCAATTCCTGCTCGCCCACGGTGACCTTATCGCCGTTTTTCGGCAACACGGTAAACTGGTCAGGGAAATAGAGGGTATCAAAGGCAGCCCTCAGATAGCTGTCGGTAAAGACGGTGTTGGTACGATTGGGCTTGCTGATGGGTTCCAGCAACATCCAGCGTTGAATGAAGCCTTTGGCGTCAGGCGTTTTGACGGCGTTGGTCGCCGGCGTGAAATACGGAGTGAGGGCGTGGGCAGGCGTTGGTTGCCCCAGCGTGGCCAACCCAACGATGGCGGCTGCCAAGATGCCGATGGTGTTTTTTCGTGTCATGGTTTCGAGTTAGAACATCGGTCGCAAAACTACACAAGAAGGCGTTTCCGCACTATCGGAAATGATACCATTGCTGTCAATTTTACTTCGAAACGCTCATTCGATGGCCTATAATGGCTTTTGTTGGTTATTTGTAGCAAATGTGGTCACAATATCGTCTTATAATTAATAAAACGATACCTTTGAGTGCTGTATTTCACTGCCTATAAGAGCAATCCTATGAAACGACACTACGTTCTCCTCGTGGCCTTGATGGCCCTCAGTGCCTGTGATGTGGCCAAAACCCGTGTGTTTGATGCTTTTGTCACCTCCTACATGGAAGTGGGTCAACTGACGGTGGAGCCCACGGAAAGCGGCAACATCGCTCTATTGGGCAAGTCTGGAAACGGTTATTGCTCCTGGAATTCAGAGGGAAAGGCTCTTCAAACCTATGATAGTTTGTGTGCCGTACACCAGGATGCAGGCTATAACACCACGTTGGAATATGCCCTGCTTGCTCCTAGTCCGACCTATTTTTACGGCGACGTGGTATCTATTATCGTTGTGAGCAATGCCGATTTCAATGAAACGCACCTGGCCAATGATACCCTCAATGATTTGGTCAGGGTCCTGTCGTTTTCACCGTATCAGCATATTCTCAGCGGTTACACAGCCTTATTTAATTGGCAAAACAATTATCCGGTCACGTTCTATGCTGATAGCTTGTTCTTCCCGTATAAACTCCCGATCACCTTGTTACAAGGTTACATGGATGGCGGGCACCCCACAGAAATGCACCCCATCGACAAAAGGTTGTCGGAAACAACCCCCGCCGATTATGGCTTGATGCAACTCTTCAAACATTACAAAGAACGGTGGCTCATGGCTGTCTTATGCTTCGAAGAGCAACCAACCATGTCCAAACAGCACACATTTACTGTTACAATCACGCTTAGTGATGGTCGTGTGTTTTCACCGACGGTGAGTCTGGTGTTTGAGTGATCGTGATGTTTTTCACCTTCAGGTGGTTTTGCGTGGTGCGGATACCGAAGTAACCCTTGCGGTAGGGGGCGGCATCCGTGTAATCAAAGATTCGTTGGCCGTCTATCAGGTAGCTCACGCGTTCCCCTTTCGTGCAAATTTCAATGGTGTACCAATGATTGGGCGTGATCAGGTGGGCCGGATCGGTGTATTCCTGGATGATGTCCGGCCGTTGTGAACCCTTCTGAAACGCCTCGTAGTTGCCGTCATACTTGCGGAAGCGGGTGGTGGAGTTGCTGTTGCCTCCATAACCCACGTAGTACATGCGCAGGCTGTAATACCGGCCGAAAACCCCGTTGCGCCATTTGCTGCGGGCAAAGAAATCATCGGGGAAAGCCGGATCCTGGGCCATCCAGAAACAATTGAGGTCGCTCACCCTGTCGTATTTGCCCCCTTCATCCACCACGTAGGCCTCGAAACGAATGGTCACATCGCCTTCCAGCGGTTCCTTGTACCACAACGTGAAACCCTTGGGTGCAACAATGTCCAGGGTGTTCTGATCGATCTTCACCTCGGTGGAGTCGGCGTTGTTTTCAATCACCCAGTTTTTCAGGCCTTGGCTGAAATCCTCAGAGAAAGTGAGGGGGGATGGCTGGGTACTGACGGCCTGTATGCCAGATGCTGTGGTGCCTTTCATGAGCGGGTAGAGGCTGAGCCCCAGGTGCGGCGGTTGGTTGTAACTCACGTTTTGCCAGGCCACCCCCAAGCGGTAAATACGGTCGTGCATCAAGGTAGGCAGGCGGTAGTCGGTGGGGTGGGTGGTAGTGTAGAGGCGCAGTTCGCTGTTGTCGGCCGAACGCCAGATTACCTCCTCGCGCCAGTCGCCCAGGATGTCGGCGCTCAGACAGGGGGTTGCTTTGGTGCCGTTGTTCGACACGCTACCCTGAGCCGTCAGGAGGTTGCGTGTGGTAGCCGTGGTCCAGTCCCATTTGTCAATCCGGTTCTTGTCCAACAGTTCGCGGGTCAAATCGCCGTCCCACCAGACCACAAAGTTGGTCGAAGAGGGACCTCTTTCTGCTATCGTACGGCCTTTTATATCACGCAGGCCACCGGGACCGCCCCAGTTTTCAAAGCCTGGGTGCGTCGGGTCGATATCAGCGGCCACCCCACGTCCTACGTCCACACCAGGACCAAGGCTGAACAAGACCTCGCCAGTGGCTGCATCAAACAGAGCCACGCCGGGTGTGTTGAGTGTCAGTGCCTTGCCTTCGTTCTCGTGCACGCCAAACACTTCGTAACCGGGACGCGAAGGATCCATGTCGGCCAGGTGTAAGGCGTCGCCGTGCCGCAAACCAGTGGTGTATAACCCTTTGCCGTTATCGTCGACGGTCATGGCACCCACGCAAAACTCATCCTTGCCATCGCCGTCCACATCGGCCACCGTGATGCTGTGGTTGCCTTGTCCCGAATAGGGGTTGGCCGCATCCTGGGAATCAAACACCCAACGCGAGGTGAGTGCTCCGTTGCGGTAATCCCAGGCGGCGACCACCGTTCGTCCGTACCAGCCACGCACAAAAACAGCGCTGGGCAGCTGGCCATCCAGGTAAGCGATGCCGGCTGTGAACCGATCGGGACGTCCGCCCGTGGTGTCGTTGCCACCGTTGCCGCCCCAACCGCCCCAACCGTCCAGCGGGTAACGTGTGGGGATGTATTCAGCCGTAGCCAGGGCTTTTCCTGTGGTGCCTTCAAACACGGTGAGGTATTCGGGGCCGTTCACGATTTTGCCGTAAAAGAGTGAAGACGGGTCGAGGGTGCGCCAGTCCTTTTCGGCATCCCCTAGGACGGCTCCTGTGCCATCGACGGTACCATCGGCCGTTTTGCAGATCATCTCCGCCTTGCCATCGCCGTCGAGGTCGTAGACCAGAAATTGGGTGTAGGCCGCGCCGGCCCTGATGTTCTTGCCCAAATTAATGCGCCAGAGCAAGGTGCCGTCCAGCGTGTAGGCATCCAGCAACTGAATGCCTGTCAAGCCTGGTTGCGGAGGATTGCGGGTAATCGATGGTTCCCATTTGAGGACAATTTCGTACCGCCCATCACCGTCCAAATCACCCACACTGGCGTCATTGGCCGAATAAGAATAGGTACGACCGCCCACCTCGCCGGGAGGGGGTATCTGAAGGGGGATAGAAATGTAAGGGGCATCGCCGGCAGTTGCTTCGGTCGAACCGTTGGCGGTAGGGGAGGTTTGATTGGTTGTAGGCGACGTTTGATTGGCAGGCTTTAGCTTGAAACAATTGCCAGCCGAAGGTTGAAACGCACCCACGCAGACACAATAGGTGGTGGCCGACGTCGGTACCTTGATGCTGTCAATCAGCCAGGTGACCTTGTCGATGGGTGTCTCGTTCAGTTTCACGGGTGTTTGCCCCTCCGTGAGGCGGTATACATTGAAAGACACCGTCGAGGGATCTTCCTGCAACAAGCGCCAGCTGACAAACACGGAACCGTCGGGTTGACGGACAGCCACAACGCCGCGGTCAAGGCGTTCAAGTCCTTGTTGAGGGCCTACGGTCTGAAGGCCCTGCAGCTTGGAAGGGCCACTTTGCAGCTCAGGTGGGAGCGCCAGGGCAAGAAAGGGGAGAAGCAACAAAAGAAAGGAAGGCATCAAAGAACGGA
>JAAYBL010000196.1 GCA_012718945.1 Bacteroidales bacterium
AAAAGATGCAGACAATCCATTTAAAACGATTTCAACCATACAGGTGGAGGGGGCAGCGTCTTCCGGTTTTATCGAGAGTTTGGGTGGGATGACGTTTGAGGCAGAGCTTGGTCGTTATGAGACCCATCTGGATGCGTTCAATACGCAAACCAAGTGGGCGAATGCCTTGAGGGAGTGCTACCCCATCATGAAGTTCTCCATTAAAGAGCAGGAAGTGACCGGAGGCACGATAATGTATACCTATCCCATTTTGCGTAACGAAAGTCCCATACGTGTGTTTACATGCTCATTTGTTATCCTGTATGTTTTCAGTACCCACGATCTCTCTTTTCGGTTTCCACAGGCTCAGAAGGGCGGTATCCTGAAAAATGAGATACTAGCGTTTATTGATTACACCCCCCTGCCGGGATCACCCGATGACTCGCCGTTCACGGAACGGATATACAGTTTGTTGGAACATGCAAAAGTGGGATTCAAGGTCATTACCGGTGAATTCGAAGATTACGATAAAGTGGCCACTTTCTCGACTTTTTACAAGTTGCCCGATTACGACGACGCCGTCATCGAAGAATGCAGCAATGGTTATCGCTATTATGTGGTCAACGTGTGCAAAAATGTCGATAAGGCCACGTTTGAGGCGAAAGGCGGCCCCTTCTTCCAGAAACTCATGGCGGCCTTGGGTGGCAATTTCGCGTATCGGGAACTTGCCAACGGTCAGGCCGTTCATTTTGTGCGCTGCGACGATGCCTTAGACGTGGCCATGCGGTTTGAATACACCGAAAAAGATGGCTTGTATTCAGCCCGTTTGCTCGTGTACCCTGCCAATTGAGGCTTGAGATGTTACAAAAATCGCAGCATTTGTACCCTCAACGATAGTTGGACTTAACTGACGTGCGTACCTTTACGCTGTCATGAAAAACCCATTAGCCTGTCCAAGCCGCTCTCAAGCTGTTTGCTTGATGCTATTTCTGTCAATGTTGATCTCCACAGAGGGAGGTCTCGTTCATGCTGCAGAAATCAATCCCTCGTCGCCGGTTCGTATCAACGAAATCATGGCATCCAATTCGTCTACACTGGCCGATGAGGACGGTGAGTACAGCGATTGGATTGAGTTGTACAACAGTTCGGATACGCCGGTCAACTTGGCTGGTTGGGTTTTGACCGACAACCCCGACAACCCTACCAAATGGGTGTTTCCCGATGTATGGCTACAGGCCAAAAGCTGTGTGATTGTGTTCGCTTCTGAAAAAGACAGGCGTAAGGCGAGTGGGTACCTGCATACCAATTTTAAACTCAGTGCTTCGGGCGAATACCTGGCGCTTTACGATGATGGTGGTAGCCCGGCAACGGTTTTTGCACCAGGATTTCCGGCACTGTTGTCTGATCAGGCATACGGTTATTTGGATGGGGTATATGCCATCCTAACTACACCTACACCCGGTAATGCAGCGACTACAGCTGGTGGCGTGTTGCCAACC
This sequence comes from Bacteroidales bacterium, assembly GCA_012718945.1. GTDB lineage: Bacteria > Bacteroidota > Bacteroidia > Bacteroidales > UBA1402 > UBA8389. The sequence goes on from JAAYBL010000196.1 coordinate 1,479, forward strand.
CCCCAGTTCAGCGTTAATCGGGGACTTTTCACGACCCCCTTTACTTTGACGGTGCAATCGAGCGATCCGACTGCCACGTTGTTTTACACCCTCGATGGTAGCACCCCGTCAGAGACCCAGGGTATCCGCTATACGACCCCCCTGAACATCACGACCACCACGGTGGTCAGGGCCATCGCCCTTAAGGATGGCTGGGAAAAGAGCCGAGTGGCCACCAGTACCTACATTTTTCCGGACAAGGTGCTCCAGCAGCCCAACAATCCTCCGGGTTACCCCAGTCTATGGGGCCCTTTCAGTGATGGGAATGTCACGCACAATGGCCTGAAACGCCTGCCTGCCGATTATGAAATGGATCCTGAACTGGTCAACCTGGCTGGCGAAGCTGATCGCATCAAGGAGGGTCTGCATGACCTGCCTACCATTTCGCTGGTCACTGACAAGGGGTACCTCTTTTCAGAGAGCACTGATCCCGACACCGGTGGCATCTACCTCTACACTGGCCCTTACGGCGGCTTGGGGTCGGGGTGGGAACGACCTGTCTCGATGGAATTCATAAACGGAGCGAATTCTTCCCTCCCTTCCTACATGAAGGAACCTGCTTTTTCTCAAATCGATGCCGGCTTACGCATGCAGGGACAGGCCAGTCGCCTGAACGAAAAGAATCCCAAACATTCTTTCATCATGGTGTTCAAGGAAGAATACGGGCCCAAAAAATGGAATTTCCCCCTTTATGGCGAGGGATTCAATGCTGAGCAGAACAAGATCATCTTCAGAGCCGGTTTCGGTAATTCCTGGACCCACTGGTCACATTCAGACCGGGTAATGAGTTCCTATCACAGCGATATTTGGATTAAAGACGTGCAACGTGCCATGGGTTACCCCTCCAGTAACTCCAGGTTTTGCAACGTATACATCAATGGCCTTTTTTGGGGTTTTTATGCCCTGTCCGAACGCCTCGACAAAGACTACGCTCAAGCCTATCTCAACGGTGAAGAGGCTGATTTCGACGTGGTGAAAGACAACGCCAGCAGTGTGGTGGATGGTACCAACCAGACCTGGAAACAGGTAGTGGCCATGGCCAACGCCGGGTTGACCACCGATGCGGCCTACCAACGTCTTCGGGGCAATAACCCCGATGGCAGCCGTAACCCGACTTTCACTCCCTTGGTGGACGTCGTCAACCTGGCCGATTACATGCTTCTCAATTTCTACGGGGGTAATACCGACTGGGATGACCATAACTGGGCAGTCTTCTACAATAAAGTGCAGCCTGACAATGGTTTCCGCTTTCTTTGTTGGGATGGGGAAAATGTCCTTGAAAACCTCAACGACAACACCGTTAAGGAAAACAACGACAATTGCCCCAGCCGTGTCTTCCAGCAATTAATGGCCAACAATGCCTACAAGCAGTTGTTTGCTGACAGGGTTCAACGCCATTGTTTCAACAATGGGGTGCTAACACCTCAGCGTGCCGCACAGCATTGGACTGACAGAGCCGATCAAATAAGCAAGGCTATACACGCTGAAGCCGCCCGCTGGGGAGATAATCGACGGGATGTGTTCGATTACAACCCTGATGCCACCTATCTGTACTCGGTAGCCGATTTCTGGGCTCCACGTCAGACCTACATGCGCGATACCTATTTCCCGCAACGCACGGACAAACTCATTCAACAACTGAGAGCAGCGGGTTATTATCCAGCGGTTGATGCCCCGACAGTGACCATCAACGGAGCCGTCCCTGCTGGTTCACCCGTTTTGCCCGGCGACAATATTGCTTTGAACGCCCCAACGGGTGCCATTTATTATACCCTGGATGGTACCGATCCGCTGGATTGGGCTGCCACTGGTGGTGAAGCACAAACGTGGACTTTAGCTCCAGCCACTGCCGACAAGAGGGTCCTGGTACCCGGTTCTGATATTGGCAGCACCTGGTGTCAACAAGACTTCGATGACAGCTCGTGGACAGCCTGTACGGGTACGCCCGGTGGAGTGGGCTTCAGCTCCGTAGCTTCCGTGAATAGTTTGATATCACTCAATGTTCAGGATAAGATGGGCAGTGGAGCCGCACAACCCAATAACAGCTGTTACATCCGTATTCCCTTTACCCTTGATGGAGCGGTGAAGGATAAAATGACCACCTTGACCCTGAATCTGAGTTACGACGATGGCTATGTGGCCTACCTCAACGGTCAACAAGTAGCCGCCAACAACGCTCCGGCCAATCCGACATGGAATGCCAGTGCTGTCGCAGGCAGCGATGCGATTGCCACGGTCTCGGTCGATTTGTCGGCCTACATCAACCTGCTGCGCACAGGTTCAAATGTGCTAGCCATCCATGGTATGAATATCCGTTCGACCAGCAAGGATTTCCTGGTATTGCCCGAACTGGTGGCCGACAACAGTGCTGCCGCCACCCAGCATTTGGCTGAAACGGCCCAGCGTTACACAGGCGGTTTTGCCCTGCAACAATCGGCCCACCTCAAGGCCAGAACTCTGGAAGGTTCTACCTGGAGTGCTTTGATAGACCTGCCCTTGCTGATGACAGCTGACTATGCCGATTTGAAAATAACAGAAATTCATTACCACCCGGAGGACATGCAGACCGCTGTGGATGATACAGCCCCAGAATTTATTGAAATAAAAAATACCGGAACGGCCACCATAGACCTTTCGACTGTAGCCTTTACGGAAGGTATACGCTTTGCGTTTACACCGGGAACTTCCCTTAAACCCGATTCATTTGCCGTGCTAAGCAATAATCCGTTGGCCTTCCTGGAACGCTACGGATGGTATCCGCATGGCCGTTACGAAGGCAATTTGAGCAATTCGGGTGAAACCGTCACGTTGTCAGGATTGAACGGCCAAACCATCCTTTCGTTGGATTACGAAGACGGTAATGGGTGGCCCTCTGCTGCCGATGGTGACGGCTATTCCCTGGTGCCCATCCATATCAATCCCATTGACGACCAGACAGAACCATCGTCCTGGAGACGGTCGCACGCCATTGGCGGGTCACCCGGTAGGGACGACCTGGCCAGTACGGCCATTGAGCCTGTGCTTACCACCATTCAGGATCAACTGGAACAAAACGCACCCAACCCCTTCAGGCAAGAAACGACCTTAAGGTTTACCCTGGCTGAATCGGCCAATGTAACCTTGAGTGTCTACAACCTGGCTGGACAACAGGTGGTCCAACTGGTCAACGAACACCGCGATGCTGGCAGTCACGCCGTGGTATGGCAACCGAATAACGACCTGCTTTCTGGGTTCTACCTCTGTAAGATGACAGTTGAAGGCAACGGTAAGCGCACGCTACTATCTATCAAGCTGATTAAACAGTAATGGTGTCATCAGGGAGTCAAGCAAAACGTTGTTGTGTTTGAATAATTCAACGCGATTAGACAAATTTTAACTAAGCTATTCTTTATATTTGTCTGATAATAGCTTCTCCCATGAATACGCAACGTCGCCCTTCCACCCTGTTTTGGGTGCTTTCTTTCCTGTTGATGGCCACCAATCTGATGGCAGTCAAGTCGATCCCCCCGAAAGCTATGCCCAGCTACGAGGAGCAATGGAAAAAAGTGGCCGAATTTATGGAGGCTGATCGCCCCACCTCGGCGTTGGAGGTTGTCACCCAAATTGAAAAAAAGGCCAACAAGGAGAAAAACAACGTGCAGCAGATCAAGGCGCGCGTGATATCCCTGCAGTTGAACCTCCAAAAAGATCCCGATCAATTGCCTGCTCAACTGGCCGGCATGGAAGCCCTCAGGACCAAAACCCAGGATGTGGCATCGAAAGCCTTGCTGCAATCGATGACGGCCGAAGTTTACCTGATTTACTACCAGCGCAATGCCTACAAAATCAATCAACGCACCGACATCGTAGGGCAAATCCCCAACGATCCGACCCAGTGGACCAAAAGAATCTTTACCGATACTATCTGCAGTCTGTTGACGCTTTCCCTGCAACCGGCTGAACGCCTGCAAGCTACCCCCATCGCCACCTATAAAGAACTCTTGACCGAGGGCAATACGGCCACACTTGAGCCCACTCTTTTCGATATGCTGTCCAGACGCCGTGTCGCTTTGCTGAAATCCCTGCGTAATGCACAGAATGATTACCAATTCAACAGTGATTTGGTGCCCTTGATGTGCCCTGCTGAACAGTTTATCGCCCTTCAATTGAATGCCGCCGGTCTATCTGTGGTGGAAACCAGTATGATACAAACGCTGCAGGCCTGGTTACGATTTCGAGTAAAAGCTGGTCAACCCGATGCGTTGATCAATGCCGATCTTTATCGCCTCAAAACGCTTTATGCCCTCGCTGATCGCCCCCAACGATGGGGAGCATCCATCGTACCACCGACAGCCACCGAAAAAGCCTATCTGTCAGCCTTGCAGATGCTTTCAACCCAATACGCCCGCAATCCACATAGCCTGACCGCAATGGAAGCCGAGGCTCAGTTCTATCAAGGCTTGCATCGTGAAAACGACAGCCTGTTCAACCACTATTTGAAAAAGGCTTACACTGTATGTGCCGAGGGCTTGGCCAGGCATCCCAAAGCCCCGTTCAGCAATCACCTGCGCAACCTGCAAGCCGACATCACTCAACAACGCATCAACGTCACTCAAAACACGGTTGTCAAGCGTGATAGCCCTTTGACCCTGGACATCGCTGCCGCCAACATCGATAAGGCTATCTTGACCATCTACCGTGTCAACATGACGCCCCAGGCCTTTTATGAACAGAGGAGGAGGGAACAACATCCCACTGCACTACGTTCAGTCTCTCTGGTGGAAAAAAGGATGGTCACGCTTAATAAGGACAGTCTGTTCAATACGGCCAACACCACGTTGACGCTGAAAGGCCGATCTTACGGACAATATGCCTTCCGTCTCCAGTCCTTGAGCGATACCTCTGTAGCTGTCAATGGCTACTATGTGGTGTCTGATCTCGCTTGTATCACGCATAGCCACAAAAAACACGTGTTGTATGTGGTTGACAGAGTCACGGGTAAGCCTCAGCCAGGTGTTAAGGTTAGTGTCTATCCGACTATTTACAAGAATGGGGTTAAAGTGCAGCCGCAGACGGCCAATGGCACGACTGATGACAACGGCTACTACGCGTTCAACACGCAGGATAAAGACCACAGCAACGTGCTCTTTTTTGAATCCGGAGACGACCGTTACCTGTGCAGCGAATACAACGGTTACACCTATCGATTCGATGACTTTGACGGCCGTGAAGACCGTCATCTGACCTTGTTGACCGATCGTTCCCTCTACAGACCAGGTCAAACCGTGCATATCAAAGGAATTGCCTACCAAATCAACAACAAGGGTGTGGAACGTGTTCTTCCCAATAAGATGTACGATGTGGAACTGCTGGATGTCAACCAGCAGGTCATCAGCAAAAAGCCGTTCAGGACCAATGAATTCGGTTCCTTTTCCGGTTCTTTTATCTTACCTGAAGATGGATTAAATGGTCGGTACAGTTTGCGCTGTGACGACAACTGGGCCCACATCAGCGTGGAAGCCTACAAGCGGCCCAGCTTTGAAGTGACCCTGGAGAAGCCGGAAACCTTGGTGCGGTTTGGTGAGACGGTTCAGATCAACGGCCTCGTGAAAGCGTATGCGGGGTACTCAGTAGCTGGTGCCAACGTATCTTACGAGGTTATCCGTCGTCCACACCACCGTTGGTGGTGGATGAGAATGGGTGAGGAGCCCATAGCTCATGGTCAAGCCAAAACAGGGATGGATGGGCGATTTACCATTACTTTCACGCCTGAACGCCTTAAAAATACAAGCGGGGACCAGTTCTATACCTATACTCTCCACGCTACCGTTACTGACCAGAAAGGCGAGACCAGGGAGGGCGAACAAAGCCTTTCCGTGGGCGATAAATCGCTGTTTGTTCAGACAGACCTGGCGAATACACTCATTCTTAACAAGACCAAAAGCAGGCCCATCAAGGTGTATGTGGAAACCCTCAATGGAATCAAACGCCAGGTCGATGTCAACTATGAACTATACTTGTTGAACGAACCCGAAGACTTCATCGATACACAGGAGAAGAGGGAGAGATACCTGCTACCGATACCCCAACGCAAACCTGGCAAATTGATCCTGTCGGGCCGTCTTCACACCAAAGACAGTCCGTTGACCCTCGATTTCAACGCCATCCCATCGGGAATGTACCAGCTGGTTTGTACCACCACCGACGACCGTGGACAAACCGTCACTAGCTTCAACGATTTCACCTTGTTCGCTCCCGACGACAAACGTCCGCCGATGAAGAAGTACATTTGGATGTATGCCTCCGACGCGCAGTTTGCCCCCGGTGATTCGGCGGTCATACATATCGGAACGGCTGCCAGGGACGTATACATGCTATACCAGGTTGCCAGGGGTAGAGAGGTGCTGGAAAACCGCTGGATAGCCCTGACGGACACCCTCCAAACCTTGACCATGCCCTACAAGGATAGCTATGAAGACGGGGTATATGTGAAACTTACCGTTGTCAAAAACGAACAACTGTTCACGGAACATGTGCAACTCAACCGAATAATACCTGAGAAAAAGCTGACACCCACGCTTGCCGTCTTCCGTAACAAATTGCGCCCTGGGGAAACGGCCGAATGGACCCTTACCATCCCCGAGGTCAAGGGTAAACAAAATCCGGCCGAAGTGTTGGCTACCATGTACGATGCCTCTCTTGATGCCATACAACCTCATTCTTTCCCCTTTAATCCCCGTTATTTCCCGTACATACCCTTTCGGTTAGCCTGGTCATCACTGACGTTCGATAGGGACTATGACAACGGTCAAGCCACTGTAAAACGTAAAAAACAGCATGTGCTGCGTTTTTCCGACATCGATTGGATGGTTGGAGTGTCGAAGTTGCAGGTAGGGATGAGTGGCTCACTACGGATTCGTGGCACCGCCAAGATGAACTTCACAGCCCCTGAACTTGAAGGCGTTCAGGTGACCAGCGTTGATGAGGCCCTCCAAGGTCGCATTGCCGGGTTGGATATTTCGGTTTCGAATGACGCACATGGTGTTGATATCGCCAATCTGGAAGAACACCGCGTTGTCGTTAATGAAGTTCAAGAACTCCGATCTCAGGAAGATGTAGCAGCCAAACCCAAGCCCGTCGTCACTCCTCGCCGCCAGTTTAACGAAACCGCCTTCTTCTATCCCCATCTACGCACTGATGAGGCCGGGAACGCTGTGTTCTCCTTTACCGTGCCCGAAAGCCTGACCCGTTGGAGCCTTAATTTGGTGGCCCACACCAAAGATCTGTACTTCGGTTCGTTTGAAACCGACGTGGTTACGCAGAAGGAATTGATGGTACAACTCAACATGCCCCGCTTTGTCCGTCGTTCCGACAAACCCGTGCTGTCTGCCACCTTGGTCAACTTGAGTGACAGTGCCTTGACGGCCGAGGTTGGGCTGGAACTCCTCAATCCAGCCGACGAAAAACCCCTGTCAGCTACACTTATCAACCAGCCGCTTCAAACCATCCAACTGGCCCCCGGTGAAACCAAGGCCATTTCCTGGTCGCTGGAAGCCCTGAATACCTTCGATCTGGTGGTCTGCAAGGTGGTAGCCACGACGGCGTTGTTTAGCGATGGCGAACAACACTACCTGCCCGTATTGCCCGATAAGGAATTGATCACAGAGAGCTTGCCTCTCACCGTCAAGGTCAATCAAACCAAGGTGTACACCCTCGATCGCTTGCTCAAACCGATGAAGGGTACGACGCCACATGCCTTGACCGTGGAATTCTCGCCCAACCCAACTTGGATGGCCCTGTTGGCCCTGCCCACCATGGCTGAGCCCACCCATGACAACGCCATCGACTTTTTCACCGCTTCGTATGTCAGCCGATTGGCCACCCACATCGCGAACAGCTACCCCAAACTAAGCACCGTGTTCGACCAATGGCGGCAAGCGGGTAACAGTCGTACCGCCTTGTTGTCCACCCTGTCCAAAAATCAACAACTGAAAACTTTGCTGTTGGAAGAAACCCCCTGGGTGATGGCAGCCAAGGATGAAACCGAACAGCGTAGGCAACTGGCCCTGCTCTTTGACCTCAACCAACAAAAGAACCAACAGCGTATCTATTGGGATAAACTAATCGCCCTGCAACAGTCATCAGGAGGTTTTGCCTGGTTTGAAGGTATGCCGGAAAACCGTTATGTGACCCAGTATATTCTGCTGAATGAGGCCCGCTTGAACGCTGTTGTCAAGCAGGGGGCGCAGTCTGGACATGATCAGGATATTGTCATTGAGATGCCCGATCCGGCCATTTTAAAAGCCTTAGCCTATGCCGACGAGGCCATAGCCGAGGATTACTCAAACCTGAAAAAGCAGCCCGGCGTCAAGCTGGAAGCCGAACACATTAACAACATTCAATGGCAATACCTCCACCTGCGTTCTTTCTATCCCCAGGTTGAATTGCCAAAAGCCTCTGAAGAAGCTGTAGCCTACTACACCAAGCAGGCTGAGCTTTACTGGCGTTCGGGGACCCTTTACGGCAAGGCGGCCACCGCCCTCATTTCCGCTCGTCGTGGCAACACTTCCCTCGCCACCGACATCCTTACCGGCCTGAAGGAACAAGCCCTCACCAGCGAAGATATGGGTATGTACTGGGCCCACAACAAGCCTGGCTTCTTCTGGTACGAACGTCCTATAGGGATACAAACCATGATGCTGGAGGCTTTTGCCGAGGTGGCTCCCGTGACCGACGACCTGGACGCTATGAAAACGTGGCTGCTCCGTCAGAAACAAACACAGCGCTGGGATACCAAACTCTCCACCGTCGATGCCGTTAATGCCCTATTGAAACAAGGCAGCGATTGGTTCGGTTCCGACAACACCGTTAGCCTTAAGCTTGGAAAAGTGGAAGTACCCACCGACAAAGCAGAAGTCGGTACCGGTTACGTACAACACACCTATGAAGCTGATGCCATCAAACCCTCCATGGGCAAGGTGACCGTTGGACTGAAGGGCAAAGCCGGCATGGGTTGGGGGGCTCTCTATTGGCAATACTTCCAGGATATCGATCAAGTGACCGCCGCCGGAACGAATCTGAGTGTGAGCAAACAGCTCTTCCTGGAGCAAACGACACCCACTGGCAAGGTAATGGTCCCACTGGATGGGAAAACCCTGAACCCCGGTGATAAAGTCATCACTCGTCTGTTTGTGACCGTCGACCGTGATATGGACTTTGTAGTGCTGAAAGATCAACGTGCGGCCTGTTTCGAGCCGGCTGAGCAACGTTCGGGCTATGAGTGGCGCGAAGGAGTGGGCTATTACCAGACCTCCAAGGATGCCTCCACCCAGTTCTTCTTCAACCACCTGCCCAAAGGCCGCTATGCTTTCGAGTACCCAGCCTTCGTGAACAACGCTGGTTCGTTCGCCAACGGTGTGGCTACCGTGCAATGCCTGTATGCGCCGGAGTTTATCGCCCATTCGAGCGGAGGCACCTTAGACGTGAAACCATGACACCCTCCATTATCGACAGACTGAGGCAAGACCTCATGGCCAACGTGGACGCCAAGACACAAGCTTCTGCCCAGCATTACTTCAAAGAGGCCATCACGGCCTATGGTGTTACCGTACCCAAGGTGAACGCCATTAGTAAAACCTACTTTGGAGAGGTCAAACAGCTCGATAAATCGGTGGTCTGGGATCTGTGTGAAACCCTGTGGCAATCGGGCATACTGGAGGAAAGTTTCGTGGCCTGCCACTGGTCGTACGCCCTGAGCGACCGGTTTGAACCAGCAGACTTTGCCGTGTTTGAGCGCTGGGTGCAGCAATACGTCAGCAACTGGGCTTCCTGCGATACCCTTTGTAACCACACGATAGGGGCTTTGGTCGAACGTTATCCGGTGTTTCTGGAAAACCTGAAGGTATGGACGGCCTCCGAAAACCGCTGGGTGCGCCGGGCGTCTGTGGTCTCTCTTATCATTCAGGCGCGGAAAGGACTGTTCCTCAGCGAGGTGTTTGACTTGGCCGAACGCTTGTTGACAGATACAGATGATTTGGTGCAAAAGGGCTACGGTTGGCTCTTGAAAGCCGCCAGTGAAGCCCATCAGGAAGCCGTTTTTCAGTTTGTTCTGGCCCACAAGACCACCATGCCACGCACCGCCTTGAGGTACGCCATTGAAAAAATGCCGCCGACCTTGAAGGCGGAAGCGATGAAAAAATAGCGTGGTTGATTTTCTACCGATTCAACCCCGCCTTTCGTGCCTGGACGTGCTGAAACTGTCGTTGTATGCGGTATGACTTCCCGTCTTTGATGAAATTGGCGCCTGTCTGCTTGAACCAGAACGAGAGGCCGGCCTCCACACTCTGTGCATGTAGGGTCAGTACCCATTCGTAGTGGCAAGGCCTGGCCTCCTGCCCGGATTCGCCACCCACTACAACTTGTTCCACCCAGGAGCCGATATCATAGCCGCTCAGATCAATGGGCCCCAGTAAGGGTTCGCAGATTAGTATTTTGTGCTTGATGGGAGCCGCCTTATAAATCGGTAGGCGTTGATCGCACCTTGCCTGGTTTTCGATGGTGCAACAGATTGTGACATGGTCGTAACCTTCGCCCCAATCATCGGGCAGGCATTGGTGAAAACGGTCTATGCGTTTGGTGATGATCATAAAACGCAGATCGCTGCGCTCCTGTATCATTGCCCAGGCTTCAGCGCGCCAGGGATCGGCGTCTTCCACGAAAAAATCGGACGTAAAACAGGTGTATACCAAACTTCCCGAAGGTACCGTATACTCTCCATTTCGCTTCTTCCTGACCGGCACGTCAAACTGCTGGGTTTTTGCGACAATCGAACTGTCTTTCCCTCGTTTGGCATCACCCCTGTACACGTAACAATGTTGGCAGCCCTCACTTACTTTATGGCAGCCGTGCCATAAATTCCACATTTTTGAATGGGTTTCGATGGATGGAGTGGGCATTTTAATTGTTGAATTTAATGGACTTAAGTATGAGTATTGCTTCAATAATGAAATGGCTTCAAAAGTAAATAAAAAATTTGGTTTTAATACGCAAAATGCTCTGTTCAAGGGTGTTTCATTTTCACAAATGCGGTGTATCAATACGACAATTAATTTAAATATTTATTATCCTGATTGGGGCGGAGGTGTACAAATCAATTGATACATTTGTACTCTATATGCAAAGTATTTATTTAGCCACGGTATTTGCGGGTGCAATAGCTTGTTTGCTCACGTAATTGTTGCTTTTTCTCCGTCGAAAGTCGGGGGAGCGCTCGCGCCTCATCCTCTCGTGCATCGTCCTGTTTTCTGTGTTCAGCTACATTGCTCGATTTGCCACGTTGAGCCAGGGAAATGAACCAGATATGCTCATTTCAGTTCCCATGTTGCTGGCGGCCATTTTCATGTCGCTATCCTATATACTGTATCCCATCGAGGTGATATCGCCAGGCTACCTTTCCTTTAAGCGTATTATCGGTGTGTACAGTCCTTGGCTGGCACTCGTTGCCGTTTATGGTCTTTGCGTGTTGGGTGGCGTTTCGTTTCCTGCGTACCCTTCCTTGCTTGACATGTTTTCATCGTCAATGCCTGTTCAAAGCTGGTCTCTGTTGTTGCTTTGTGTGCTGTTTTTACTTCCTGTATTGTTTCTGTTCTTCATCCCTTATACTAGGCGTTACAACAACACGGACAAACAATGGATAGCTAAGTATACCCTCTGTTTTACTGTCAACACAATGGCTTATCTTGTTGTGTTAACAGTCGATGCACCGCTGGTCAAGATCCTCTATTATTACATAAGTGTGGGTTGCAGTCTCTATATTGCTTATATGGAGCTGTTTGAACGGTTGATAAGGCAACAAGCTTCTATCGTAGAGGTAGAGAGTGATGAGGGGGACGTTGCTTCTGCCAAATCGTCACAGCAGAGCCCCTTGTGTGAACGAGTTGTCCACTATATGACCTCAACAAGCGCCTATCGGAATCCGGATCTTTCAATGACCATGTTGGCTACGGCGTTGTACACCAATCGAACAACGTTGAGCTTGGCTATGCGGGAATTGGGCTATCCAACTTCAACGCGTACATCAATACCTTGCGCATAGAGGATTTCCTCCAACGCATGCGTGACAATGCCACCGTCAATTATCAGGATGCCTTTTACGATGCTGGTTTTCGCTCACGAGCTACCGCAATCCGAAATTTTAAACAGTACACCGGTAAGACGCCATCAGCGTATTTTATGGATTGATTGTGTGTTAGGAGGGTTGCTTAGAAATCTCCAAAACCAAATGCACAGCTCAACCTGGCGTACATGTTGTCTCCCTCCATGCCTGATGGATCGTTTATGGTAAAGTTGGTGCCCGCATCAAAACGCAGGCTAATGTATCCGCTCATTTCGCCATTATAGGATTGGGCGCTATTGTATTTGAAGAGAAGGCATTCGGTATGCAAACCCAATCCAGGGGCAAAGCTGTTGTATACCGTCATCTCCTTGTCGTCGTCCTCTGTGTCTTGGTAAATATTGCTGACTAAATTTGAGCCACCCAGGCTTACAAAGGGAGCTACATGAAACCGTTTGCTACGTACCAGCAGATAACCTGCCTGAAGGGCGTAGTTCAAGTTGTTGAACGGGTCATTTTCCAAAAATACCGCCGGCCCATTCGTGGTTGATGCAACAAAGGGATGCCTGGCCCGAAACGTGCTTACATCCAAATTAAGTGAGGTGTAGATGCGGTTGATGGCAAAATCCCAACTCATGTTAAACCCAACTGCTGGTTTGAAGTAGTCGTTCAGTGTCGAAGTGGGGTATACGTAGTTGGCACCAAAGGTGTACGATGTGCTCATGCGTGCATAGCGGTCGGGTAAGAAAAGGTCGATGAAGTCCTGATAGGTCTTGTTGGGGTCTATCTTGGCGTGGGCGTTCAGCTCCTTATTCCACTGCTCATCAATTTTCTCGGCCGACAAGAGGTAGCAGAATACATGTATGAGACTTTTCAAGGAGGGATCCAGGCTGGCATTATTGGCTGTTGAATCGAGTGCTGAAGCCTGGAATTCAACTTCCTTCCGTAGGATGTCAGCGATATCGTATGGGTCTTCGAACACCGTATTTTTGAAGATGAGCTTGATGTTTTTGGCCAATTCGTCAAAATATAGCCAATCGTGCAGAAGTAAACTTAGAAACAGGTCTTCCTTGTAGTTGAAAGCGGGGTAATTCTTGGTTTCTTTCAGGTCCTGAAGGTAGTGGACAACTTCGTTGGCCTTTTCGTAGTCGTTGGCTAAAAGGCGATCAACCAACAGGCGTTTACCGTTTTTTACGAGTTGTTCCGTTGTGTCAACATAGTTGATTATTTCTTTCTCGATCTGAGCGTTCGCGTCGGTCACGGATAGCAGTCCGGCCAACAATAGGAATCCAAGGGCCTTTTTCATGGGTGGATGTGTTTTTTTTGGTGCCTGGTGGCTTATTTTTTATGGTTTATTGTTCTCTTTTTTACTTCAAAAATGGAACCTTCTTTTTTATACTCCAGTTTTTCGTAGTACTCGTCTACGCCTGACATGACATAGGCTGTAAAATCAGGGTAATCCTGATAGAGGCACTCCATAAGGCCCCGGCCGATATCCCTGCCTCGAAAAGCTGGCATCACCAGCAAATCACAGACAAACAAATACAGGTAACCATCGCTGAGGGAACGGGAATACCCACACAAGTCGTTATCCATGTATGCCACGTAGGTAATGGAGGTATCCAGAGCCTGTTTGTAGCGTTCGGTATGCGGCTCATCGGCATAATCCCAGCCTTCTTCGGCTTTGATCATGGCCATCAGGGATGTTTCGTCGAGGGCTTTGTTGTAAGGTCGTATAGTCATGGTTTGATGCTGTAGGGTTTTTGCTCTCTTGTACTCGATAAGGTGGGTGCCACCTCATTTTAACGTTTTGATGTTGAATCACTACCAGTTCTCCCTGAAGAAATTATTCAAATCATTAACAATCAACTGATTAATGTATTTGATATTGAACGATGTGGCTTCCACCATACTGGCGGCGTAGTTTTCCTGTAGTTTGCTGGACGTCACATTGGGCTTGTTGAGCGCTTCGGTCTCCCGCTTGGCGTTGTGGTTGCCGCTGAACACGGGTTGACCGTTTTTCTTGAGTTGGTAGGTTATGTTCAGTTGGGTCATCGCAGGACCGGCAATGTCGTAATAGTTGAATCCGTAAATAACAAAGAGGAAGTAGAAGAAACCTTCACTTTTGTAGGGCCCTTTGGCCTCGAAAGCATCGATGGAGAGGTCGAGGGTGTATTCAGTCTCGCTCAGGCTGTCTGCGCTGAATTGGCCGGAACGGTTGATTTCATTGATCAGGGAAGACTTGACAAAAGATGGTAGAGGCTCCAGAAAACCGGACTGCCCCAAGGAACAGGTGTTCTGAGCTTTCCAGTAGTGCACCAATACGAGGGGAACGTACATGCCTTCCTCTCGTACCACCGTGGTGCTTTTGGGTAGAAGGGCTGGATTAAAGGCTACGCTGTCGATGCGTACGATGATAGGACTCTTAATTTTGACCGGTCGGGTGTCCATCAGGTAGCGCAGTGTGTGACTGCGTTTGTCCATGGCCCTTTGGATGGATTTTGTCGAAGAACAGGCGGTGGTAAGTATAAGGACGATCAGGCAGAGGAGTGTCTGTTGTTTCATGGTAACGTTCGGTTATTGGTGGGTGGTTGGAGTTGAACGATGGATGCCTAGTGGTATCTGACGTATTTGATGCGGTTTTTAACTAGGATAGTCTGTTGTTCGGAAGTGGCATTGTCCATGGCCGTTTGATAGGCGGAGAAGATGGCTTGGTGGTCGATGGTGAGGGTGTATAGCTCGAGTGAAAGATGGTACAGGGCTCTAATCAGGTAGTTAATATCCAGGCTGTTGTCGCATTTTTTCAAGTAGTCTTCCATCTTGAAACGTTGGTTGGTGCTGAGCAGGTAGGTAAATTTTGCCAACAGCGCCTGTTCATCGGTGGTTTCGTCGATGTCCTTGGTCTTTTTGTCAAAAGCTGGTACAACCAGGCACCGTGTGAATACAAGATCTTTGTTGCTAAGTATCCTTTCTTTGAAATCGTTTTCAGTGGTAATCCGAAAATCCCTGTTTTCGCCCACAGGAGACAGGCTCGTGGTTAGAAACAGGAGGACAAACAGGAGGACGAGGAGGGGGTGTTTCATGCTGAGAAGGTATGAAAACCAAATCAACAAAAGGATTTTTAAATGGACAACAAATGGTAAAATGATTCCCGATCTGTTTCTCCGTAAGGTTTCTACCTTATGTTGCTATTGTTTTCTTCTACCCTGTATCGTACGATGTCGGCAATTAGGTCGTAAGGAATGGGTTGGTTAATCGGGAACTGTACTGAACCCTTGCCTTGTTTGTATTGAGATAGGGCTTCGCTGAAGGCACTGTGCCCTGAAGGGGTGGCATAAAAACCAATGTGATGCTCGAAAGCAGCAAAGTAGACCAATGGTTTGCGATGCGTTTTGTAAGCTGGCATACCATAGGCCATCGATTCTTCAGCCTCGGGTGCGTTGAACTTGATGATTTCCCGAATGCGGTTCAACACATCTTGTACAGAAACGGGGAATTGGGCAATGTACAGATCAACGGGGTTCATACTATATGTTAGCTGAGGTTCACTATTTGCTTCAGTGCCTCGATGGGCATATACGTGCGTTTGGCAGTGGCTTCGAGGTCGCGGCCTTCCTCTTCAAAGATGCGTTTTAGAAAAATAGGCATGGCTTCACCGACTTCAATCAGGTGGCGGTCAGGGTCGTAGAAACGGATGGTGCGTTGTCCCCATATTTCTGTATTGATCTCATGGAGAAAGGTTGTTTGATTAACCTTGAGCGTTTGATGGATTGTGTCCAGATCTTCTGTTTCAAAGCACAGTTCAAAGCGGGAAGGGGTATTCGATTGTGTGATGGCTTCCATACCCAGCGATTGGGGGATGATGTTGTCGGGGTTGATTTGCCATACGGCAAGCCCTTCTTTGAATGCGTAGTTCAATCCGCCATTATCCATGATGACGGTAAAACCAAGTACATTGACATAAAAATCCCGGGCGATGCTGGCGTCCTTGACAAACAGGACGGGGATGCAGTGGTTGAGGTTCATAGGCTGACTTTTTTTAGGTATATTTGACCTGATGTTACAACAAAGATAAACACAACAGGGAATTCTCTTGTTCTATAAAGTGAAAAGATGCACGTCGGAAAAGTTGTAATAGGAATGTTGGTGCTTTTTCTGCTCACAGGTCGTGGCAAGGCTCAGGAAATCGTCATCAGCGAAGTAATGTCCAGCAATTCAACCACGCTGGCCGATGGTCAAGCTGAGTACCACGATTGGATTGAACTCTACAACACGACTGATAAAGTCATTAATCTGGCCGGTTATGCTTTGAGTGACGATCCGGATAATCCCCGCAAATGGACGTTTGATGACGTTGATTTTCCACCCCATTCCTATTTGTTGGTGTGGGCCTCAGGTCAGGATGTTCAAGCCGGCCCCTTATCGCCAAACAACCATCCAGACCTGCGTACGTGGTTTTCTGCCAGCGATGTTATGGTTACCAATCAACAACACGTCAGGCAGGATGGAAACGCCTTGAAGGTGACAAACTGGATGAGCCATGACGGAAGCAGCAAAGCCTGGGCTGACGAAGAAGGAAGACAACCGGAGTATGTGGCAAAAGGCATCAATGATCGTCCGACCATACGCTTCAATGGATCCAGCCATGTACTAAAAACAGATTGTGCCCCGCCTGCTGGTAATCTGGAAAGAACAATCATGGTTGTTGTGGCCAACACGCAGTTAGAGACAGCCAATCAAAGCAACAACAACCACATAGTACACTATGGGAATTCAAAACAGGATGAGGCCTATGGCATTGTGCTTAGCCGTCAAAAGGCAGGTGCCAAGATTGGCAATCATTACTGGAACAATACCTTTTACGGGCTGTTCAGTATGGACAAAGACCTCCACATCATTACAGCCTCCTACGATGGCGCAGCCGATCTTTTTCATGTGGATGGTCAATTTACCGGCAAAAATTTTGTAACCCTGAATACCAGCGCTCAACACCCCTTGACATTGGGAGGGCGTGTAGGTGGCACCCAAGAACTGTACGGAGGCGATCTGGCCGAAGTGCTGGTTTTTGATAAAGCGTTGAGCGCTTCAGATCGACAGCAAATTGAAAACTTTTTTGCCAAACGATACGACAAACCCTTGCAACTGGCTCATACGAATTTCAACCTTAGCGCAGGTGGAGAAGTGCTTATGCTTTCCAACAAGCAGGGTGAGGTGTTGCACCGATTAGACCTGCCTCCATTGCCAACAGATGTCTCTTACGGCCTTGACGGGCAGGAGGAAGGCTACTTCTCCACACCAACACCTGGAGGAGCCAATGGCCAACCTGAACTGTCCCTATTGGAACCCCCTGCTTTTTCCATGGAATCCGGTTTTTATACCGATGAAGCTACAGTGAAACTGAGCAGCCCTGATCCGGATGCCCTCATCTTATATACCCTGGATGGAAGTACGCCCGATTACGCCAACCTGGCAGGATTTCCCTACCGCATTAAGAGTGACTACAAGGAGTGCAACAAAGGTGAACTGAATCAACGGTTGTCCATGACCTATGTCTACCACGATTCGTTGGTCATCAAGCCCAACTATACCATCAAGGACAGTCTGTCATCCATTCCCACAAGCTTCTCGTCCTGGAAGGTGCCAGCCTTGCCTGTCAATACTGCGACTGTCGTCAGAGCCCGCACATGGAAGCCAGGCTCCATCCCCAGTATAACGGAGACCAAAACCTATCTGATTGATTCTACTGGCCTGAAACGATACAACTTGCCGGTGGTGTCCCTGGTTACCGACCCCTATCATTTGTTTGACTACGATACAGGTATTTATGTGCCAGGGACATATTACGATCAGACCTGTTCGATGAGCACACCAGATGCCAATTATAAGAAAGAAGACTGGGAACGGCCTGTCAGTTTTGAACTCCTTTCCCATACAGGGGAGCCTTTGTTCAAACAGGATGCAGGCGTGAGAATTCATGGGTATTATTCGACCAATCGGATGCGAAAGTCCTTGCGTTTGACCGCCAGAAAGACCTACGATGAAGCGACCTTGTTTAACTATCCCCTTTTCCCTGACCTCAAACCGGAAGCATCGACTGGAGGTGAGGAAGTCAATGTGTACAATTCATTTTTAATCAGGAATTCAGGCAACGAGTGGAACAGTAATTTGTTTTTAGATGCGATGGTGCATCGATTGGTAGGGCATGTCCCCGGTATGGATGAACAAGCATCCAGGCCGGTGGTCCATTTCATCAATGGTGTATATTGGGGCATCATGAACCTCAGGGAGAAGCATTCGAAGTACTATTTCGCCTATCATTATGGTATGGATCCTGAAGACGTCATCATTGCTAACGCCAGAACGGCCTCGATCAGCGATGGCTATGCGTATGAGTACAAGCGGTATGCCGATATGGAACAATTTGTCGGGAAAAACGATTTGACCATACCTTCAAACATGGACTATCTCACTACCCTAATGGATGTTGACAATTACCTGAATCATTTTGTGGTACAGATCTACATCAATAACACCGATTTTTTGGGAAACAACCGCAAATTCTGGCGAAAACGGACGCCTGGATACATGGCAGATGCCCCATTAGGCCATGATGGCCGTTGGCGCTGGATTTTTTACGATGCCGATCAAAGCTTTGATGATCCTGATTACAACCGTTTAGCTTATACCACGGTGAATGATTTCACCTCCACCCTTTTGTTGAGAAAATTACTGGAAAGGCAAGATGTCAGGGAATCATTTATCTCACGCTTCTGTGACCACATGAATACGTCTTTCAAGCCGGCCAGGGTAGTCGCCCTCATTGATACCATGGAGCAGGAGATGGCGCACGATTTACCTGAACACATTAACCGTTGGGGCATGCTCGACAAACAGCAACAGATAGAACCGCTCAAGGACTTTGCAAGGAGTCGGCCCCATTACATGCGTGAACACTTGAAGGCGCTGTACGGGTTGACCGATACAGCCCTGGTTACTGTGGCTACAGATAAATTGAAAGGAACAATTCGGGTGAACACGCTGCTCATAGACTCTCTATTGCCCGGGCTTGACAATCCGGTCCAACCCTATCCTTGGCAAGGCGTCTATTTTGCGAGTGTTCCTGTTGTGGTCGAAGCCATTCCCCAACCTGGGTATGTGTTTAGTCATTGGGAGGGTGATGACTCATCGACACAATCCGTTTTACGCCTGGATCCGGCAGGAGACCTGAACCTTGTCGCCCATTTTGTGCCTGAGAATACCATAGAACGTTCATTGTTGCATTATTGGCATTTCAACACTTGTTCTGGTGTGATGACAACCGTACCAACCGATTTTTCTCAGGTCTCAGGAGCCTTTTTGTCATACCCGGGTACAGGGTTGGGATACATGGACGAACGAAAACACAGGGATACCGATCCGGAGCCAGCCATGAATGTGAAGATGGAACAGACGGTGGGGACAGGTACCGTTCTGAGGGTGAGAAACCCCTCGTCAACGCGTCATTTACTGGTAGCCTCACCGACCTCTTGCTTCCACGATGTTGTGGTTTCGTATGCCACGACAAGAACGGATGAAGGGGCGACGCATCAATGCTTCCACTATTCGGTAGACGGGGGCTTGAGCTGGTCTATCCTGGGGGGTGCGTACCCTGTGCCTCAACTTGATACAGCCAGAGCAGACAAGGGCTATGTATTCAAACGGTTCGATCTGTCTCACATAGAAGGCGTTGCTGATAATCAGGCTTTCCAATGGAAAGTGACATTTGTAGGAGAGGGAGCCGATAATCTGTCAGGCAATACGCGCTTTGATAACATCAGCGTTGAAGGGGTGCCTGTCATGCCTACTGTCGATAAGCCCCTCGATCAAAAGGTGACACCAGGTGCGACCACGGAAGCCATCGATTTCTCCGGTTCACACCCCACGGCATTGTATGAATGGACCAATAACAGGCCTGACATTGGGCTGCCTGGTAAAGGTCAGGGTCCTATGGAACCCTTTGTGGCTGTTAATGAATCGGACAGTGCTGTTGTGGCAACCATTCAGGTCACCCCGGTGGTTTATGGGTTTGCTGGATTGCCTGTGTCGTTTACCATAACGGTGGACACCATGTCTATAGCCTCCGATCTGAAGGATGAAGCTATCGTGGTGTATCCCAACCCTGCCAGCGATGTTTTAACCATCCGTTTCAATATGGATGAGGCCAAGGAAGTAGATATTCAGCTGATTGATGCGATGGGACGTCGTCTTCTGTACATAGACAAAAAGGTCCTTCCGGTGGGCCATTCGTCAGTAACTTTGCCCGTTGCCGCTTACTCCTCCGGCCTGTATTGGCTGAGAGTCGGTTACTTAGGTGATGACAAGAGCAGGTGCAAGGCTCTTAAAGTCATGCTCAAATAAAGGCATCAATCGATGAATGGGTTATTTTGCTGTCTGCACCAGTATCTTTTCTGTCACCACTGCCCCCGAAGCGTACTGCTTGCGCAAGAGGTAGAAGCCAGCCGGCAGGTGGTTGCTGAGGGAAAGTTGCCTACCCGACAAGGTGTAGAGAGTGCTCGAAACAGGATTGCCCAAGGCTTCAGTAGCCGGTATGGAGGGTTGTTGAGGCAGGGATACCAAATCGCTGTCGCCCCA
>JAAYBL010000197.1 GCA_012718945.1 Bacteroidales bacterium
CCCACCATCCTGACCGCCAGCCGGCGCAGTCGGTTATAGTGTTGATTGTAAAGGCTATCAAAAGGGCTCAAGGCAACGAAGTTTACTATTTAGTCGGTGAAAGGTACGGTTTTGTGACAATTTCTTGTGTTTATTTGAATATTATTCAGAAAGATTGCAAAATACCAAAATGACTACCAAAAAGATAATCGAAGCAATCGCAAAAAAGTCACAAAGTAAGGAAAAATATAGAAAAAGCGATAAAAAGATTATTTTGTGCTTGGAATTGTCAATCCTTGCATATATCTTTGTCCTCGAAATAAACCACGATCAGATTATCAACTAGCAACAAGCGCATATGCTCTTCACAAAAATGCACGGTACAGGAAACGACTATATCTATGTCAACGCCCTTCAGGAGGTTGTGATGGATCCGTCATCGTTGGCCCGTCAACTGAGCAACAGGCATTTTGGTGTTGGATCGGACGGTTTGGTGCTGATTCTGCCATCTACGGTGGCCGATTTCCGTATGCGGATGTTTAACGCCGACGGTTCAGAATCTGAAATGTGTGGCAATGCTTCGCGATGCATAGGCAAATATTTGTACGATAAAGGATTGACGAAGAAAACGACTGTTACCCTAGAAACAGCGGCAGGCATCAAGGAGTTGGGGCTGGCTGTTAATGAGGGTAAGGTGGAAATGGTCACTGTCGACATGGGCGCGCCTATCCTGGATCCCGCTCGGGTTCCTGTGTCAGTTGCGGGTACAGAAGCCTTGCACGTGCCCCTGGTATTACCTGTCGGTGTGCTGGAGGTCAGTTGTGTGTCTATGGGCAATCCGCACGCGGTCTGCTTTGTGGACGATGTGGAAGCGTTTGACATGGTTACTTTGGGGCCGGCTATTGAACAGCATCCCTTGTTTCCCAACCGGGTGAACGCTGAATTTGTCCAGGTATTGGCGCCCGATCATCTGAAAATGAGGGTTTGGGAGCGAGGTGCCGGTGAAACATTGGCCTGTGGTACGGGGGCTTGTGCAGCGTTGGTGGCGGCTGTCCTACGGGGGATGGCTGTGAGGGAAGCCAGGGTGGATCTGAGGGGTGGAACCTTGTGGATACACTGGAGGCCCGATACTGGGGCAGTCTTGCTGACGGGTGAAGCAGCCTTTGTGTTTGAGGGTGAAACGGTATAAATAGATAGAATTATTCGGTCTGCATGGCCAAAGAAACGATATATGCAATTGAATGAACATTTTTTAGGTTTGCATGGGAGTTATCTTTTTTCCGAGATAGCCAGGCGGGTCAACTTGTTTCTGGAAATGGAGCCAGATGCGCAATTGATCCGGATGGGCATCGGTGATGTGACCAGGCCTTTGGCGCCAGCCATCGTTGAGGCGATGCACTGCGCTGTTGATGAGATGGGGCAATCGGAAACATTCAGGGGATACGGACCTGAAAAAGGGTATCGTTTTTTAAGGGAGCAGATAATCAAACATGATTTTTTGGCCAGGGGGATCAGTCTAAGTCCGGA
>JAAYBL010000198.1 GCA_012718945.1 Bacteroidales bacterium
AACAAGGAAGGCGTGCGTTGGTTGACCCTGACTGACCCGGCGGGTCGTGGGGTGAAGGTTACTGTGCTGTCACCTGACGAAGGGGGTAAGACTGTTCCCGTTTGTTCGGCCACTGCCCTCCATTTTACCGAATCCGACCTGGATGCCGCCCACACTACCTGGCAACTGTCACCCCTGGCTTCGGTTATCCTGACCCTGGATGCCTTCCATATGGGTCTCGGCAACAGCAGCTGCGGTCCTGGTGTCTTGCAGCGCTATGCCGGCGAAAAACGCCCTTACACCCTGTCCTTACTTTTTCAACCGTTCCATAAAAAAGCACTCAAACCATGATGTCTCATCCCATCAAATCGTTGGTTGCCTGCCTGCTGACGGCTTTCCTGTTCACGGCTTTGACCGTGGAGGCCGCTCCCAAACGCAACGCCACTACCAAGACCCTCTCAACGGCTGCCCTGGCCTCAACCACCCAGGTACAGTACCTTTCCGGAACAGGGCCTGACGACGCCGTTTCCTGGGATTTCTTTTGCACCGACGGTCGGAAAAGTGGCACCTGGACGACCATACCCGTGCCTTCCTGTTGGGAATTGCAGGGCTTTGGCACCTATCAATACGGCATGCCCTTTTACGGCAAGGCCAACCCGCCGGGCATCGCTGCTGAACAAGGGAAATACCGCCATACGTTTTATTTGCCGGCTGAATGGCAAGGTCGCATCATCCGTCTGGTGTTCGAAGGGGCTATGACCGATTGTTCCGCCACCATCAATGGCCGACGTGCCGTGGCTTTGCATCAGGGCGGTTTTTACCGCTTCAAGGCCGATGTGACCGATCGGGTGTTTTTTGGCAAACAGGCCAACACGCTGGAAGTGACGGTGAGCAAGGAATCGGCCAACCCGCAGGTCAACCTGGCCGAACGCAGAGCCGATTATTGGAACTTCGGCGGCTTGTTCAGGCCCGTTTTTGTGGAAGCGTTACCCCCTGTTCACATCGACAGGATAGCGCTCGATGCCATGGCTGACGGCGCTTTCAAGGCCGTGTTGTTTATGGGCGCGGCCTCCGATGAACCGTTATCCGCTGAAGCCGTGCTGGTGGATGAGATCGGCAAGCCAGTGAGTAAACCCTTGACAACCACGCTGCGTTCTGGATCGGACCAACTCAGCCTGGAGGGACGCTTTGAGGGCGTGGAAGCCTGGTCAGCGGAAAATCCCCGTTTGTACCACCTGCGTCTGCGGTTGATGAACGACCAACGGGTTTTGCACGAAGTTACGGAACGCATCGGTTTTCGAACCGTTCGTTTTGTTCCCGGTGATGGTTTTTACCTAAACGGCACGAAGGTCCTGTTCAAGGGGGTCAACCGCCACAGTTTCCGCCCGGCGACAGGTCGCTGCCTGAGCAAAGATGATAATTACGCCGACGTGCGCCTCATCAAGTCGATGAACATGAACGCCGTCCGTCTTTCACATTATCCGCCGGATCCCGCTTTTTTGGATGCTTGTGATGAGCTGGGCCTGTACGTGATGAACGAACTGGGTGGTTGGCACGGCAAGTACGACACCGAAACCGGGTGCAAGTTGGTGAAGTCACTGGTTACCAGGGATGCCAACCATGCCAGTGTTATCTGGTGGTCCAACGGCAATGAGGGCGGTTGGAACACCGAACTAGATACGGAGTTTGCCAAGTGGGATGTGCAAAACCGGCCGGTACTCCATCCTCAGGGAGAATTGGGTGGGGTGGAAACCATGCACTACCGTTCGTACGGGGAGTCCCAGGAATACATGCGCAAACCCACGGTTTTCATGCCTACCGAATTTCTGCACGGCCTCTACGACGGTGGTTTGGGAGCTGGCTTGTTTGACTACTGGGAACTGATGCGCAACCATCCGCGCTGTGCCGGTGGCTTCTTGTGGGTATTGGCCGATGAAGGCGTGGTACGGACTGACCAGGACGGCCGCATCGACAACTGTGGCAACTACGGAGCCGACGGCATCGTTGGCCCTCAGCATGAAAAGGAAGGCAGCTACTACACCATCCGGGAAGTTTGGTCGCCGGTTCAGGTAAAGCCGTCTGCTGCCAAACAGCCCGCAACAACCCCTTTGTCCGCCTTACAGTCCCTTTCGGCCTCAACGGCGTTGCCCGCCGATTTTGACGGGCGCTTGTCGGTGGAAAACCGCTACGCCTTTACCAACCTCGATCAATGCCGTTTCAACTATGCCTGGATCCGTTTTCCGAACAGATTAACCGCCGACAATGAGTCAACCGTGTTGCAGTCAGGTAGCCTTCAGGGTCCTGCTGTTGCGCCTGGTGCCAACGGCACGTTGCGCGTGCCCTTATCCTCCGACCCGAAGGTAGCCGATGCACTGCAGTTGAGCGTGGTCGATCCGCACGGGCAGACCTTGTTTACCTGGATCTGGGCGGTGGAGAAACGAGGTATTTCGAACGCTTCATCGGCTAGTCCGGCTGTTCCCAAAACGGGAACTCACCCCTTGCACGTGGAACGTTCCGCAAACGAATGCCTGGTTAAGGCCGGCACGTTGAACCTGCGATTCAATACGGCTACCGGGCGCTTACATGGTGTGGAACGTGCTGGAAAGCCCTTGTCCCTGAGCAACGGACCCCGCTTCGTGGGTGCCCGCAGGGCTGACCGTTCCATGGATCAATTCTACAACCACGATGACGCCCAGGCCAAGAGCAAGGACAGGCAATACAAAGCGTTGGTTGATGAAGGCCAGTTGGTGGATTTCACCCTCACTGAATCGACCGACACGGTGGTGCTCACAGCAACCTATAGCGGTTTGTTGTCCAAGGTTGTCTGGACCATTATCTCCGATGGACGCGTTTGTCTGGATTACACCTACCGCTACGATGGTGTGGTCGAGCTGATGGGCATCGCGTTTGATTACCCGGAAGGCAACATGCAGGGCAAGCGCTGGTTGGGCAAGGGCCCGTACCGCGTGTGGCAGAACCGCTTGCACGGGCCAACGCTGGGTGTATGGCAGAACGACTACAACGACCCGGTGCCGGCCGAGAGCTTTACCTACCCCGAATTCAAAGGCTTCTTTGCCGATTGGCAGTGGGCGACCTTTCAAACCAATGAAGGGTCGTTCAGCCTGATCAACGAAACCCCTGATGCTTACCTGGGTGTCTATACACCCCGTGATGGCAGGGATGGCTTGCTCTATACCTTCTCCGAACTGGGTTTGTCGGTATTGCAGGTCATACCGGCTGTACGTAACAAAGTGAACGCCACCGATCTGGTCGGCCCTTCTTCCCAGCCTCAGTGGGTACGTGGAGACCAGCAGGGACGGATTTGGTTGGATCTAACGCGTTGATACCATGAACAGGACCTTCCGACTGCTTATCGCCTTTTGCTTGCTGGCCCTCCCGGCTGTATCGGAGATGCCGCCCTCGTTGCCTGTGCGTGAGGCGTTCAACAGCCCTGGTCGGAATGCCAAACCCTGGACCATTTGGTACTGGATGCACGGCTGTGTGTCGAAAGAAGGGGTCAAGGCTGACCTGGAAGCCATGAAAGCGGTGGGGTTGGAAGGCGCCTACCTGATGCCTATACGTGGGGTGCGCACGCCTTCGGTGTACGAACCGGCCATCGAACAACTTACGCCGGCCTGGTGGGCCATGGTTAGGTACACGATGGAAGAGGCAGCTCGTCTTGATTTGAAACTGGGCATGCACCTGAGCGATGGTTTTGCCCTGGCCGGCGGACCCTGGATCACACCAGCACTGTCGATGCAGCAGGTTGTTTGGACGAAGACCTTGGTGAAGGGGGGGCGTAGTGGACGTTTCTTCCTCCCACAACCCACCACCAGAGAAGGCTATTACAAGGATATTGCTGTGTTTGCCTACCCGGCACCCAGGGATATGATGCTGCCTGACGATAGTACCGCTATGCTGCTGGTAGAGGCTCAGCCCCTGCCTATCCGAGTCACCTCGGCCGATGGACAGCAGGACCTTTCCGCGAAAACATTGACCTATCGTAGCGACAGCGCCACCTGGATCCAGTACGAATACGCCCAACCCTTTCTCTGCCGTTCGGTGGTGACGCGGGTGAACGGCACCAACCTGCAATCCCACCGACTACGGGTGGAAGCCAGCCACGACGGGGTACATTTCAGGACGGTGGCTCAGTTGGAACCGCCGCGACATGGTTGGCAGAACACTGGTTTTGACGTGACTCATGCGATACCCCCTACCAGGGCTCGTTTTTTTCGTTTCCACTGGACACCAGAGGGAACGTTGCCAGGTGCTGAAGATTACGACAACGCCAAATGGAGCCCCCGTTTACGCCTGACCGGGCTGCATTTGTCGGCCGAACCACTGATTCATCAGTTTGAGGGAAAGAACGCCTCGGTTTGGCGGCTGGCCCATCCTGTCACTGAAGGTGCGAAAAGCACCGCCAATTGGGTGCCCCAGGATCAGCTGATCAACCTCACGGATAAATTGCAAGCTGACGGTAGCCTGCGTTGGACGCCGCCCAAAGGACAATGGGTTCTGCTCAGGATGGGCCATACGTCCACTGGGATGACCAACGC
>JAAYBL010000025.1 GCA_012718945.1 Bacteroidales bacterium
ACCAAGACATTGGGCGGCGTAGAAAAGGGACTGGCAAAACACATGCTGGCAGCAATGGTAACAGCAAACAAGAACGGGTATGGACTTACGTTCATGGCTAAAGCCGATTGCAGGGCGATAGGTGCAAATAGCAAGGCCGTCGCCGTGTTACTGATAAACATGGTCAAAATGGAGGTGGAAAGATAGATACCGGCCAACACCGCAATAGAGCCATACGGACTCAAGCCTGACACGATGGTTTCCGCAATCAAGACAGAAGCGCCGGTTTTCTCCATCGCGATGGCCAATGGGAACATTCCCGCAAACAAGAAAACGCTTTCCCAATTGATTGTTTTGTAGGCCGACTCAACGTTTCTGAAACAGCCGGTCAAAATCATCAACAGGGCTGCTACCAACGTCGCAATCACGGTAGGAACAAGGTTAAACACCATGGCAACGACCATTAAAACCATAATCACGGCAGCCACGGGCGCTTTATGGTCTAGGGGTATCTTGTTGGCATTTTCCATCGGCTGGCCAACCACCACCCATTCAGCGGTATCTTGATTCATTTTCTCGATGTCAGACCACTTACCTTGAACCAACAGTACGTCACCAGAGAGCATTTTTTCATCCTTGACGTTTTGAAGGATGTAGCCATCTCTTCGCTGAATACCCAGAATATTCACATTGTACAGTTTCCTGAATCCGGAATCCTTCACCGGTTTGTTGAGTAACTTCGATGTTGACATCAAGACCACTTCGGCTATGCCAATTTCACTGAACTCCATGCCGCCCATCTTTGAGACAGACATAGCCCCACTACCCGTTTCAGAGGCATGCGTATCCATCAACTGCAGTCCATTTTCTTTGACAAAGGTCGAAACCTTGTCGAAGTCGCCCAGCACGTACAGGATGTCACCTTCGTGAAGCGTGCTGGTGGGGCCGGCCACACGCGTATCAACGGTCTTATGGAACAACTTCTGCGCAGCTATTCGCCTGATTTCCAAAATACTGACCGCCCAGGTTTTGGGGATATCGAGTGCTTGAAGATTCCTGTCAATCAGGGGGGAACCATCGACCACCATTATCCTGTACAGGTTGTCTGAGAGCTGGTATTCGGAAGCCAGTTGTTTGAGGCTTTTACGGTTCTTTTTGTTTGAGTTGCCTTTTTCCTGGCCTTTCACCAACAGTTTGCTAAGCGGCCAGAGCAAGACAACACCCAGGGTCAAGGTAATCAAACCGATGGGTAAGAAAGAGAAAAAGGACAACCCTTCATAACCCGCATTGACCAATGTATCGTTGATAATCAAGTTAGGAGGTGTACTGATTAAAGTAAGTAACCCTAAACTGCTGGCAAAAGCCATGGGCATAAGGAATCGACGGGCATTGGTTTTCGCCTCCATGGCCAGGCTCATCACGATGGGAAGCATCAACGCGACGGTACCCGTATTACTGACAAAGCCACCAATACCCCCGGTAACCAACATAATCAAGATGAACAGCCTGAATTCGCTGTCACCGGCAAAAGCTAAAATCTTGGTGCTGATTTTTCTGGCCAATCCGGTCTGAAAAATACCTCCACCAACGATGAACAGACAGGCCATCATGATGACCACCGGATTGGAGAACCCGGACAACCCTTCCGCAGGGGTCAGAATACCTGACAGAATCAACGCAACAAGCGCTCCCAGGGCAACAATATCGGAACGTATCTTGCCCCAAACAAACAGCGCAGCTGTCAACACGATGACTCCAAAAACAAGTAAAACAGACGTATTCATACCCAAAAAAAA
>JAAYBL010000199.1 GCA_012718945.1 Bacteroidales bacterium
ATCATCGGTTCGCTCTCCAATATCGTCATCGAAGGCATCGGTACCAGCTTTAAGTCGTCACTTTCCTATTCGAACAATCACCTGTACCTCACCATAGCCAACATCCGTGAGGCTACCACCATTATTTGGAACGGCAACGAGAGCGCCGTCTGGGACTTCGCACAGGCGAAAAACTTCACCGCGGCCAACGATTCAACGGCCACGACGGAGATTTTCGTCACAGGTGACAACGTGCTGTTTAATGCCTCCGGTACCAAAAAATCCATCACACTCAAAGGAAATCTGGAAGCAGACAGCATCATTGTGGATGGTACTCTTCCCTATAGCTTTGGTGGCACCGGATCAATCATAGGTAATTCCAAGCTGATCAAGCGCGGCACCGGTGTACTCATCATCAACAACGACAACGCCTACACAGGCGGCACCCGCATCAGCGGTGGAACAGTGGCCGTCTCATCACTCAGCCATGCCAACCTGGCGCTTGGCCAACTCGGTGGCGTTAATACAGCAGCCTCCAAGTTTATCATTGAGAACGGTGCCATCCTTCAAACATCGGGTACCGTCACGCAAGGTTCACCCATGCAGATAGTAGGAGAAAATGGGGGTATCGTCAACAACCTCGGCGATTTCATCGTGAACAGGGCCATCAGCGGCACCACCCTGACAAAAAAGGGTTCAGGATGGATGAAACTCAATGTCAACAACAACCTGGACCGCCTCATCATCAATGGCGGGACCGTCCAGTGCATTGCCAGCTCATTGCCAGGCAGGACAGTCGAGTTTCAAAGCGGAGCCCTGCTTGAAAATACAAGCTCAGGTTATACCATCCATGTACCCAAAGGTAAAACGGGTACACAAACACTCGTGAACAACGCCAGTTTCACCAACAGAGTGACCGGCGAAGGCACACTGACCATCAATTGCACCGTCATCTCCGGTTCCGGTTGGTTTGCCACCCGTACACGCGTCAAGGGCGACTGGAGTCAGTTTGAAGGCACCATCAACGCCGTGGGCAGTTACGGGAGCAAAGACACCGATCCACGATTCACCCTGGACGCCTCCACAGGCTTGGCCAAAGGCACACTGAACATCGCTGCCAACACCACCGTGCAGAACACCGGAAAGTCCTTTGCCATCGGCAGGGTAACAGGTAGCGGCAAGCTGGGCGGTTGGGCTTCGTTCGCCAACGATGGGGCTTCAGGAATCAATACGTGGCGGTTGGGCAACGATACTGACTGGACCTGGTCGGGCATTGTCACCGCCAACTCCAACCTCAACAAGACAGGTAGCGGAAAGGTGAGTCTTTTGGGTGCACACAACCACACCGGATACACCCTCATTGAAGCCGGGCAACTGTTTATCACTGGTTCTACCGTGAAGCTCGGAACGGGCGTGCTGACGGTAAAGAATGGAGCCACACTGAGTGGTGTCACGGGCACAGGCGCACTTTCCAACAGCGCCTATTCCTTCGAAGCCGGTTCCACCCTACAGATTGGAACCACCCCAACGGCCACAACAGGTAAAATGGACTTTGGCGGTAAAAATGTAACCATCTACAAGGATGCCATTGTCGATCTTGGCATAAGTACGACACAGATCTACACAACGTTGCAGAACATCAACAAACTCACCATGAACGGCACCATCCGCCTCCATTGGAGCTCCTGGACACCGGCCATCGGCGACAGCATCCAGTTGTTCCAGCAAGTACAAACGTTTGCCGGAACGCCCGTTCTGGAGAACCTTGTGATTGACGAAGCGCAAGGTCTGTTCTGGGACACCACCAATCTCGCCACCAAAGGCTTCATACGTGTCACCAACGCCAGTGGCTTGAATAAAACCACGTCAGCAACCTTGAAACCCTACGTGCTGGATCGCAAAATTGTGGTTCCAGGTGCCAAAGACCTGCGCGTCTATTCAATTAATGGCCTGGCCGTTGATCCCACATCCAGGCTGGTCCCGGGTACCTACATCGTTGTAGCCGATGGGCAGACAATCAAGATTAATGTCGAGTAACATCGGTGGTGCACAGTAACCATTCGGCCTACTACAGGTCCCCACTTAAGACCTCCTATCCTAGAAGATGTCTTCTTTCAAAGATTAGTCGGAGGGTGATTTAGTCTTGTTGATTGCTTTTATTTGCTTTCCAGTTGATGGGCAGCAGCTCGGATAGCCTGATGATTGAGTGGTCAGGAAGACGGTTAAGCACATCAGTGAGCCAGGTCTCGGGGTTGACATCTGCCAGGCGGCAACTGCCCAGAAGGGAATAAATCACGGCTGTGCGTTCGGCGGCCTGGTCATTACCACAGAATAGGTAGTTTTTCCTTCCCAGCACCATGGCTCTGATCCCATTTTCGGCCCCGTTATTGTCGATTTGGTAGCTCCCGTTCAGCACATAACGCACCAGACGCG
>JAAYBL010000200.1 GCA_012718945.1 Bacteroidales bacterium
GACAAGGGGTGGGATCCTCACCAACGGGGCGGTTACCCTGCTTTGATCGATCCGACCTGGGGAGGCGGTTATGGCATCAAGGCGTATAAAAACCGGTATTGGATG
This sequence comes from Bacteroidales bacterium, assembly GCA_012718945.1. Taxonomy (GTDB): domain Bacteria; phylum Bacteroidota; class Bacteroidia; order Bacteroidales; family UBA1402; genus UBA8389. Next base: position 106 of record JAAYBL010000200.1, read on the forward strand.
ACGTACATTGGGGGCGACACCAAGGGCTACGAACAAGGAGTCCTCAAAATTGGCCTGGCTTCGACCAACCAGGCGGTTGGCCAGGCCCACACCTGGAAAACAACCTCCAAACCCATCCTGACCCCCACGGACAAAGACAGGGGCTGGTGGGAAAACCTGACCCTGTACAAAAGTAGCGTGCTCTGGGACAGCACGAAGAGCTTGGGAAAACCCTTTGTTATGTTCTACAACGCCGGGGGCGTGAATCCCACCAGCAAGGTCAAGGGGGAGCGGGTAGGAATAGCCCTCTCGGACAACATGAAACGCTGGACACGCTACCCTGGCAATCCCATCCTCAACCACGAAGGCGGCATCACCGGTGATGCCGTGGTGCAGCGTATGGGCGACCTCTGGGTGATGTTCTACTTCTCCGCTTTCAGACCAGGAGTGGTGCACAATGCCTTCAACACCTTCTGCTGCTCCTACGACCTGGTCAACTGGACAGACTGGACGGGCGAGCCCCTGATTTACCCTTCTGAACCCTACGACAACCAATTTGCCCACAAATCGTCCATCATCTGTCACGAAGGGGTGGTGTACCATTTTTACTGTGCCGTCAACAAGGACGATCAACGGGGCATCGCACTGGCTACGTCCAAAGCGATGGGCAGGAGCACCCTGCGTTTTCCTCAACCCGATCCACCCACATCGGTGCGTGTGGATAGCTTGCTGACGAACGGTTGGCAGAGTTGGCTGGAAACGGATTCAGTTTCCTCACAAACTGCTTTCGGTCAACTTGAGGCCATCCAGACACTACCCAAAGCCGGTTGGCAGCCTGTACGCATACCTCACAACTGGGATACTTACCACGGTGCCAGACGCCTCCGGCATGGTAACCTTCACGGCACAGCCTGGTACAAACGCAGCCTGGAGACACCGACCGGTTTGACGGGCAAACGTTGCCTGCTTTACTTCGAAGGGGTCGGTTCTTACGCCACTGTCTTTGTGAATGGTCGTCAGGTGGGCCATCACCGGGGTGGACGTACCACTTTCACACTGGACATCACCGACGCCCTGCGCCCCAGCGGTAGCAACGCGTTATTGGTCAAGGCCGAACACCCTGCTTTCATCACCGATCTACCCTGGGTTTGTGGGGGCTGTTCGGGCGAATCCGGATTTTCCGAAGGCTCTCAACCCCAGGGCATTCACCGCCCCGTTCACCTGATACTTGCCGATGAGGCCAGGGTGCTGCCTTTCGGGGTACACCTTTGGAACGAGGCTGGCAGTATCAAGGCAGACGGCGCCAGCACGCAGGTACGCACCACGGTGCATTCCGACAGCAAGGCCCCCCGTCAACTGGAATTGGTCAGCCGTCTGGTCGATGCGTTCAACGTACAACGGGCCAGGGCTGTGGACACGTTCACCCTTCAACCCGGACAAACGCGTATCTTGCCCCAGGTACTCGAGCTGAAAACGTCTCCTGAACGTTGGTCAACCGAGAAGCCTTACTTGTACACCCTGATTACCCTGATTAAAGAAAACGGCAAGGTCATTGATGAAGTCAAGACACCGTATGGTTTCCGTACCGTCAGGTGGCCAAATCCCAACGGAACGGGTGATGGCCGTTTCTTCCTCAACGAACAGCCTTTGTTCATCAATGGCATTTGCGAATACGAACACCAACTGGGCAACAGTCACGCCTTTAGCCCTGAACAGATTGCGGCACGGATAGCTCAGTGCAAGGCTGCCGGTTTCAATGCCTTCAGGGAAGCCCATCAACCTCACAACCTGCGCTATACGCAGGCACTTGACAAGGAAGGTTTGCTGCAGTGGTCGCAGTTGTCGGCCCACATCTGGTACGACACCCCGGCTTTCAAGGAACAATTCCTGGCATCGCTGGAGGAATGGATCGTTGAACGCCGCAACAGCCCTTCGATTGTCATGTGGGGATTGCAAAATGAAAGCAGTCTGCCGGCCGCTTTCGCCGCTACCTGTACCGAACTC
>JAAYBL010000201.1 GCA_012718945.1 Bacteroidales bacterium
CGGGAAGCCATCGCCAAATACCAGGATCTGGGTGTCAACAACATCATTGTGCGGGAGAAACAACTCTCGGATGAAGAACTGGAAGAAGTGCGGTCCAAGTTTTCCCAAGGGCTGTCTATGAACGACGCCCAGGTGATTGCCGAAATTGTGCCCGGTGTCAAGAAAGTGGCCGCACAGGCAGAAATTACCACAGAAGTCAAATACTCCGACAAATCGTCCCGTTCTACGATCATCGGTATTACACCCGATTACGCTGAACTCCTGAATTACGAAGCCGACAAAGGTACGTTTATCAGCGATGACCATTACAACCGTAACCTCAAGGTGTGCGTGTTGGGAGCTGGTGTTGCCAAAGCCCTGTTCAAACAGGCCAATCCGGTCGGCAAGATGGTAAAAGTGGATGATCAATGGTTTGAGGTCGTTGGGGTACTAAAATCCAAGGCACTCTTCACTGAAACGGTGGGAGAGTTGGCCTCCAGAGACCTTAACACCGATGTCTACATCCCCCTGACCTCCTTCCTGAACCGTTTTGCTCCCACCAACGTGTTGGCCAGCCAGATTCAACAAATCACCATACAGGTGGATAATTCCGAACGCTTGCTTGAATCGTCCGAATTGGTTAAAGGCATTCTGAACCGACACCACTTCAACAACGAAGACTATTCCATAGTCATTCCCCTTGAGTTGCTCAAGCAAGAGGAAAAAGAACGGCGTATCTACAATATTTTGTTGGGCGCCATTGCCGCCATTTCTTTGATTGTCGGTGGTATTGGCATCATGAACATCATGTTGGCCACCGTCATGGAGCGTACACGCGAAATTGGTATTCGGCGGGCTATCGGTGCCAGAAAAGCCGACATTATGAGTCAGTTTGTGTCTGAGGCCGTGGCCATCAGTATAACGGGAGGTATCATCGGTGTCATCCTGGGGGTTAGCTTGTCGCTGCTCATCACGTTGTTTACAGACGTCAATACCTTTATCCGCGGTTATTCCATCGTCATCGCGTTCGGATTTTCTGTCATTGTGGGTATCAGCTTCGGGTACTTGCCGGCCAAGAACGCAGCCAACCTTAAACCCATCGATTCCATCCGCTACGAATAATTCCTTACCATCATGTTGATTGAAATCAAAAACCTGTCAAAATTATACAGCATGGAAGGCGTTGAGGTTCAGGCGCTCAAAGGCATCAACCTCCAAATTGCCAAAAATGAGTATGTCGCCATTATGGGCCCCTCTGGATCAGGCAAATCCACGCTGATGAACATCCTGGGTTGCCTGGATACGCCCACTGAAGGCCATTACCTTTTCAACGAAGTGGATGTAAGTAGCCTCGACGACGATGCGCTCTCAGCCATGCGCAATAAGGAAATCGGTTTTGTCTTTCAAAACTTCAATCTGTTGCCCCGCATGACCTCGTTGCTTAACGTGGAGTTGCCGCTTGTCTATGCCGGTGTACCCAAAGCCGCGCGCCGCGAATTGGCCATCAAGGCCCTGGGACGTGTCGGGTTGGCCGAGAGGATGGGGCATAAGCCCAGCGAATTGAGTGGTGGACAACGCCAGCGAGTTGCCATTGCCAGAGCCTTGGTGACAAATCCGGGTATTCTCCTGGCCGATGAACCCACCGGTGCCCTGGATTCAAAAATGGGTGAAGAAATCATGGGCCTGTTTAACGAGCTGCATCAGGAAGGCAACACCATTATCCTCATTACCCATGAACAGGAAATTGCCAACCACGCCCACCGCACCATCTTCATAAAGGACGGTGAAATTCATTACGACAGACCCAACATCAAGCCATGACGGCCTTTGGCCCCATCCAATACTACACGCTATGAAAAAAATCAACCTCCTCATTATTTTACTCGGCTGCCTGTCGTTGACAACCAAAGCCGAGACCTACGTGCTCGACCTGCAGAAAAGCATCGAAATCGCCAAGGAGAAGAGTTACGAGATGCTGTCCCTGAAGGAAGACTTGATCATTTCCCAATACAACCTGAAATTGGCCACGAGCAAGTTTAAAACTCATGTTGACATGCAATTGAAAACCCCTCAACACACGGAAGGACTTGAGGAATTCAAGGATACGAGTGGTGTTACAATGTACTACATGAACAGGCAACAAAGCAACGAAGCCATCTTGACCATTAATCAACCATTGCCCACCGATGGTAATCTTTTTGTTCGGTCGAATGTATCTGCGACCAAAGAATTGAGGGATAATCAAAGATCTTCCAGAATGAGTACCAGCTTGAACTTGACCCAACCCCTGGATGCTTTGTACGGATACAATGAAATCAGATCATCTTATAAGATTGCGAAACTCGATTATGAACGTTCTCAAAAACAATTAAAGCGAGCCGAACTGAATTTGAACTATTCGGTCAGTAATGCTTTTTACCGATTGCTGTCTGTTCAAAAGGCGATGGAAATATCGAAACTTAATCTGGAACGCCAGCAGGAGGCTTTTGAAATTGCCACTCAAAAATACAAAGCTGGTTTGATCAAAGAAGTAGACGCCTTGCAGATGGAAGTAGACTTGGCCGAGGCCAGGAATAGTTATGACATGGCTCAGATCAACCAAACTTCAGCTCAAAATGCCTTTAAAGAACTCATTGGTTTGGAGTTTCTCGATAGTGTGGTTATCA
>JAAYBL010000202.1 GCA_012718945.1 Bacteroidales bacterium
CCGCCCGTTTTCCTGACTTGAAGTTCAAGACTGTCATTGGGGATATCAGACGAAACAAGCGACTGAACTATGTGTTTGGACGGTTTGCGCCCAAGGTGGTGTACCATGCGGCGGCCTACAAGCATGTGCCGTTGATGGAAAACAATCCCTGTGAGGCCATTCTTGACAATGTGATGGGGACGAAAAACCTGGCTGATTGTGCTGTCAAGCATGGGGTGGAGCGTTTTGTGATGGTATCGACCGACAAGGCGGTGAATCCGACCAATGTGATGGGGGCTTCAAAGCGTATCGCTGAGATTTATGTACAGTCGCTGGCCAAAGAGTGTTCGCGTAAAGGGATGCCCATTAATTTTGTGACGACTCGTTTTGGCAATGTATTGGGTTCCAATGGCTCTGTGATACCACACTTTAGGGATCAGATAGAGAAGGGGGGACCCGTCACGGTGACGCACCCTGATATTCTGAGGTATTTCATGACCATACCGGAGGCTTGTCGCCTGGTGCTTGAGGCGGCGTCGTTTGGGCGTTCGGGTGAAATCTATGTGTTTGACATGGGTAAGCCGGTGAAGATTGTCGATTTGGCCAGAAAGATGATACAGATAGCTGGTTTTGTACCGGATAAGGATATTAAGATTGAGTTTATTGGCTTGAGGCCTGGTGAGAAGTTGTACGAGGAATTGTTGAACAACAAGGAGGAAACCATCCCGACGCAAAATGAAAAGATCCTTGTGGCCAAGGTGAGGGAGTACGACTACGCCAAGGTGGAAGCTGACATAGAGGCCATGATTCAGTTGGCCAAAAGCATTGATGTACAGGGTACAGTCAGGGCCATGAAGCAATTGGTTCCTGAGTTTAAAAGCAAGAATTCGCCATTTGAGCAACTGGATTAAGGTATTTTCCGTATTGGTTGCTCCTTAGGGTTGTTGAAGGTGGCCTCCTTGTTGTCAAGGGGGCCACCTTTCTTAGTACGCCACCCTTGGCTCGTTTATCTCAGGCGAACAGGTCGGCAAAGATGTCGGCCACGGTTTCTTCGTGCCGGATGCTGCCGGCGGTTTGGCCTATTTCGAGCATGCCTTCTTCGAGGTCGCCTTCAAAGATGCCTTTTTTGGCCCTTCCTTTGCCTTGCAGGGCTTTGAGGTCCTCGAGGCTGATGCCGTGTGCTTCGGCTTCGGCGACACGCTCTGAAAAGGGATTTTGGGCCAATCGGGTGGGCGACAGGCGTTTCAGCAGGAGTTTGGTTTGTCCTTCGTTGAGGTTGCGGCAGTAGGCTTTGAAGGCTGGGTGGGCTGAGCTTTCGGCACTGAGGGCGAAGCGGGTGCCCATCTGGACACCGTCGGCGCCCAGGGCCATGGCTGCCTGGAAACTGGCTTTGGAGGAGATGCCGCCGGCGGCCAGCAGGAGTTTGTCGGTCACGGCCCTGACCTGGGGTAGCAGGCAGAGGGTGGAGGTTTCTTCGCGCCCGTTGTGTCCGCCGGCTTCCATGCCTTCGGCCACGATGATGTCTACGCCGGCTTCGTCGCATTTGCGGGCAAAGGTGGTGTTGGAAACCACATGGCCGACGGTGATGCCGTGTTCGTGGAGGGTGGCTGTCCAGGCTTTGGGATTGCCGGCCGAGGTGAAGACGATGGGCACTTTTTCACGGATGATGATGGCCATGATGGCTTCGATGTCGGGGTACATGAGGGGCACGTTCACGCCGAAGGGCTTGTTGGTGGCGGCTTTGCAGCGTTGGATGTGGAGCTCGAGGGTATCAGGGTGCATGGAGCCAGCGCCGAGGAGTCCCAGGCCACCGGCGTTGCTGACAGCTGAGGCGAGTCGCCATCCGCTGCACCAGACCATGCCGCCCTGGACGATGGGGTATTGTATGTGGAGTCGTTCTTGTAGGGTTGCCATAGTGTAGTGGGTTTTTTACAAAAATAGGCATTTTTAGTTTTCTGTCTGTCAGTGAATCAAATCGTTGGTTCTTTTGTATATTTAGCGGTGAAATACCTGGATATAAACGGGATGGTATTCCTTTAAAAATGTGTCATGATGAATCGCTGGAATCAACCTGTTGACCGTGCCGTCGGGAGGACCTGGCTGCTGGTTTTGGCGTGCTTGCTGCTCATGGCTCCCGTGGTTTCGGCCAGGGAATCGGTGGCTTCTGTCTTTGTATGCAGGGGAGTGGTGCTCGATGCGTCGACCAACGAACCGCTTCCCATGGTGTCTGTGGCTGTGGAGGGTACCAACATGGCGACGGTGACCAACGGTGAGGGGGTGTTTAGTTTGAACCTGCCGTCTGACCTGAAACAGGTCGTGTTGGTGGTGTCTCACCTGGGGTACGAACGGGCAACCTACCCGCTGGACTTGGTTGAGGGCGCTGTATACAAGGTGTCGCTCAAAGTGAAGCCGGTGGCGTTGCCTGAGGTGAACGTGGTGTTCAAGGACGCTGAATCGTTGGTGCAGGCGATGTTGGACAAGCGCAAGGATAATTACATGACGGAGCCGACGTTGATGACGGCGTTTTACCGGGAGACCATTCGTAAGCGTAGAACGTACGTGTCTTTGTTGGAATCGGTGGTTGACGTGCTGAAAATGCCGTACACATCGCTGCGGATAGATATGGCGTCGTTGTACAAGGTGCGCAAGAGTACGGACTACAGTCGGTTGGATACGTTGGTGTTCAAGTTGATGGGTGGACCTTACAACACGTTGTACACCGATGTGATGAAAGCGCCTGAAGAGGTGTTTACCGATGATGTGTTTGCCAACTATGTGTTTAGTTTCGACCGTTCGACGAAGTTGAATGATCGGTTGGTGTTTGTGTTGAATTTCAAGCAACGGCCGCACATTCAGGAACCGCTGTTTTATGGTAAGTTGTACATCGATGCGAATACGCTGGCCCTGGTGAGTGCGGTGTACGCGATTAATCTGTCGAATCAGGCCAGGGTGAATGAGTTGTTTGTGCGCAAGAAACCGATGAATGCCAACGTGAACGTAACCAAGGCCAGCTATCAGGTGAATTACTTGCTGCGCGATGGGCGTTGGTATTTGGGGTACTGCCGGGCTGAGATGGATGTCCAGGTGGACTGGCGTCGTCGGCTTTTCAATACCAACTATGAATCGGTGATGGAAATGGCGGTGACGGACTGGACGACGGAGGTGCCGGATGATTGGAACCGTTCGGGAACGCGCTTGCGGAGTTCGGTGGTGATAGCCGATGCGGTATCTGGTTTTGCTGACGTGGATTTTTGGGGGGCTTCCAACGTGATTGAGCCGGATAAGTCGATTGATCAGGCTGTTTCAAAAATTCGTAAAAGGCTGTCTACTAGCAAATAATCGTTTTTTTCATAAAAATGCAAAAAAAGGCCGGCTGCACATGAACAATGTGAGTCGGCTTTTTGGTGCGCCACGCATGACGCATCACTAGACGGTGAAAGTCCGTTATGGGGGCTGGCAGTTGCCAACCATTAGCCAAGAGCAAGGGTGTCCATCGCGAGGTGGAATCTGAAGGAAGCTGGCGGC
>JAAYBL010000203.1 GCA_012718945.1 Bacteroidales bacterium
CCGGTTTCCTGTCCACGTTAGGGGGTCAGCATCCGCCGTATTGTCATGCTATATGCTAACAAAAAATGACTTTTGGACTGACCTTGCGATGGCCGATAGAGGGGTCAGCATGGTCCGTTTTCTCCAGGCATGAACCGATAAATGCCACGGCTTTCTTGAACCACCATCCGTTTGTTCGTGAGAAACTTAATTATCTTCACAATCTTGTTGTGATTAAATTTCGTTCCTGCCAGTTCGTAGGCAGTGGTCAGTTCTTCTTCCAAAGCCTTATATCCCGAAATAGTTTCTCTTCCCTCAAAAGCCTGTTCGAGAGCCTTGCGATGGATTGTTTCGTGGATGTCCCTATAAGGGGAGAAGGGTTCCTGTTTGGGACGACCTACGCTCTTTTTTGTCGGCACATAGTCTGGCAGAAGTTCGGGAAGTGATTGGTCATTGATGCAGAAGGCAAATGGCAGAAAGTCTTTGGAACGGGTATGCACACTTTCCACTTTGCTGATGTTGTTGTCGTCCTTGTCTTTTTCGATTTGGATGACAGTCTCAGCCTTGTTGTTGATTTCCGTGCCAATGTGTCCACGGGCATTTTCATCGCTTTTGTTCTGATGAAGAATGGTGTGAAGATGAATCTGGTATTCGTCAGTCCACTGCATGAGTTTGGAGATTACGCACGTGGCTTCGCTCGGAGAATTAATGTCATAAACCAAGTCGCGGATTCCGTCAATCACCACGAAACCTAGACCCTCAATCTGACTGATTGCATCATCTATGATAGCCAAACGCTCCTTGGGGTTGAACTTGCGTAGAGCGAGAAAATAGAAACGGTCGCAATCCTCATTAGTCGGCAACTCTGCCAGTTTCATGATACGATGCATTACAATCATACAATGGTTTTGACTTTGCTCTGTGTCGATGTAAAGGATGCGGTTCTTTCCTTTAGGGAAGTCCGTTGTGTAGTTAAGAACTTCCTTTCCTGACAAAGCTGCTGCCACCATAGCCGACACATTGAAAGTCTTTTTGCTTTTAGCCTTGCCTATAGATGCACTGAAATTTCCCAATGTCCCGATAGCCACTTCGCCTATTTTCAGAACTTCCGGCTCCTGTTCGTATTCCTTTTCCAAGCTGAGCATTGTATCTTGCCATCTTGTAGCGACCTGAGCAAGATTTTCAATGGGTGCTGCCGTTTCCATATTCACCAACTTTTAGGATTGGCTTTGCGACGTGTAGTTGCAAGCATTCGGGCGTGTTCTTCCTCTATGCTTATAGGCGTTTCTCCTTTTCTTCCGTTTTCCAACCATTTGTCCAATTCATCACGATAGACAAACAGGTGCTTGCCTTGTTTAATGATTGGAATACCTCCATGTTTGGCTTTGTAATAAAAGGATGATTTCGAGATACCTAAATATTCGCAGACTTCATCAACTGTCATTGGAACATGGGTATCCTTTTTTACCTCGTTATGCTGCTGATGAAGTTTTTCTGTCAGCAGATTTTCCATACTTGAGATTCTCTCGCAGAGTTCGCCTACCACTTCCGGTAGGTCATTGAAGGTTAATTTGTTTCTTTGCATGATATAACATTGTTTTTGTTAAACATGCTGCAAACCAATACAATGATGTAATGCTGACAACTATCAGAAGGCAATAATATTTCAGTCTGTGTTGAATAACCCTAATCGGTTGAATTTGCTTTTTATTCTTAGGCTTCTTTCATACATTTGAAATGATAATCTCCGGTTTTAGGAATATCAAGGGCTATTTTGCAAACTCCGCATGTCCGGAGATTTTTAGCCAGATATTTAATCGAAGCATCTTTTAGTTCATGTGGGAATATCGTATGTATGAAGGTTGCTCTGTCTATAAGAGAAATGTCCAATCTTTCCCCGATGTTCCATACGAAATGCATCAGGTCGATAGAACGGAGGGAATTATCTACTTTTGAACGGATTGGTTTGTATAAATCAGACTGTCCGTACGCAAAATACTCTATGTTTTCATGCAGAATTTCAAGATCTTCTTTTGAGAGAAATTCCGTCATTACAAATGTGGTATATTCATGAATGACACGCTTAATGTCTGCCTGCCTTTCTGCTTTTTCACGTTCAATTTCGGCGACACGCACTTCATAATTATCCATATAATCATGTTTTACAACTAAGTTTCCCGGATTTATATCCTTGTCCTTTGGGCACTCCGGATCAATCTCCTTAATTTGTTCGGGTAGAGGTCTTACTTGTTTGCCCAAAGACAAACTCAATTCATTCTTTGTAATGAATCGGAAGAAGAAATGCTTAAGTACTCCACATGCGAGTATCATTGCCGTAATATATAGAATAACTGGAGTAGAATATTCCATCAGGTTGATATGGCAACTGAGATATAAATAGGAGTCTGTTGCCCAGTAAAGGATGACACTTACTGAAAGTATGAAACTGGTTCTTTGAGGAGAGATTTTAATACTATTCGTCATAAACTGATACTGTTGAGTTTTATAATAAGACAAATGTATATGCAGATTTCCAAATAGTTGCTGTTTGTAATGGATAATCGTTCAGGATTTAAGAAAAAATATGCTCAGAGTATGATTTAGAGCAAAATATCATACTCTGAGCAATAAAAATGGGATTATTTGAACCTTAACTCTTACTTGCGGATTAAAGAGATTCTGTTGCTGGCTTCACGCTTGTTGCTGTCCACAACTTTCATGTACCGTTGTGTCGTGGTAATACTTTTATGTGCCATGTTACTTTGAATGGTACGTATGTCTGTGCCGGCTGCTCCTTGAAGTGTTGCGTATGTTCTTCGGTAGGAGTGGAAAGTGATATTCTTGGTAATACCGGCTTCGCGAATCCACTCTTTCATGGGTTGCTGTGTCCAACTTCGTTTCAATCCTTTAAATACTAATCCGGTTTTTTCCGGAGAATAGCCGATTAATTGCAGGGCTTCGTCACTGATAGGAATGATGTCCTCCGTCTTGGTCTTTTGGGTAATTGTGTGGACACATTTTCCTCCGGCTGCAAAGTCAACGATTTCATGCCATTGTAATGATAGTATATCACTGATTCTAAGACTAGTCAGACATGAGAACAATGCCGCTGTTTTCAGAATCGGCTTTTTGCAAGGTGTTTCTGCCAATTTGTAAAGTTCTTCCACACTTAGATAGTCTTTTGGAGTATCTTCCGTTTCGATTTTATCCAAAAAGTCATTGATGTTGGTCTTGATTAGCCGATTGCGATAAAGGATTTTCAAAAGTCCCCTGAATGTTGACCAATAGCCGGAAGCAGAGTTCTTTGAAATGCGACCGTCACGCCTGAGTTGCTTGGCATTTAGCAGATACTCCCGGAACTTATTACAAAGGTCAATATCAATTTCTTCAAAAGTACATTTGCCATGAACGAAGTTGTAGAAATGGTGGTACACAAATTCCCACTTTTGGTCATGTTTACGAAGCTGCTTACGATAGTATTCCAAAAAATCCGCTTTGAGTTTGTGCCTGTCAAAGAAATCATACCTGTCATTTACGATAGACTCAAAACGTCGGCATCGGATAGCTTCAGCCTTTTCCGACATAGTTGCATTGAAGTTGCGTTCACGCTCGTTCTTGGGATTGGCATAGATATAAATGTTCAATCCTTCGTGACGGATGGTTTTCATTGTTTCCTGGTCGCGATAGCCTGGATAATAATCCAAATAGAAAGAAAGCATCCCATGTTTCAAAGGACGTGTTCTCAATGTTACTGTTTTACATTCTAACATGGTTACAATTATTATTAGTTTATACTTGATTTGCAGCAAATGTCCGTAATGGCTTGACACAGACAATGCTCATTTTTAGAATCATTTTCTGGTCTGCCTAAATTCAGACTTAAGCTTATTTTCTGACACCCATTACATGATCAAATTCCACTTTCAGGAATCTCACGAAACGACCTTTCTTCTCACGTTTGATTTCGTGGAATTGTAGAATGCCATAAACAGAGTCTCTGGAAAGACTGTATTTCTTCATGGCTTCCTGTACGGTATAGTATTCCGATGAATCATCTTCTGTTGTTTTCTTCGACAGATCAAAGTGCAGTTTGGAATAGAATATCTGACCATGTTCTTTCTTTGAAGGGATGTTGTTCCGATAGACATGGGAACGGATGGCTACACGTGTCATTCCGTATTTTTCTTCGATTTCTTCCGGTGTGTACCATTCTGTTAATGCATCATCCGTCTTGTATTTGGCAAAGACAGCATCAATATGTTTCTTGCTGTAATAATTGAATTGGCGGATTCTGACTTTGAGAATATCATGTTCTCTTGTGTAAGTCCATACCCATTTGGTGTTGACCTTATATTTCTCGGCAATCTGTTCAGCCGTGTAATACTCGCTCATGTCAAATTCCTCCTTTGGAACTATACGTTCATAAGGCTTTGTCTTTAACATTAGCTCAATATCCGCACGCCGAATGAGAGATTTCTTCCCACTGATTCGTGATGCTCTTAGCTTGGATTCCTTCACCAATTTATAAACATACTGGCGAGTTACACCCATTAACTGTGCCGCTTGTGCAAAAGAGAAGAAGTCTTGTCCTTCTGCTGCCTGTTTAGGCTCCAGCAGTTCCTGCATCTTTTTCAGTTGGCGTTTACGTTCTCGAATACGTTCTTTGTAGCCGAGATTGGAGCACTGGTGACTGCAATAGCAAGTCGTTGTTTTCTTCGCAATGAATGGTTTTCCACACCATTGGCAAATCTTTCTTACTTCCATATTTTTCTATTTTTAATTGAGGTATATCTCTTTATTTCTCCTCCTTTTTGTCAACACACGTAAACCATTGTCAACACACGACAACAAATGCGTCAGTGTGACATTGGGGACAAACCCCAATTTGTTTCGCGGTAGAAATACGATAGAAAAATATGATGAACAACACTATCCAATCGCTATGAACTGGATTTGGGATAAATAAAAAAGCCGCTGAAATTCAGCGACTTCATTGTAGTTGGTTCTAATTCGTTACGGTTAATTGCAATATATCACTTGCCGATACAAAACCGTTCGAAAATGGTGCCCAACACCTCGTCGGTGGTGATGACACCAGTGATTTGGCCCAGGGAATTGATGCAGGTGCGCAGGTCTTGTGATAAAAATTCGCCTGAGCGTTCTTCCTCCATGCCTTCCTGAACGCGACAGATGGCTTCGTGGGCCGTTTTAAGTACCTCGTAGTGCCTGAGGTTAGTGATAATGATATCTTGCCTGGCCAGGTCAGGTAAGCCGGCAAATTCCAGCAATCTGGCTTTCAGCGCATCAATATTCTTGCCTTTCTTGGCTGAGATGAGGAGGCGGTGAGGGGAATAGGCTTTTAATTGTTCGTCGAGGACCAACTGCTCATCCTTGCTGAGCATATCCACTTTGTTGAGCAAAACAACCAGGGTTTTACCTTGAGATCTGGGGAGGATACGGGAAGCCATCCACTCAATGTGTTCAGTGTACTTGGTGGAGTCAATGACCCACAACACCACACTGGCTTGTTCAATCTGCTGGTAAGTGCGTTCAATACCCATCAACTCAATTTCGTCTTTGGTTTGACGCAGCCCGGCTGTATCGATAAAACGAAAACCGATGCCACGAATGTTGACCAGGTCTTCGATGACATCGCGGGTGGTGCCCGGTATGGGAGAGACGATGGCTTTGTCTTCGTTGAGCAATTGGTTGAGCAGGGTGGACTTACCGGCGTTGGTTTCGCCTACAATGGCTACAGGTATGCCTTTTTTGAGGGCGTTGCCCAGTTTAAATGATTCGGTGAGCCGGCGTAAATTCTTTTCAAGTTTGGTGGCCAGTTCCTTGAGCTCTTTCCGGTTGGCAAACTCCACCTGTTCTTCACTAAAGTCCAATTCCAACTCAATCATGGTCACAAAGTGCAGTAGTTGGGCCCTTAACTTGTCGATTTCCTTGGAAACACCGCCCCGCATCTGCTGTAAGGCTAGTTTGTGGTTGGCGGCTGAGGTGGAGGCTATCAGGTCGGCCACAGCCTCCGCTTGGGATAAGTCCATTTTTCCGTTGCTGAAAGCCCTGCGGGTAAATTCCCCCGGTTCGGCCATGCGGCAACCAGCTTCGATGAGGATACGGATGATTTTCTGTTGGATGTACGTTGATCCGTGACAACTAAGTTCCACGCTGTCTTCGCCAGTGTACGAGTGGGGGGCTCTGAAAAGCGTTGCGACCACCTCGTCAATGAGGTAGCCGTCATGCTGAAATTGGCCCAGGTGAACGGTGTGCGAAGCTTGATCGGCAAGGCGTTTCTGGCCGTTTTTGATGAGAAACAATTGGTCGCAAAGGGATATCGCTTCCGGTCCGGATACACGGATAAGGGCGATGGCTCCCACGCCAGGAGCGGTGGCTATGGCGCAAATGGTGTCGTTCATACGGAGTAACTTAGAGCCTGTCGAGCACGGTAGTGACCAATGCTTTCATGGCCGATTTGTAATCAACGTTCACCTGGGTGGATAAACGGTTGGCGATAACCAGGCAAACCGTCATGGCCTTGTGACCTAGCAAGGCGCCAAGTCCGGCCACAGCCGAACTTTCCATTTCGTAATTGGTAATGCGTTGGCCTTCGAAAGAAAAGGCGGTCAGTTGTTCGTTGAGGTCGGGTTTGGCCAAAGGAATGCGCAACTCCCTGCCTTGAGGGCCGTAAAAGCCGTTAGCGGTGATGGTGACGCCCTGTTTCATGTCGGTGCCACCAATGCGGGCCACCAGTTCGGGGTCGGCTGTTACCACGCAGGGATGGTTGAAGGCTACAGGCCATTGTGTTTGTTGGCAGAAGGCCTTCTCAAGTGGCAGATCCCTTATGGCTTCAGATCCATCGTAAAACAACAACAATCCGTCGAGGGATACTGATTTGGCTGAAATTAGAAAGGTGCCGGGAGGCAAATCGGGTTGCAGACCGCCGCAAGTGCCTATGCGAACCAGGTTGAGAACGGTCTTGTTTGGTTTTTCAAAACGGGTGTCCAGATCGATGTTGACCAGGGCATCCAATTCGTTGACAACGATGTCAATGTTGTCGGTACCAATACCGGTACCGACAACAGAGACACGTTTGCCTTTGTAGGTGCCCGTCACAGTGACAAATTCCCGGTTGGCAGCCCTGTGTTCAATGCTGTCCATCAAGCCGGCTATCATTTCCACACGTCCCGGGTCGCCTACCAGCAACACGTTGTTGGCCAACTGACCAGGTTTGAGGTGTAAGTGGAAGATGCTGCCGTCAGCGTTGACCAGCAATTCAGAGGGTGGAAATTGTTTCATGACGGTGTATACCTGATTATTGATCGTTCTTTTGTGAGGGTTTACCACCGGGTTTGGCGATGGCGTCTCTCATGTTGGTGTCTGATTCGATGTTTTTGATGCGTTGGTAGTCCATGATGCCCATGTTGCCGCTACGGAACGCTTCGGCCATGGCCTTGGGTATTTCTGCCTCGGCTTCGATCACCTTGGCGCGGGCTTCCTGAGCCTTGGCCTTCATTTCCTGCTCCAGGGCCACAGCCATGGCGCGACGTTCTTCGGCCTTAGCCTGGGCGATGTTCTTGTCGGCGTTGGCCTGGTCCATCTGCAGTTCGGCACCGATGTTCTTACCTACGTCGATGTCGGCGATGTCGATGGATAGAATCTCAAAAGCGGTACCAGCATCCAGCCCTTTTTTCAGGACCACCTTGGAGATGGAATCAGGATTTTCCAGTACGTTTTTGTGGGATTCGGCTGAACCGATGGCTGTAACGATGCCTTCACCGACACGGGCCAGAATGGTTTCTTCACCGGCACCACCCACCAATTGGCGGATGTTGGCGCGGACAGTGACCCTGGCGCGGGCAATCAGTTGGATACCGTTGATGGCCACGGCGGCTACCGGCGGGGTATCGATGACCTTGGGATTGACGGACATTTGAACAGCCTGGAATACGTCACGACCGGCCAGGTCAATGGCGGTAGCCATCTGGAAGGTCAGGTCGATGTTGGCTTTGGAGGCCGAAACGAGGGCGTGCACGACTTTTTCCACATGACCACCAGCCAGGTAGTGGGCTTCGAGGTCATCACGGGTCAAGGTCTTCAGACCAGCTTTGTGCCCTTCGATCATGGCGTTGACAATGACAGAGGGTGGCACCTTCCTGATGCGCATCAGAAAGAGCTGAATCAGTGAGATACTCACTCCCGAAACCTTGGCGGAAAGCCACAGGAAGAAGGGAATGTAGTAGAAAAACATCACCGCCAGAATGACAATCAGGACGATGATTAACGTTGAAATCCACTCCATAGTTTACGTTTTTTTTGGTTTATGATAGGGTTATAGCTTACGCACAAGCACATTGTAGGACCCGACTTCGACGACCTCTATCGGTGTGTTTTCGTCGATCATTTCCTGTTCGGAACGGCCTTCCAGCACTGTGTCGTTGATCTGGACCTTGCCAATCGGGCCGAGTCGGGAAAGTGTCACACCCTTGTCGCCGGGCTTGATGACCTGACCATTGAAGGGGTCTGTTTTGGATTCAATGTCCGTTTTCAAGGCCATCTTGTCGAAGGTCTTGGATTTATAGAACCAGTATAAAACGATTGCAAGGGCTACGATGGAGGCTCCGAGTATCCAGGTGCCTGTTGTTGTGCCCAATTTGGTGTATGCCATGATGATACCACCAAGCATGCAGGCTACGCCAGCTACTCCGGCAATGGAGATGCCTGGCAGCAAGTAAACCTCGATAACGAGAAAGAAAATACCCAGGATGATCAGTCCGATGATAAATGCCAAACTCATGATGGTCAATTTTTCGGAAAGATACAGAAAAATAACGTTCGATGAAAAACCGATGCCTAATTATTTTGAGAGCGCCTTGATTTCAAGGTTGCGGGTTGAACGCTCCAGGACGGTGACTTCCTGTTTCAACCGGCGAACATCGCGTTCCAGGGCTACAATCTCAATACCCAGGCGTTCACGCATGGATGCATCTTGACTGGTATAAAGGGCTCTTTTGTCGGCCAGAGTGGCCTCTGTGATGGTCAAATCTTCGCATTTGGCCAGGTAGTTGACCATTTGCTGTCTGGCTTCAGCCGATTGGAAGTCTTCCAGCCGTTGATAGGTAAGGCTGTCGTTGACAAAAAAGTGCAGCCCTTCATGCTCGTCATCCTGTCCGGAGGTATCGACGTCCAAGGATTTGGTGCGCCTTGAATGGTGCATGAGGGAATCGATGTTTCGCCCACCCCAGGTGTCGCGCAGGCTGCGAATGTCTGCGAGCGCCATACGTTCTTTCAATGATTTGCCACTGACCATCACCTTTTCCTTGTTGGGCAGGAAGGTGTAAATGGTCACCTCGCCAGCAGGAGTGTTTCTGTCGGTGGCCAGGAAGCCGCGACCAGCCATTTCGTCGATGAGCAGAAAGTATTCGTTCGCCGTGGAATTGAAGGGCATGTTGAGGTGGTCGGGTTGCAGGTAGGTTTTGTTCACCGGGTTGAAACGACTCACATAAAGGTCGTAACCACCTAGCGTTCCGGGGCCATCTGAGGCGTAGTACAAGGTGACGCCATCCTGCAGGAAATAAGGGTTGAATTCGTTGCCCTCCGTGTTGATGGGCTCAGGTAGTCGTTCAGGATCGCCCCATCCGTCGAGCAGGCGGTGTCTGCCCACCAGTTCAAGTCCAAAACCGGGCAAGGTGTCGGCGTAAAAGACTCTGTCGTTGCGTTCGGGAAAGTAGGCCTGGCCGTACTCAAGGCTCATTCTGGGGAATAAAGATTGGGCAGGCAGTACGATGCCGGCAGCCGGTGACAGGTGAATGCCTTGATAGAGGTTTGAAAGGGGAACACGCACACTGTCAATAAAAACAACGTCTTCCACACGCTCCAGGTAACGCAGGTATGTTTGCAGGGAATCCTTGCGGCGTTGCGCGGCATCACGCCGCTCATCAGATAGATTGCTGATGGAAAGGTACGTGTCCAGTTCAGTCATGGCAACATCGGGTTCCCCCAACAGCACGTGTGCATCAGTCAGGTACCAACCCGCCTGTTGCACCTTCCGTCCCTTGGCCTTTTCCAGATAGGACAACGCGTCATGAGCCTGGCCTGTTTTCAGCAGGCAGACACCATACCAATAATTAATGCTGCCGTCCGAAGGCCTGCTTTTGAGTTGCTGGCGAAAAACAGGCAGGGCTTTTTCGTAGTGTCCCTGTTCAAACCAGACTTTGGCCTGGCTGAGTGTTTGAGCACTCAGGCAAACGGTGAAGGTCAGGCAGAAGAAAAAAAGGAGGCTACGTTTCATACGATCAAACTATCGGTATCTTTTGTCTTGATACTTACTTGTCAGTGTTCTTTTTAAGAGCGTAAATGACTGAACTGCAGCGTTCAGGGTGCCACAGGCTGTTAAACCAGGAACGAAGACCGGTCCAACCACCGTGCAGGACGGCAGGGCGCTTGCCAGCGTATCCGGCGCTCATCAAACTGTTGTAAAAAGCATCGAAGGGAAGCGCCTTGCAAGCGGACAGGTTGAACCCATGGCGCACCATAAGCGTTTTAATGTCGGTCGGTGTGAAGTGCCAGCGGTGTCTGGGTACGTCGTAGGCAGCCCAGAAACGTCCGTAAACACTGGCGTCCAGTGACGAACAATTGGGCACAGCCACCAGCAACCGTCCTTCATTGGTCAGCGCTTCGTGTATCCAGGCTAAATAGGTGTCCAGGTCTTCCACGTGTTCGAGCACGTGCCACATGGTAATGACATCGTAGGCAGCCGTAGGAGCCTGTTGGTATAAGCAAGCCGGGTCGCTCACCATCAAATTGAACGCCTCAATCGACCGTTGTCTGGTGGCTTCGTCTACTTCCACGCCGGCCACCTGGTAACCATGCATCTTCATGTGCTGCAAAAAATGTCCGGTGCCGCTGCCAATGTCCAACAAACGTTTACCTGGTGTCAGGGAGGCAATGAGCTGCCGTTTTCGCCCCAGCATGTAGGTGCGTACCAGGTGGTACACCCGATTCATCAGGCCCTTGTTTGTGTTGGAATGGGATATGTAGGCCTCACTGTGGTAATAGTTGCCGATGGTATCATCGCCAGGAACCCCTTGGGTCTGTTTGAATCCACATGTTTCACAGGCCTCCACCTGGAATGTCTCCCCGGAGACAAAGTGGTCGGTGCAGGTCAGTACGTTGCGCCAATGGTTGGCGCCACAGATGGGACAGGGGCGAGGTGAGGCATTGGACATGGTCACACAGGATTTAGTTGATCCATTCAAACCCGGTGTAGGGCACGAGCGCTTTGGGGATGCGGATGCCTTCAGGTGTTTGATTATTTTCGAGCAAAGCGGCTACGATACGGGGCAAGGCCAGGGCACTGCCGTTCAAGGTGTGGCAGAGCTGGGGTTTGCCACCCTCACTTTTGCAACGGCACTTGAGTCGGTTCGCCTGGTAGCTCTCGAAGTTGGAAACGGAGCTGACTTCCAACCAGCGTTGCTGGGCGGCAGACCAGACTTCAAAATCGAAGGTGAGGGCCGAGGTGAAGCTCATGTCGCCTCCGCAA
>JAAYBL010000026.1 GCA_012718945.1 Bacteroidales bacterium
GAGCAAAGGCAACGATGCAAAACAATATTATAATAGACAGCCATTAATAAGAGTGGTAATGGGTTTTGAAATGGCTGTGGGAACCAGTAGTTTGAATTAGATCGTTATCAAATCGGGGACAATTCGTTTGATATAATGAAAAAAAACGGCAATATGTTAATGTATGTTAATTGTCGCAGTAGAGACCTAAATACTATTAATATTTTGTAATTTTGATTTCCTAAAAGGGTTGTTGTCTATTAATATGCAGATAAGGCACGCCTTGACACAAACAAGTCAGCCTGTCTCACTCATAGTCAATAATGAAAAAAGTAACACTCGAAACATTGGTATGAGTCCTGCGACCAGATTGATCCTCACCATTTTATGTTGGAGTCCCAGCCTCTTGACTGCCCAACAGTTGGCACTCAAGACGAACATACCAGCCTTGGCCGTGAGGGTGCCCAACCTGAGCATAGAAGTCACACTTGGCCCATCGCTCACCCTGGATGTTGCCGGGATGTACAACCCCTTCCAGGTCTCAGAGACCAAAAAATGGAAACTATGGTCCCTCCAGCCCGAAATCAGATACTGGTTGTGCAAACCCTACTCCGGCACATTTATCGGCGTGCATGGCGGGGTGGGGCAATTCAACATGGGAGGTATCGGAGGCAGCGTCGATCTGGGATCGTTGGGACAGTTTGATTTCAATGCGTTGAAGGAGCACCGGGCACAAGGCACGTTCTGGAACGCAGGCCTGTCCATCGGACGCCATTGGATCCTGTCCCCTCGTTGGGGGCTGGAGGGCACCATCGGCCTTGGCTATGGAAGGATACACTACGAACGCTTTCGCTGCGTGCATTGCGGAGAAAGCATAGGGAGCGGCAACAAGCCCTATTACGGGCCGACACGAGCCGCCCTGTCTCTGGTTTATATGATCAACTAATGAAAAAACAAACAAAATTGGAAACCATGAAAAAGAGGGTGCTGTTCCTGTCCGGGATGCTTATCGCACTGGGAGGAGGTCTTTTGGCTCAGGATGCGTACAAAGGGCAGGTGCGCGTCTCCGGCCTGCATTTTTATCAGAAAAGCAACATGCTGCAAGTAGAGATGGACATCAATTACGACGGCTTGCAGATTGATTCAAACGAGTCGCTCACCATGACGCCCTACCTGCAGAACGCCGATCAACGCCTGGACCTCCCCTCCGTGCTGGTCAACGGCCTACAGGAACAAAAAGCCTATCACAGGGCCGAGGTCTTGGGGAAAGGAAATCCCTCGACACCGGATGCCAAGGTGGCTGAACGTCCCATTGTCGTGCTCGACAAAGGCCGGATGAAGGTCAACGAATTCAATTACAAGGTAGAGGTCCCCTTTCAGGATTGGATGTATGCCTGCTCCCTGTTCATGGAGTTCAAAGAATGCGGTTGCAACGGAAAAACAGCCCACACCTTTGAAGACTGCTTGGCCGAACAACCCAACATCGAACGGCCACGTACATCAACCATCACCCCCGACATCGACCGAAAAATACTGACTTGGATTCATCTGCTGCCCGCACCCCTGACTGTGGAACAAAACCTCTCCATAGCAGGCAACATCCCCCTAAACAACGCCAACCTCTTCCGAGGCAACTCCCAACGCAAACTCAACCATGAGGTTTATTACAAGCTACTGGAAGCCGTGCGCGAAGTCAGGCAAATGAAAGGCGTCGAAATCACAACCATCGACGTGACCGGCTACAGTTCCCCCATCGGCAACCTGGAAAAGAACGAACGCAAGGCCTTGAACCGCTCCCTCTCCCTGAAAGAATACCTCTACGACACCGGCCTTGCCGGTAAAGCCAACTTGAACGTGCGCTGGGTGGCCGAAGACTGGGACTCGATTACCTCGCTGGTGAAGGCCTCCGACATGATGTTGCGCGAAGCAGTGCTGGACCTAATACAGCAGATCGATGTATCCAGAGGACGGGAGACCATGCTCAGCCAGCTGGCCGATGGAGGCCCTTATAAATACCTGACAACCAAAATCTTCCCACAAGTCAGGCGCGTCGAATACACCATCCGCTTCCAGCGCCAGGCCTCTGGGATTGAAGACAGTCGTTTCTTGTTGAAAAACAGACCCGATGTCCTGTCGTTGGAAGAGTTCTTCGCCCTGGCCTCAAGCTATCCGAAAGGCTCGACAGAATTCAACGACGTGTACGACCTGGCCGCCCGGCTGTTTCCCAACAGCCCGGAAGCCTGTATCAACGCCGGCGCCGTGGCCCTGACCAGGAAGGACCTCCAGCGGGCCCACAAATACCTGGATCCCTATGCCGCCTTGCCACAGGCCAGTTGCAACATGGGACTGCTGCACCTGCTGGAAGGCAACCGCGAGAAAGCCGAGGTTTACCTGTCACTGGCCAAAGCCAACGGCGTGACTCCGGCCGCTGCGGCCCTCGAATACCTTAAAAGCAAACCCTGAAATCAAAAACCACCAAAAATTGCCACATCATAAACCATCAATCCTTACAACAATGAAACACGCCTTAATGATCCCGGCCCTGACAATCTGCGGCCTACTGTTGCTTTCCTGCAACAATGAGGGTTCCATCAGTGAAGACAGCGGACTGCCGGCCAAGCTTGAATTGACCATCCAGGGTTCTACAACCACACAGACGCCATCAGCCATGCCCCTTCGTGCTCATGGAACACTCCCCACAGGCACCGGCCTTATCGGAGAGTCCGAAGGCACGGTCAACCGCATCACCGTGGGGGTCTTCAAAACAAACGGCACCACCGATGTCATCTACGAGACAACGACGCTCTCGGGAACCAACTCCCTGACCCTTAATGCCACAGAAGGCGAACGGGAGATCATCGTCGTGGCCAATGCCCCGGAAGCCCACTTCTCGGGCGTAAGCACGAAGGCCGACTTCCTGGCAAAAACCATCAGCCTCGACGTGACCATGCCTGGGGGCCTGGGGTTGACCGGCCAACTCAGCACCAACCTGCCCATGACGGGACAGGCCACGACCACCAGCGGGGGAAGCACCACCACCATCACCCTGTCGCAAGACCAGACCACTCCGGCCTTTGTGAGCCTGACCCGCCTCGTGGCCAGGGTCTCTATCAGCAGAGTCTCCTGCGAGTTCTCCCCCGAGGGCCTGTACCCCAACGCCGTGTTTACCCCCACAGACATCTTCCTGTACCAGGCCAAAGGGACCACCGACTGCGCCACCGGCACCACTGCCCCCACCACGACCAACCTGATGCAGGGCGAAGCCTCCACCAGCGGCAACAGTGATTACCGCATCTATCTAGGCGATGCCGTGACGGATTTCACCAACGGATCCAGCTTCACCCATCCTTATTACTACTACTGCTTCGCCAACAGTGACGCCGGTTTCCCAACCAAGCTGATCATCAAAGGCCTCTTTGACGTTAACGGCGACGGAACCATCACGCCGGCTGAAGGCGACGGCACCGTCTATTACCCCATCGTGATCAATAAAAGCCAGGCCGGGACGACATGGAATGCAGGTTATACAGGTTATACAACCACTGGGTCCATTGACCGCAACAAAACCTACGCCCTAACGGCCACCATCAAAGGCAAAGGCGTCGGCTCAGCCACGGAGGACATCAATCCGGCCAACGTCAGCCTCACGGTCAGTGTGGAGGCTTGGGCCATGGACATCGTGCAAAACGTCACCTTCGACTAAGATGGGATGGGGAGATGATCGCTCAAGGACTGTGAGTGCCTGCCTGATGGTGGGCACCGCTGTCCTGCTAGGGCTTATAGCCTTCATCCCCTCGTGCAAAGACGGCAACCAGAAGGCCGTTGACAATTGGCCCCCGATTGAGCCTGAATGGCTGGACACCTGTCGTATTGACAGCACGAAGAAAGGACTCTTTCCAGGGGACACAGCCTCTGGCAACACCATCACCGTGCTCCCACCAATAATCGGCAACAAAAAGCCCGCCGGCAGTATCAAGGGGCTTTCAATAGGAAGCACCGAAAAGGATACGTACCAGAAACAAGCTCGGACAATACACATGAGAAACGAACAAAGCGCCAACCCCGATTTGTCAGCAGTCGATACCCTCAACCAAAAAGTGGCTTCCTACAAACTGAGTATTACAACCGGAAACAGCCGGTTGGAGCTCAGTCAAAACGAGGACCATCAATCGGAAAGCCAGCCATGATGAAATACGACCTCAAAGCGACGACCTCGCCCACCACAATACGAAAACACCGGTTCTTGACCGGGGTAATCATTGTGTTGCTGGGTGCCTTTCAAAGCTGCATCTTTGAGGACATGGAGCCCTGTGTGCAATACGACCTAACCCTCAAGATTGTCGACAGCAACGGCCTTCAACTCCCTTCAGAAACAGTCGATTCCATCCATCTCTTTCTCTTTGATAAAAAAGGGTACGTGCGCATGGTCTCAACCGGCAGAAGCAATGATTTCACCATCGGCTATCTTAAAGAGGAAGCCTTGACCCTTATCGCCTGGGGCAACCTAAAGAAGGACAGCCTGTTGGTGCCAGAGTTGTCAAGAGGACAACTGCCGGAAGAGGTGATTATCACGCTCAGACAACTGGAAGCCTTCGCCGTCAACCCGACCGACCTGTTCTACGCCCGATACACGGTGACGTTGGGACAAGATGAAGCCTTGATTGGCAAAGCAACCTCGCTCACTCACGGAGTGGAAACAAGTGATTTGCGGGCAGCCAAAGCCTCGGTAGACACCCTGACACTTAGTCTTGAACGCATCGTTGCCTCGCTGACCATCACCGGCCAATACATGGACAGGCGCTTCGGAACGGACACAGCCGGTTATCATTTCGTGGTCTACAGTCCCAGGGATGCCCTCAGCTTCATGGGGACGTTGGCCGGAGACACAGCCAGGTACGCCCCCGCCACCACCATGAACACCGCCGGGCAACTGGTCACTCCCGCCATCAGGG
Organism: Bacteroidales bacterium; assembly: GCA_012718945.1. GTDB lineage: Bacteria > Bacteroidota > Bacteroidia > Bacteroidales > UBA1402 > UBA8389. The sequence goes on from JAAYBL010000026.1 coordinate 4,932, forward strand.
TCCTGCCAACACCCGTCGATGGCGCCCTGACGGTGGCCCTGTTTAGGGGCGACAGCCTGTTGTACACGACCAGCCTGGACAGCAGGGGGGAGCCGCTAAGGGCCGTGGCCGGCAAACAGATCGACATCCTGCTTGACTTCCGCTACTCGTATGTAAAGGTCTCCGTTGATGTGGTACCCTGGGGTGAAGTGCGACAGGACACCGAATTATAACCCACAGCTACATGGCACAACCCGACAACCAAGGTACGGCCACAGACTGTTGAAAATGAAAAGAAAAAGACACCATATAGTCCCCATGCTGATGACAGCTTGTTTGCTACACGCCTGTATACTGGAAGAACCATGTCGTAACTGTCCCGGTGACGACACAGCCACGCTGCGCGTACAAATCACCAACACAGATACCACCACCAAAACGCAGAAAACGCAAACCGGTCAGCCTACTCACACAAAGGCACCGGTGTTACGTGCTTTCAGTGAGGACGTAGTAGGAGACCTTCACGTAGTTGTCTTTAATCAAACCGGAGAGCTGACCGGACACGCCTATGGCAGTGGCAGTTCCTCTGTTTACGTCACCACCCGCAGCGGATTTAACTGCACCGTATATGCCCTTGTTAACACCGCCGAAGAAGGGCTCACCCGCCCCATATCCCGCACAGCCCTGCTGGCCATGACCACCCCCGACCTAACCAACATTGAGAGCATCAAGGTAAACGAACACCTCATCATGAGCGGCAGCCTGCCGGCCGACATCACCGCCGGAGATAACGCCCCGGC
>JAAYBL010000204.1 GCA_012718945.1 Bacteroidales bacterium
CCATGACCCCCTACGACGATACGTTCAAAGGGTTGCACATCCTCTTTGACAAGGATAATGTGCAAAACACATTGGGAGAAATCGTATCCAAGGCCGGCCTACATCAACTGCGCATCGCAGAAACGGAGAAATACGCCCACGTCACCTTCTTTTTCTCTGGTGGACGCGAGAGTAAGTTCGACCTGGAAGAACGCATCCTGATACCCTCACCTAAGGTGGCCACCTACGACCTCAAGCCTGAGATGAGCGCCTACGAAGTAGCCGATGCCTTGACAAAAGCCATCGAATCCGAACGCTTCGAATACATCACCGTCAACTTCGCCAACGGCGACATGGTGGGACACACCGGCGTATATTCAGCCATTGAGACGGCTGTCAAAGCGGTCGATGCCTGTCTGACCAAGGTAGTCGAAGCCGGCAAGCAACACGGTTATGACATCATCATCATTGCCGACCACGGCAACGCAGACAACGCTTCCAATGCAGATGGTTCCGTCAACACGGCCCACTCGTTGAATCCTGTTCCTTTTGTGTACGTAAGCGAAAACAAAGCCGCCAAGGTGGAAAATGGCATTCTGGCTGACGTAGCCCCCTCCATTTGCCACATTCTTGGTATTCAGCAACCCGCCGACATGACGGGCCACAACTTGATTCACTAAGATGTTGCACATACAAGATACCCTGATCAGCCTGGACCTGTTCGAGCAGTATTTCTGCTGCGACCTGGCAGGCTGCAAGGGTAGTTGCTGCGTGGAAGGCGATTCTGGCGCGCCACTTGAAGAAGAAGAGGAAGAGGCTCTAAAGGCTGTTTTGCCTCAAATCTGGGATGACTTGTCTGCCCAAGCCAGAGCTGTCATTGAACAACAGGGTGTCGCCACCACCGACAGCGAAGGTGAACGGGTCACCAATCTGGTTGGTAAAAAAGATTGTGTCTTTACCTGCTACGACGAGAAAGGTGTTTGCTACTGTGCGGTAGAAAAGGCCTGGCGTGAAGGCCGGTCGACCTTTATCAAACCCATCTCCTGCCACCTTTACCCGGTCAGGGTCAAACAATACGCCAATTACAAGGCCGTCAATTACCAGGAATGGTCTATCTGCGCCTCAGGCAAAGTGCTAGGCCGCAAAGTGGGATTACCCCTCTATCAATTTTTAAAGGAACCGCTCATCCGGAAATTCGGACAAGACTGGTACAACGAACTGTGCGAGGCAGCCAGCCTGTGGAGAAAAACAGGCGGCCGCCTTTAAACAGCCTTATTTACGGTTCAATCGCTTGCGTTCGTTCTCGTCAAGGATGATCTTACGCATGCGTAAGTGCTTAGGTGTCACCTCTACGTACTCATCTTCCTTGATGTATTCCAAGGCCTCTTCCAGAGAGAAGACAATGGGAGGTGGCAACGTAGCCTTATCATCGGTACCGGAAGCCCTGACGTTGGTCAGCTTTTTGGTCCTGTTCACATTGATGACCAAATCTCCTTCCTTGCTGCTTTCACCTACAACCTGACCGGCATAAACATCATCACCGGGGAAGATGAAGAAGTTTCCTCTATCCTTGAGCTTGTCCATGGCATAGGCAACGGCCGTACCGGTCTCGATGGCTATCATAGATCCATTTTCCCGTTTTTCGATTTCCCCCTTATAGGGCTCGTAACCCGTAAAACGGTGGGCTACGACGGCTTCACCAGCCGACAAGGTCATCAAAACCCCGCGAAGACCGATGATACCCCTTGAAGGAATATTGAACATCATATAGGTTCTTTCATTGCGGGTCTCCATCATGGTCAATTCACCTTTACGACGAGTGACGGCATCAATCATCTTGCTGGCAGACTCCTCGGTCACGTTGATGGTCATTTCTTCGATGGGCTCGCAACGCTTGCCATCCACTTCCTTGAACAAGACACGGGGTTGACCTACCTGTAGCTCATATCCTTCGCGGCGCATGGTTTCAATCAAGATGGACAAATGCAGGACACCGCGACCGTACACTGTCCAGAGGTCGGTATCCTGACTTTTCTCAACGCGCAAAGCCAGGTTTTTATCCAACTCCCGCATCAATCGGTCATGAATGTGTCTGGAAGTGACAAATTTACCATCCTTGCCAAAGAAAGGGGAATTGTTGATGGTGAAGACCATGCTCATGGTCGGTTCATCGATGGCAATAGGTTTAAGGGCTTCGGGTTGCAAAGCATCGGCGATGGTATCGCCAATTTCAAACCCTTCAATGCCCACCATGGCACAAAGGTCACCGGAAGCCATTTGAGCACTGCGTTTGCGACCAAAGCCCACAAATTCGTGCAATTCCTTGATGCGTCCCTTGGTCTGAGTGCCATCACGTTTAATCAGGATGATGTCCTGGTTTTCCTTAAAGACACCCCTGTGCACCCGACCGATGGCAATACGACCCACATAGGAAGAAAAGTCCAACGATGTGATCAACATTTGTGAGGGACCTTCCAGGGAAACCGGAGCCGGTATATGTTCAACGATTTGATCGAGCAAGAACGTGATGTTGTCTGTTTCATCCCGCCAGTCTTCCGACATCCAGCCTTGTTTGGCTGATCCGTACACCGTGGAGAAATCCAGCTGATACTCTGTGGCGTTCAGGCTGAACATCAAATCAAACACAGCCTCTTGTACCTCTTCGGGTCTACAATTGGGTTTGTCTACCTTATTAATAACAACGATGGGCTTGAGCCCAATTTCCAAGGCTTTCTGAAGCACAAAGCGGGTTTGAGGCATGGGGCCTTCAAACGCATCGACGAGCAGCAAGACACCATCAGCCATGTTGAGCACCCGTTCTACCTCACCACCGAAGTCAGCGTGGCCAGGTGTGTCAATAATGTTGATCTTTACACCATTATAATTAATGGAAACGTTTTTGGAAAGGATAGTAATACCCCTTTCACGCTCCAACTCGTTGTTATCCAACATCAACTCACCAGCCACCTCAGCGTTTCTAAACAGCTGACCAGCCAGCAACATCTTATCTACCAACGTCGTTTTACCATGGTCAACGTGGGCAATGATGGCAATATTTCGTATCGCTTGCATCCTCTATATCTATTGTGTAACCTAATAACGGCAACCCTGGATGACTTTTCGATTTCAATCCATTCGGCCTGCAAAAATAGTCGTTTTTTTGCAGAATCTTCTTGTTTTTCAAAAAGAAATCCCTACTTTTGCACGCTCATTAAGTGTTCAACTCACAGAAATTCTAATTCTTATGTATTTAACCCCAGAGAAAAAGCAAGAAATCTTTGGTCAATACGGAAAGTCCAACACTGACACTGGCTCACCCGAGTCCCAGATAGCATTGTTTTCATACCGTATCAACCATTTGACTGATCACCTCAAGTCAAACAAAAAAGATTATAGCACTGCTCGCGCTTTGAGAATGCTCGTCGGCAAACGCCGTCGTCTGCTCGACTACTTGAAGGACAAGGACATCGAAAAGTACCGCGCTCTCATCAAGGAACTGAATCTGCGTCGCTAATACGACACCAAGGTTCGATGGCCGGTCCGGCCGATTTCCTATTAACAACACAACAGCTCAAGCCTGTTGTGTTGTTTTTTTTATATATTTGCCGAGTTTATTATTTGTGACGCTTCGCCAAAAAGCAACCTTAACTGTATACACATGAGTTTGGAAATTAAGAGAGTTACATCCCGCAGGGATATGAAACGGTTTATTAAATTGCCACTGAGGCTTTATAAAAACAACCCGTACTATGTGCCTGCACTGACCTTCGACGAAATCAATACGTTCAATCCCGCAAAAAACCCCGCCTTCGACTTTTGTGAAGCCGACTGTTTTATAGCCATCAGGGACGGCGAAGTCGTTGGCCGCATCGCTGCCATTCTCAACAAGGATGTCAACAAGTATTGGAAACAAAACCATGCTCGCTTTGGCTGGTTCGACGTTATCGACGACATTGAAGTGTCCAGGGCACTCATTGAAGCGGTGGAACAGTGGGCCAAAGACAAAGGAATGACAGCCATCAAGGGCCCATTGGGCTTTTGCGATCTTGACCACGAGGGCATGCTCATTCACGGTTTCGACCAAGTGGGAACTTTTGCCACCATCTATAATTACGACTACTACCCCAAGCACCTGGAGCAGCTTGGATTTTCCAAAGATGTAGACTGGAAGGAATTCCTCATTGAAATCCCCACCGAGCTACCAGACCGCTACACACGTATAGGCGACATTCTGGCAAAAAAATATGACCTACGCATGGCCACACTGACCAGCAACAAGCAGTTGGTCAAACAATATGGCCAGAAATTATTCCAACTCTGGAACGAAACTTACAACGTCCTGTATGGATTTGCACCGCTTACAGACCGACAAGTGACGTATTACATCAAGTTATATCTCTCACTTATCAGACTGGATCTCATCAGCCTCATCGTTGACAAAAACGATGATATCATCGGCTTTGGTATTTCCATACCTTCGCTGACGGAAGCCTTCCAGAAAGCCAAAGGCCGGCTCTTCCCCTTCGGCTTCATCCACCTGCTCAAGGCCATGCGCAAAAACAACAAAGTAGACCTGTACTTGATGGGTGTCCGTCCCGACTATCAGCAGAAAGGCCTGATTTCCATGATCTTTGCCGACCTTGTGCCCAAGTACATCAAAAACGGTTACCGCCTGGCAGAGACCAACCCCGAATTGGAACACAACGGAAAAATACAGGCTTTATGGTCGGAATTTGAGCCCCGTCATCATAAAACCCGGCGCGTTTTTATCCGGGAAATATAGCGGTTTTTTGTACCTTTGTTGACAACCTAACCTTTACGGCACCTGGCAACTATGCAAGATCCCATCCTCACTCCGTCCCCTCAGACTGTTTCCTATGAGGACGCCAACATTATCACCCTCGATTGGCAGGAACACATCCGTCGACGTCCCGGGATGTATATCGGTAAATTAGGGGATGGCGGTTCTGCCGATGATGGGGTCTATGTATTGCTCAAGGAAGTACTGGACAATAGCATCGATGAGTTCATGATGGGTTATGGTAAAAACATCGAGGTCAAGATTGATGAAGGCTTCGTATCAGTCCGCGACTATGGTCGTGGCGTACCCTTGGGCAAAGTGCTTGATGTAGCTTCCAAAATGAATACCGGAGCCAAATACGACTCCAAGGCCTTCAAAAAATCAGTCGGTTTGAACGGTGTGGGTATCAAGGCCGTCAACGCTCTGTCGTCCTTCTTCAGAATACAATGCTTCAGGGACGGTCAGACCAAACAAATCGATTTCTGCAGGGGTGTTGTCACCGACAACTTCCCTCAACAAGCAAGCAATGAACCCAATGGAACCCTGATTGAATTTATGCCTGACGGGCACATCTTCCCTGGCTATGCCTATCAGGACAACTTTGTGGAAGCGCTGCTGAAGAATTATGTCTTCCTCAACACAGGGCTGGTTATCAATTTCAACGGCAAACGCTTCCTCTCCAGGAACGGATTGGTTGATTTGCTCAACGAAAATATCACGTCTGAGCCATTATATCCCATCATTCACCTCACAGGCGAGGACATCGAGGTTGCCATCACCCATGGTAACCAATACGGTGAAGAATATTATTCCTTTGTCAATGGGCAGCACACCACCCAGGGTGGCACTCACCAATCGGCCTTCAGGGAAACGCTTTCAAGGGTCATCAAGGAATTCTACAACAAGAACCACGATTACGCCGACATCCGCATGGGGGTTATCGCCGCCATCAGCATCAAGGTGGAGGAGCCCGTGTTCGAGTCCCAGACCAAAACCAAACTGGGCTCTAAAGACATGGGCCCAGGTGGACTAACGGTAGCCAAATTCATCAACGACTTCCTGAAAAAGGAACTCGATAATTTCCTACACAAAAACAGCGACACATCCGAGGCTCTGCTGCGTAAAATCACCGAGTCGGAGAAAGAACGCAAGGCCATCGCCGGTGTCACAAAACTCGCCAGAGAAAGAGCCAAGAAGGCCAATCTGCACAACCGAAAACTCAGGGACTGCCGCTTCCATTTCAACGACAACAAAGGCGAAAACCTCGATGAAACCAGCATTTTCATCACCGAGGGCGACTCTGCCAGCGGCTCCATCACCAAAAGCCGGGATGTCAACTACCAGGCTGTTTTCAGTCTGAGGGGCAAACCCTTGAACTCCTACGGCATGACCAAAAAAGTGGTCTATGAAAATGAAGAGTTCAACCTCTTGCAGGCAGCCCTCAATATTGAAGAAGGCCTGGAAGAATTACGCTATAACAAAGTCATCATCGCTACCGATGCCGACGTAGACGGCATGCACATACGCCTGCTACTCATGACCTTCTTCCTCCAATTCTTCCCGGAACTGATTAAGAAAGGGCATGTGTATATTCTGCAAACGCCCTTGTTCAGGGTGAGAAATAAAAAGGAAGTGCGTTATTGCTACACGGAGGAAGAACGGGTCAACGCCATCGAAGCATTGGGCCCCAATCCGGAAATCACCCGATTCAAAGGATTGGGAGAGATTTCTCCCGATGAATTCAAACATTTTATCGGCAAGGACATCCGGTTAGACCGCGTGAGCCTGCGCAAAGAAGATGTGGTCAAAGAATTGCTGGAGTTTTACATGGGCAAGAACACCTCTGAACGGCAGCAGTTCATCATTGAAAACCTGGTCCTCGACGAAGACTGATAGTATGAGAACAGCGCTGTTTCCCGGCACCTTCGACCCCTTCACACTGGGGCACGCCTCCATCGTTGACAGGGGGCTCAATCTATTCGACAACATCGTTGTGGCCGTTGGTGTGAACGCTGAAAAAACAGCCTTGTTCAGCCTGCAAGACCGCCTCGACCTGATCAAGGCCTGCTACGAACACGAACCAAGGGTCTCTGTTCGCGCCTACGAGGGCCTTACCGTCACCATCGCCAAGGAAGTGGGAGCCTGTGCCATCCTAAGGGGCGTTCGCTCCATCGCAGACTACGAATACGAACGTCAACTCTCCGATATCAATTATCGACTGTCAGGCATTGAAACTGTCTGCCTGTTCACTGAACCTAATTTGGCCTTTGTCCAATCCAGCTTTGTCAGGGACCTGCTCCGTCACCACCAGGATGTCAGCCCCTACGTGCCTCAGGCCATCTGCAAACGGATACAACCATGATAGTAGCCCCTTTACGCAAGCGGCTGCTCTTGTCAGTCCTGCTTTTATGCAGTGGCTACGTAGCAGCCCAGTATACCGCATCCCCTTCAGCCATCAAGTTGCACATGGCCATTTCGGCCATTGAAAATCTGTACGTTGACGAGGTAGACACCAAACCATTGGTGGAAGAAGCCCTCAAGGCCATGATTGTCAAGTTGGACCCTCACTCGGCCTACATGACGGTTGAGGAGATGAAAGACATGAACGAGCCACTCCAAGGCGGTTTCGACGGGATAGGAATTTCCTTCAACATGCTGAATGACACGCTCTTTGTTGTCGAGGTCATCGCAGGAGGTCCCTCTGAAAAAGTAGGATTGCTCCCCGGCGACCGTATTATAACGGTTGATGGCGAAACCATCGCTGGTGTCAAGATGCCCAACAAGGATGTGATCAAGCGGCTCAAAGGCCCCAAAGGTACCCAAGTAACTATCGAGGTTAAACGACGTAACCAACCCAAGCTGCTCACCTTCCGTATTTTCAGGGATAAAATTCCCATCTACAGCCTGGACGCCGCATTTATGCTCGATAACAATACTGGCTATATCAAGCTGAATCGATTTGGTGCCACCACTGCGGACGAATTCAGAGAAGCCTTCAGGACCCTGACCAAAGCAGGCATGGAAGACCTGGTGCTTGACCTGCAATCCAACGGAGGGGGTCTGATGAGTGCCGCCGTCGAGTTGGCCAATGAGTTTCTGAGCAAAGGACAGTGCATCGTATACACCGAAGGCACACACAGCCCCCGCATGCAAAGCAACGCCAGAGGCAACGGCCTTTATGAGAAGGGGCGATTGGTCGTACTCATCGACGAATATTCAGCTTCTGCCAGTGAAATCGTAGCCGGCGCCATTCAGGATTGGGACAGAGGCCTCATCATCGGTCGCCGCAGTTTCGGTAAAGGCTTGGTGCAACGCCCCATTCCTCTGCCCGATGGATCGTCCCTCAAACTCACCGTATCCAGGTATTTCACACCCAGTGGCCGCTTTATCCAAAAGCCCTACGAAGATGGTGAAAATTACGACAGAGACTTGATTGACCGATATAACAGAGGAGAGATGATCCATGCCGACAGCATCCATTTTCCGGATTCACTGAAGACGCAGACACTGATCAAGCACCGCAGCATCTACGGTGGTGGAGGCATCATGCCCGATATTTTCGTGCCGTTCGACACCACCAGTATCACACCCCTGCACCGGGTACTCTCTGCTTCAGGCATCCTCAACCGATTCAGTCTCGAGCATGTAGATGCGAACCGTAAAGAACTGATCAAAACATACGCTGATCCTGACGCTTTCATCGCTGAATTTACCGTGAACGATGAACTGATAGAGACCTTGATGACCTATGCAACCAGGGATGATGTCAGCTTTACACAAGCCGACAGTCTGTCGGACAAAACATTGCTGAAAAAGCAACTCAAAGCTTATATGGCCAGGGATTTATGGAAATCGGCCGACTTCTACCGTGTCATGTGGACTGAAAACGAAGCCTTGCTTAAGGCCCTTGAATTCCTGAACGAGCCCAAAAAATACGCCCAAAAATTCGAAAAAGACTAATATGAGTGTCATCAACAACATCCTGAACAACAAAAAAACAGCCTTTTCTTTCGAACTTTTGCCCCCTTTAAAAGGCAACAGTATCAACAGTGTGTTTAAAACCATCGACACGCTTAAGGAATTTGATCCCAAATACATCAACATTACCACACACCGTAGCGAGCTCGTCTTCAAACCGCTACCTACTGGTTTGTATCAACAGGTAGCCGAACGCCATCGGCCAGGTACGGTTGCCGTAGCGGCCGCCATCCTCAACAAATACGGGATACCGGTTGTTCCTCATGTGCTTTGCAGTGGATTCACGGAAGCGGAGACAGAATACGTATTGATCGACCTGCAATTCCTGGGTATCACAGACTTGTTACTACTCAGGGGCGACAAGGCCAGGCATGAAAAATCCTTCATCCCCATAGGGCACGCTCATGCCACCGATCTGCAACAGCAAGTCAATCGTTTCAACGACGGCTTTTTCATGGACGGCACCCCCATTAAACAACAGGGTAATCCTTTCTCCTACGGTATGGCCTGCTACCCGGAGAAACACGAAGAAGCCCCCAACCTGGCCAGCGACCTACATTGGGCCAAGGTCAAGGTGGAAAACGGCGCCTCCTACCTGGTTACCCAAATGTTCTTTGACAACCAAAAATACCTGTCCTTCGTTGAGGCCTGCCGTAAAGAAGGCATCACCGTGCCCATCATTCCTGGTCTCAAGCCCATCGTGTTGCTGAACCAGCTGACAGTTTTGCCCAAAATATTCCATGTTGATCTACCCGACGATTTAGTCAAGGCGCTCAGCGACTGCAAGAGCGATGCCGATGCCGTGACTGTTGGTGTTGAATGGTGTACCCAACAGGCCAAAGAACTGATAGCCATGGGCGTGCCCAGCATCCATTTCTATTCGATGATGGCGACAGAAAGTGTACGCAAAGTAGCGTCAGCGATTTATTGAGTCGATTATTCCGAAGAGTTCCTCCAGGGTTTCAGCCCTCAACATCGCCACCCTGGTGTCCCTGAAATTGGGAATACCTTTGAAAACGGGTGTGGCAGCCAGGTGACGTCTGATGTGAAGAATACCCCGGCGTTCGTCCAACCGGTATACACTATCGAGCACCTGTTGTTTGAGGATATCGACCATCCATTCGAACGTATACGTAGAGACTGGCTCGCCCGTATCCAGGAAATGCCTGATTTCACCGAATATCCAGGGCCTACCTATGCTGCCCCTGCCTATCATGACAGCATCTACACCCGTTTCCTCGAAACGTTGTAAGCAGATGGCCGGTGAAGTGACATCGCCGTTGCCAATAATGGGTATGCGCATTCTGGGATTGTGCTTCACGGCGCCAATCAGCGACCAATCGGCCTCACCTGTATACATCTGCGCCCTGGTACGTCCATGGATAGCCAATGCTTGTATGCCACAATCTTGTAAAGACTCGGCCAAGTCAACAATAATCCTTGATGAATCATCCCAACCCAAGCGCGTCTTGGCCGTGACAGGGACCTTTACTGCATCCACTACCCGACGGGTAATGTCCAGCATCTTAGGAACGTCTCTCAGCAAACCTGCACCAGCTCCCTTACCGGCCACTTTCTTTACCGGACAACCGAAATTGATATCAATCACATCAGGCTTGGCCTCTTCACAAAGCTGCGCAGCCTCAGCCATAGCCTCCGGATCCCTACCATATATCTGAATGGCCACCGGCCTTTCCTCATCGAGTATGTGCAGCTTCTGTTTGGTGCTGTTGACATGACGGATCAAGGCTTCTGCTGACACAAACTCCGTATAAACCATATCCGCCCCAAAACGCTTGCACATGTGACGGAAGGCCACATCGGTGACATCCTCCATGGGGGCTAACAAAAGGGGCTTTTCGCCCAGATCCAAGTTACCTATTTTCATACCGTTTGCGTTCCATATCAATGTCGTACCATGGGGTCAGTTCCTGGACAATCAGTACCAACAACCGATGTACAACAAGCCACAAAAGTACCCAATTTTGGTCAATGCGTCTCAATAAGCCTGTTTATTCCCCTAGGTTTCGTACTTTTGCACCGTTAAAATAAGCATTGATATGAAACGGGAACACGTTGAAATTATGGCACCTGTGGGTTCCAGAGAGTCTCTCACAGCCGCCTTGCAAGCCGGCGCCGACGCCGTTTATTTCGGCGCGGGACTACTGAACATGCGCTCCCGCTCCTCCTCCAACTTCAGTTTGGAAGACCTTCACGAACTGGTACAAACCTGTAAAGCCAAGGGTGTAAAAAGCTATCTGACCGTTAACAGTGTCCTCTACGACGAAGACCTGGCCATTATGCGTCAAGTGATTGACAGTGCAGCTGCAGCGGGTATCAGCGCGGTCATCGCCGCCGATGTGGCCGCCATGGCCTACGCCGTAAGCATTGGCGTGGAAGTACATTTGTCCACCCAACTCAACATAGCCAACATCGAAGCACTTCGCTTCTACGCTCAGTTTGCCGACGTGGTCGTTCTGGCCAGGGAACTCAACCTCGACCAGGTAGCCGCCATTCACGCGGCCATCGTGGAAGAAAACATTTGTGGTCCTTCTGGACAACATGTCCGCCTGGAGATGTTCTGTCACGGCGCCTTATGCATGGCCGTTTCCGGCAAATGTTACCTTAGCCTGCACGAATACAATGCCTCGGCCAACAGAGGCTCTTGTTACCAGATTTGCCGTCGTGGATATACCGTGACTGACAACGAAACCGGCAGGGAACTGGGTATTGACAACCAATACATCATGTCGCCCAAGGACTTGAAAACCATCCACTTTCTGAACAAAATGCTGGATGCAGGTGTGACAGTATTCAAGATAGAAGGCAGGGCTAGAGGACCCGAATATGTCAAGACCGTCGTCACGTGCTATCGGGAAGCGGTGGAAGCCTATCTGGATGGCTCCTTTACAGCCGAACGTATTCAAGACTGGGATCAACGCCTGGCTACCGTCTTCAACCGAGGTTTCTGGGATGGTTATTACCTGGGGCAACGATTGGGCGAATGGACCCATGCCTATGGTTCATCAGCCACCACCCGAAAAGTACTTATCGGCAAAGGCGTCAAGTATTTTTCCAAACTTGGTATTGCTGAATTTAGCCTGGAAAGCAACAGCCTGAGCCCTGGAGACAACATTCTGGTTACAGGCCCAACCACCGGAGCATTGGAGGCTGTCGTTTCTGAAATTCATGTCAATGGACAGCCCGTTGACAAAGCCGTGAAAGGTCAGGCTATCTCCATGCCCTTAGGGGAAAAAATCAGACCATCCGATAAACTCTATAAAATCGTGCCCGTCAAGCCCACGGAAAAGACATCAGGCAAATAACCTTTTGGTTGTTTTTTATTGTTGTTTATTTTATATACCTTTGAGCCGCTAAACAAACGATTCATGGAGCCATACAAGCTACACTTCAAAGTCAGGGATTACGAATGTGATCTGCAAGGCATTGTCAACAATGCCAACTATCAACACTTCCTTGAACACGCCAGGCATGAGTACATTCAAACCCTTGGTTTGAGTTTCTCTGAGCTGCACGACAAAGGCATCGATTTTGTGGTGGCCAGGCTGGAAATGGCCTTTAAAACGCCGCTAAAAAGCAAAGACTGCTTTTCAGTGACAGTTGATATGAAAAAAGAAGGCCTTCGTTGGGTTTTTCGTCAAAACATCTACCGCGAACCCGACCTCACCTTGGTTGTCAAAGCCAAGGTGGACGCCGTCTGTCTGGTCAACGGCAAACTACAGGATTTCGACTTATTTGCCACGGCGAAATGAGTCAACGATGGAAGAAAACCGACGCTTCCAAGTAGCCTATTCCCTATTGCCTTTTGGAAAGCTTGGGGTTGACAAGGCCTTACTAAACTTTGCAGGCTCTCCAGAAGCCGTTTTCTGTGATCCAACACTAAAATCCTTGCCCCACCTTCCTGAGGTGCTTCGACAGGCATTGACCAGCAGGGACAGTCTGTTGCGTGAAGCCGACGAGGTGCTGGAAAGGGTCAATAAATTGGGGTGTCGTTTAACCTTTTTCGGTGACACAGACTATCCTCATCGGCTCACGTTTTGCGACGATGCACCCGTGCTACTCTTCTACAAAGGCAAAATGGCGCTTAACGCCCCCAAGGTTCTCGCCATTGTGGGCACCAGGAAACCCACTCCTGCAGGCAGGGAATGGACAGAGGCTCTGGTGAAAGGGTTAGCCGTCAAATTCCCGGATTTGGTGATTGTTAGCGGATTGGCATACGGAATAGACATCACAGCTCATATTGCAGCCCTAAACCAGCAACTACCTACGGTGGCTGTTCTGGCCCATGGGCTTGATATCCTTTATCCCTATGCTCACGCTCACACGGCCGAACTTCTCCAAACCAGCGGTTGCCTTTTAAGCGAACTCAAACCGGGAACAGCGGCCGAAGGATGGCGTTTCTTACAACGGAACCGTATTGTTGCCGGCCTTAGTGACGCTTGTATCGTAGTGGAATCGGGTGAAAAAGGCGGCTCGCTCAACACGGCATCCAGAGCCTTCGAATATGGACGTCCAGTCTATACAAGACCTGGTCGTCCCTCAGACAACCGTTCAAAAGGCAGCAACAACCTCATCAAACACTTGGTAGCCAGTTTAATTGATGGACCCGATGACCTTTTAAGCGATATAGGCTGGTCAACAACGTGTTCTCGAAAAGCCAACGTTGAGCCTACACTATTCCGTCCATTGACCTCAAAGGAACAAGCCATACTCAAACACGTATCCAAAGCGGAAACCGTTGGTCTAAACGAACTGTTGCGGTTGACGGGACTGAGTGTGCCCGACATCCTGTCTGCAACGATGCAGCTCGAGATGGATGATATGATCGAAGCTTTGCCCGGTAATTGCTATAGGGCTAAAAAGGGATAGAGACGTATCGGAAAACACCCAGGATTACAACACACCGAAGGCGTAACCTTGCTCCTGCAAATACTCTATGGCCTTGGGGAGAGCGTACTTCATGTTACGGGCAGCCTTCAAGGAATCGTGAAAGACAATGATGGAACCATTTCTGGCATACTTCATGACGATGGCCAAGACTTTGTCAGGTTCCAGATCGGGGTTATAATCCCTGGAAATTACATCCCACTGCACTACTTGATAATGCTTTTTGATTGTTCGTAGTTGACTCCACTTCATATCACCATGAGGTGGCCTGAACAAATCGCTGTCAATGTATTGAGCAGCCTTCTCGATGTTGGCCAGGTATTCTTCCGAATTGCGGAACAGACCCCTGTAATGATTGTAGGTATGGTTGCCAGTGCGATGACCACGCGCCAAAACATCCTTATAGACATCGGGGTGGCGCATGACATTTTCTCCGACACAGAAGAAAGTAGCTTTGACGCCGTACCTGTCAAGGACGTCCAATACCCAAGGAGTAACCTCAGGTATTGGTCCGTCATCGAAGGTCAGGTAAACTATTTTTTCGTTAGGGCTTTTGCGCCATAAAACACTTTTGTAAAGACAGCGCACAAAGCCAGGTAATTGTTCAATAAACATCTTTTAGCGGTTGCGGCCCATCCTGGCAGCCATAGACATGTTCTGCTGGAATAGCTGACCATGCTTCTGGAAATCGGGCATATACGCATTGAACAGGTCTTTGTCATACTGGTTGAGTACACTCATGATCTCCTGTAGGGTGAACAGATGAGTATTGACCATTACATTAGCCGACCTATATTGCCTTGGGGAAAAGCCATACGCCCAATTCAGGTACTGGAGGCTGTTGTTGGCTACCACCTGTATAATGTCTTTGGCTTGTTGAGACTTACCCATAGCATACAGCACTTTGGCCATGTCTACGATGGAATAATTAGCCGGTACAGATGACGTCGGCAATTCTTCCATAGCCTTGTTTATCACAGCCTCCGCTTTTTCATATTGACCCTCATTATAGAGTGCCATAGCCAATGAAGCCATCATGTGACGATGCGTATTGCACATGCGAAGGTTATTCTCATCCAGATAGATGGTAGAATCCTTGACATTAGCCCAACGGAAGGTATTCATCATCAAGTCATACATCTTGGTCGTGTTGACGGAGGGTTCGCCGTTGGCACTTTGAACAGGTGCTACTTTATAGGCCAACCCTTCTTGCAGGAAGCTGCCCTTCAGACCCAGGAATTGTGAACCCTCTACTGTGACCGCGTAATAAATAGGGCGTTCCCAGTTGTTGGTTTTCAACATCTCCATAATCATGAGTTCGTGCTTGCCTAGGTAACTTTTACCAGCAAGGTTGACCATCATCTGAGGCACAATCTTATCAGCATATGAGGAGTCTACATATCCGTTAGCCAAGACCTTGTCTTTGTCAACAGGAATAAAGATTTTATCGGAAGGCACAAAGTCAAGTTGCTGGTCGTAGCCAGGAATCCGTTTATAACGGGGGTCATCGGTTTTGACCCACTCAAGCGCTGTTTCCAAGCTGATGGAATCTTCCGTCAGTTTCATGATGCGGGCAATGTCACGCTTGCCATTGGCATACAGCGATCTATCCCAGTCGATGGGCAAGGCATCAGATTCGTAGTAAGGCCTGCGCATTTGATCCACATACCAGTCGGTTTGCAGGTAACTCAGGTTACAGACTCTGACATCGGTTCTGACCCCTTCTACTTCCTGGATGTACCACAAGGGGAATGTATCGTTATCACCGTTGGTGAAAATCACCCCGTTTTCATCACAGGACATCAAGTAATTATAGGCAAAATCCCTGGCAGTGGTGCGGTCGGACCGATTGTGGTCGTCCCAGTTTTGAGCAGCCATTAAGGTTGGTACGCCCAAGCAGAGCAACGTACCCAAGGCAGCCGCTGGAACTTCAGGCAGGAATTTCCTGAAGCCCTTGATCAAGGCAGGCACACCAAGTCCCAACCAGATACAGAAGGCATAGAACGAACCCGCATAGGCATAGTCTCGTTCACGTGGTTGATAAGGCGTCTGGTTCAAGTATAATACAATGGCCAGCCCCGTCATAAAGAAAAGAAAGAACGTGACCCAGAAGCCTTGAATACCCTTTTCACCGGCAAAAGCCTGGTAGAAGAGCCCCATAAGTCCAAGTAAAAGCGGAAGCAGGTAATAGGTGTTCCGACCTTTATTATTGGCCATTTCATCGGGTAAATTAGACTGATCACCCACCAGTGCCTTATCGATAAAGCCGATGCCGGTAATCCAATTCCCGTTGTTGATTTCTCCGTTCCCTTGAATATCGTTTTGACGACCGGCAAAGTTCCACATGAAATAACGCCAATACATGAAATTGACCTGGTAGCTGATAAAGAAACGCAGGTTCTCAATCATGGTGGGTTTCATCACCGTTTCCTTACGGCCACAACGGTCGATGACCACCGGTTTGCCCTTGAAGTTGCTCCACTCCTTGTAGGCTTTCACATGATCCTCACGCTTACTGTGCATGCGTGGGAACAACATATTGGTGGCGGGTTCCATCACCGGCACTTCTTTGTAACCAGAGATGAAGTATTGGTCGGGTTGGTCAGGGTTTTCCTTGACCACCTGGTTCCATAACGTTTGTTTCTTCTTGTATACCGGAACACAATTGCGACCCTCGGTTTCCCAACTAATGTCGGAAGCAAAAGTCTCCCCGTACAACAACGGTGTTTCCCCGTATTGTTCGCGGTTGAGGTAGCGTTCCAGTGAGAACATGTTGTTTGGTGAGTTCTGGTCCATGGGTGGCTGGGCATTGGAACGGATTACTGTGACACCGTAGCTGGAATAACCAATCAACATGACCATCAGCGACAGCAACACGGTATTCATCAGTTTTGCGTTCAAGCCCTTCCAGGTAAAGACCAAAGCAATCAGGATGCCGGTAGCCAAAACCCAGATGATAAACGAGTGACCGATAAAGGGGATACCCACCAATACAATGTTGACACAGAAGGCTATCTTCTGGCGCAAAGCGTTTTTTCCCTTAAACGTTTCATATAAGCCCCATGAGATGGCGGCAATGACAACCAGGATGTAGAAAATGGCACCCGAGTTGTACGAAAAGTGCAGGGTATTGACAAAGAGCAAATCAAACCAGGAAGCCACTTTTACAAATCCGGGAACGATACCGTACAACACAATAGCTATGAGCACGGCAGATCCAAGCAAGGCCAGCAAAGAACCCTTGGTCGTAACGTTGGAGGATTTCTTGAAATAGTAAACCAACACCAAAGCCGGAATACACAAGAGATTGAGTAAGTGGACACCGATGGACAAACCCATCAGGTAGGCAATGAAGATAATCCAGCGTTCAGCGTGAGACTGGTCGGCCACATCCTCCCACTTGAGGATGGCCCAGAAGACTACCGCCGTAAACAAGGATGAAAACGCGTAAACCTCGCCTTCAACGGCTGAGAACCAGAACGTATCAGAGAAGGTATAAGCCAATGCTCCGACAAAACCGGCACCCAAAATGGTAATGATTTCTCCGGTGGTCATATTCGACGCATCCTTTGGAACAATTTTGCGGGCCAGGTGAGTGATGGACCAGAATAAGAAAAGGATGGTCAAGCCACTGAACAACGCCGACATGGTGTTGATCATGGCTGCCACTTGTTCAGGACCACTGGCAAAATTGGCGAAGAACCGACCGAACAACATGAAGAAGGGGGCTCCGGGAGGGTGTCCTACGTCCAGCTTATAAGCGGTTGAAATAAATTCACCGCAATCCCAGAAACTGGCGGTGGGTTCGATGGTCAAGAGGTAAGTTACTGACGCAATGGCGAAAGCAATCCATCCTGACAGGTTGTTCGCAAATTGGTAGCGTTTCCGGTTCATGATAAGAGGTTTTGGGTGACAAAGATAGAAAAAACCTAAACAATGTGTATTTTTGTAAGCATCATTAACGTAAAACCAATGAAAACAACTCTTTACACCCTCGTGCTACTGAGCCTGACCCTATCAGTGTTCAGCCAGACCAGCCTTCAACCACTGCCCATGGATCCAGCTGTCCGTTACGGAAAGCTCGAAAATGGACTCACCTATTATATACGGCACAACCAGCAACCCAAGGAAAGAGCCGAGTTTTACATTGCCCAAAACGTAGGAGCTATTCTGGAGGAAGACGACCAGAACGGATTGGCCCACTTCCTGGAACACATGGCCTTCAATGGTACCAAGCACTACCCAGGCAAACAGCTCATCAACTATTTTGAAAGCATCGGTGTTCGTTTTGGTGCAAACATCAACGCCTATACTTCACTGGATGAAACAGTGTACAACCTCTCTGATGTCCCAACCTACAGAGAAGGCATCATCGACTCAGCTCTGCTGGTCTTGCACGATTGGTCCAGCTTCATCTTGCTGGAAGGAGATGAAATCGATAAGGAACGAGGAGTGATCCGCGAAGAATGGCGTCAAGGACAAACAGCTTCCCGCCGCCTGTGGAAAGCCACCAACCAACTGGTGATGGCAGGCTCCCAATACGCCAAACGCGATATCATCGGAGACACCGCTGTCATCAACAACTTCAGCCATGAAACCCTGCGAAACTACTATAAAAAATGGTACCGACCAGACCTGCAAGCCATCCTGGTAGTGGGCGATATCGATGTCGACCAAATAGAAGCAAAGATCAAAGCCTTGTTTGCAGACATTCCAGCCCCCGTCAATCCAGCCAAACGGATCTTTTTCCCAGTCCCGGATAAAGAACAACCTGTAGCCGGCGTGTTCACCGATCCTGAAACCAAAACAGTAGAAGTCAGCCTGTACTACCTGTACAATCCCCTTCCAGACTCCGTTGAAAGTACCGTCCAAGGCTACCTGGCCAACTTGATGGACAACATCATCACGACCATGGTCAACAACCGCTTTGATGAATTGGTGCGCGAACCGGGCTCGCCCCTTTCCGGCCTCGGCGGCTATGTCACCACGCTGACCCGAACAAAAAACGTATTCGGTTTCATAGCAACGCCCTTGAGCGGCAAGGAGTCTGAAGCCAGGAAACGGATGATCGAGGAAGTGGAACGAATTAAGCGTTTTGGTTTCTCAAACGCTGAGCTTGAAAGGGCTAAAACAGCCATGATGAGCCGGTTGGAAAAGCAATACAATGAACGCTCGCAGCAACGCAACAACAGTCTGGTGCGCGAATACGCCAGGCATTTCACCCAAGCTGAGAGCATGCCAGGTATTGAATGGGAATACTCGTTTTTCAAGACCAACCTGCCCAACATTAATCTGGAGCAGCTTAATCAAATGGCCACTCACTATTTAAGCAACAAGAGCGTGGTTTACATGGTTGAAGGACCCGAAAAAGAAGGCATCAGCTATCCGGACAACGCCTTGCTACTGGCCGAACTTGAAGCAGCCTCTTCCCTGGACCTGAAACCCAAAGAGGAAAAATCCACCGATCAACCCTTGATTGCAAAATCCCTCAAACCCGGTAAAATCAAGAAGGAATCTGTCAATGAAGTGATGGGAACAACGGAACTGTTGCTCTCCAACGGCATCCGTGTCTTGTTTAAAACCACACCCTACAAGGAAGACGAAATCAGGATGATGGCTTGGAGTGAAGGCGGATCCAGCCTCGTTTCCGAAAGCGAACTGCCCTCCCTTTCTTTCGCCACCAATGTCATCAATCAAAGCGGCTTAGGCGATTTCGACCAAATCAGTTTGAGAAAGAAACTGACGGGCAAACTGGCCAGCGTCAGTCCTTACATCAACACCTACGAAGAAGGCTTCAGTGGCAGTTCATCGGTCAAGGATCTGGAAACCATGTTACAACTCACCCACCTGCACTTCACTGCACCACGCAAGGATGATCAAGCCTATGACCGCTTTATACGCATGGCCCATACGG